>JAUUWG010000146.1 GCA_030589165.1 Desulfobacterales bacterium
TTTTCTGCCGTCCTCCGCCCCGTGGAATGGGCGGAGCCTATTCCTTCGGGGTCAGCAGCAGAGGGGAACACGTTTTTCTCTGCGATCTCTGTGCCTCTAGCGAAGCGGGCGGTGAGACATAGATCTATTCACGTAACATCAAAACCCTGGCCCAGACCTGGCATATCAAGAGGCGGTGATGGAGAACGAGGCATTCATAAGCAGTGAAAGCAGTTGCATATCCACATCACGTCGCGCCAGGACGGGCTTGACATAAAATTTAAGATCTTGGCTTATATAGACATGTAATAAGGCAATGAAATCCTTAGGCAAATGGTCCATACGAAATAGCGTTACCGTTAACCTGATCATGATCTTTATCGTCGTGGCCGGTCTATTCGCGGTGGTGAAGATGCGTAGGGAAATGTTCCCCCAGTTCGCCCTGGATATGATCCATGTCGGCGTGGTGTATCCGGGGTCAAGCCCGGAAGAAGTAGAAGAGGCCATCTGCATTAAAATCGAGGAGGAAATAGAAGGAATTGAGGGGATATCCCGCATGATCTCCACCGCGCGTGAAGGCTTCGGTGGAGTCCTGGCGGAACTTGAATCCGGCACTGATGCGCAGAAAGTGCTGGATGAGATAAAAGCCGAAGTCGATCGGATCGACACATTTCCTGAAGAGGCCGAAGAGCCGCTCGTTACCGAAATTCTGAAACAGGACCCAACCATTTCTGTGGCTGTGTATGGCGATATTTCCGAAAAACTCTTGCGTAAACTCGCCGAAGATATCCGTGACGATCTCTTGCAAGCTAAACCTGATTCGGGGACGGATTCCGGTGGACTGCGGGGGCTTTTGAATTCTCTGGCTAAGCTTTTGGCATTCAAACGACCGGATTCCATTACGCAGATAGATCTTGTCGGCGTGCGGGATTATGAAATCGCTGTGGAGATGGCGGAAGAAGATTTGCGGCGTTACGGAATCTCTTTTGATCAGGTTGTTAATGCCGTCCGTTCAGGGAGCATTGATCTTCCCGGGGGCACCATTAAAACAAAACAAGGTGAGTTCCTGGTAAGATCCAAAGGGCAGCTTTATACTGGGGAAGAATTTGCAAGGCTGCCTTTAATTACTCTGGATGACGGCACGGTCGTACGGCTCGGACAGGTGGCAAAGGTAATCGATGGGTTTAAAGATACAGATATCAAGACAAGATTTAATGGCAAGCCTGCCGCTATCGTTCAAGTCCGCCGCACCACTGATCAGGATGTCATCGGACTCGCCGAGATCGTAAAAGATTATGTGAGTCGTCAAAAACATATACTGCCGGAAGGAATAAGCCTCGCCACTTGGGGAGATCTATCAGTGATGGTGCAGGAACGGATTGATCTGCTGCTGCGCAACGGCCTTCAAGGTATCATACTGGTTTTTATTGCCCTTGCCATTTTCTTAAACTTTCGCCTGGCATTTTGGGTTGCGGTTGGGATACCCATCTCTTTCATGGGGGCCTTTCTGGTGCTCGACTTTTCGGATCAAAGCATCAATATGATATCCCTTTTTGCCTTTATCATGACCATTGGAATTCTTGTGGACGATGCCATTATTGTGGGGGAGAATACCTATACCCACTATCGCCGGGGTAAATCACCTTCAACAGCGGTGCTAGACGGCTTAAAGGAAGTCGGCGGTCCGGTGGTTATGGCAGTTACAACCACTATCGTGGCATTTTTGCCGCTCATGTTTATGGGGGGAATCATGGGCAAATTTATCGCTGTCATGCCCATGGCCGTCATCACCATTTTGATTGTGTCTTTGTTCGAAGCCCTGGTAATTCTTCCGACCCATCTAAACCAAGCTCTGACACGCTCAGAGAAGAAAAGCGGCAAATTCACTTCCGGGCACGAACGCCTACGCGAAAAGGTTGAGCGGGGACTCAACACCGTTATTGAACGGATTTATACGCCGGCCATAAAATATGTGATTAAAAACAGGTATTTCACTTTTTCTATTGGCATTGGGGTCCTAATCATCAGTCTTGGTATTGTGAAAGGTGGTTATGTGCCTTTTGTCTTTTTTCAAAAAGGCGAAAGTGACTGGATCATAGCTGACGTCAGCTATCCGCTGGGTACGCCGTTTAAATTAACCGAGAAGACCGTCGAACATCTCGAAAATAAAGCCTTTGAACTCAACGAAGTTTTTCATGAGTTTTCAAAAGAAAACGGCGCGCTGGTGAAAAACTCGTTTTCACTTGTCGGCATAATTCCCCGCCGAGACTGGAAACCTGAAGAAATCGGCGGCCACGTTGGGGAAATTTGGATAGAACTGGCGTCTTCAGAAAAGCGAAAAAATATTTCCACGTATATGATCCTTAACCAGTGGCGCAATCGTGTCGGGGAAATACCGGGAGTGGAAAGCATAGTTTTTTCTACTTTAGAAGGCGGACCGGCCGGCAACCCGATTGAGATTCAGCTTTCCGGACAGGACTTCAATCAGCTTCAACAGGCAGCCGATGAGTTGAAGGCCGAGATCGGAACGTATCCCGGCACGTTTGATATTTCCGACAATTTCAAACCCGGCAAACAGGAAAAAAAGATCCAGATAAAGGAAGGTTCCAGATCGTTAGGCATCACCATGCGTGACGTTGCCAGGCAAATTCGTCAGGCCTTTTATGGTGAAGAGGCCCTTCGTATTCAGAGAGGACGGGATGATCTCAAAGTACTGGTCAGATATGCAGACAGAGACCGGCGGAGTCTTTCCGGCATTGAAGAAATGCGCCTCCGTACTCATGACGGTCGTGAGATTCCGATCGAAGAGGTCGTTGATGTCCATCATGGAAGAGCCTATTCTACAATTAACAGAGTGGATCGGAAACGAACCATTACGGTCATTTCAGATATCGACGAAGCTATTGCCAATGCCAGTAACATTGTGGCCGATCTGAAAGCAAATTTTCTATCTGACCTCCTGAAACGGTACCCTGGAATTACTTATGATTTAGAAGGACAGGAGAAGCGGACCCGAGAGTCATTGGACAGCTTAAAAAGCGGATATTTACTGGCGATGATGGGTATCTTTCTTTTGCTGGCCAGCCAGTTTCGTTCTTACATACAGCCGGTTATCATTATGATAGCCATTCCTTTCGGCTTGATCGGAGCCATTTTAGGCCACCTGGTCATGGGCATGCAGTTCACTTTAATTAGCATCTTTGGCATAGTAGCCCTTTCAGGCATCGTGGTCAATGATTCGCTGATCCTGATAGATTTTATTAACCGGGCCGTGCGCAGTGGGGCGGAGATCAATACTGCCGTTGTCGAATCCGGAAAAGCCAGGTTCAGGCCTGTGTTTCTGACCTCGCTAACCACCGTCGCCGGGCTTTTTCCGCTCTTGCTGGAGCGCAGTTTTCAGGCCCAATTCTTAATTCCCATGGCTGTAAGTATTAGCTTCGGGCTAATCGCTGCTACGGTGCTAACGCTTCTTTATGTGCCGGCGTTGTATTTGATTGTCGAGGACATCACCAATTTATTTAAAGTCCCTGATAAAAAAGACGATAAAGAATTGACGCCAAAAAACAGAAGGTAGATGACAGAAGACACAAGACAGAAGACAGAGATCAGATGATAGAAGCCAAAGGACAGATTACCGAGGCTAAAGACCAGGTTACTGATAACTAAAAAACGCATACATCATTTTATTAAAAAAGATTGACATTGAATGATGAGAAAGACATAAAATATGGCGTTCGGGCAAAGTATAGACTACTGCTGAGACTGTCGAAAAAGTCCAAATATTGCGTTTTAGCAAAACTCACATATTGTAAAATCAACCACTTACAAGGTCCAAAACTATTGTTTTAGGGTTTTCCGACAGTCTCGATACAAGTCTGTACTTTTTCCGCCTGAAAAACATTATAGAACCAAGGTAGATCATCCCTTAAACCAAAGGTTCCCAGGGCCAAAATCTTATGGCCTTCTAAGATATATGTGGGGGG
>JAUUWG010000169.1 GCA_030589165.1 Desulfobacterales bacterium
TTCTCCTGGAGGCTGAGTTGGTGAACCGCCGCCCGATAAGTCAGGTAGGCGACTTTGAGAAGGTGGGCGATATTTGCCTCAATGATACCGGTTGGGTTCAAGCCAGCACCGAAAATGCCGACAAATTGTAGGTTATTTTCATGGCTTCTTCCAATATTTTTCGATCTTGCTCGTCTTATAAACTGTAACGACGTTTGCCGGGTCAACGGCAACAGCAAAAATACTACCAATGAAAGGAGTATTCCCACTGGTCCCCTTGCCTGAGATTTTATTTTCTTATGTTGCCAATTTAATTATGTTTTGTGATTTAATTCCCATCTGATTCCATTTCCTTCTTAAAAGATAAAAGAAATCCATTTAATTCCTTTTATTCCCTAACCTGTTGAAAGGTTGAAAAAGACACGTTCCTCAAATAATAAAAGGGAAAGCCCGAAGAGCCACCTTCGGGCTTTAAAGAAGAGCTACTGCGAACAGCCGGAAGCTCCTCCCACACACTTCCTTTCTACTTTATCTTCCGGCTGTTTGCAAGACCGGAGTTATGTCCATTCTGCTATTGATCCAAATTCGCTGCCGATGGTGCGGATTGATTTTCTGTATCTGCCGGGCTTGCTTCAGGGGACAAGCTTACTGCAGTGATCCATGCCGGATCGCGGGAAAACGAAAAAATCACTGTGAAACCCAAAGACGGTATCGCCGAACCGATAAAGGTAAAAAAGCCCATCGCGAAGCTGAAAATCGCCGCCGGCATGGCCTGAGCGAAAACAATCAAAAAAACATGGATGATCCATCTTCCACAGTACTACCCGCATGGGTTATGGGAGTTCTATGCAGGCTCTGGAGTCGCATTTTTCATGTGAAAAATAGCCCGTATTGTCTTTTTTGCGGATGTGACGGTCAAATTGTGGATCAATTTCCCCGCCGGGGATACGGCTAAAAATGAAAGGAGTGGACATGATACGCAAAAAAATACTGGTCCCCGATCGGATCAGACAAATTGAGGGCAGCTTTGGCTTTATTCCCCATCGGTTTCTTGCCGATGGATTTTTAGCTACTCTGAATCAGCACGAACTTCTTTTGTATCTCTTTCTGGTACTGGCCGCAGATCGTTACGGACTGTCCTTTTATAGCTGCAATTCCATTTGTTCGCTCCTTGGCCTCGATGTCGATCAATACCTAAAGACCAGAGACGGGCTGATCGAAAAAGATTTGATTGCCTTTGACGGAACCATTTTTCAAGTGCTTTCTTTGCCGGCGCCATTAAACGTCTATCGGCACCAAAAGCCTCGATCAATGCGGGGGAAAGGCCCTGTGTCGATTGCTCAAGTTTTTCAACAGTCGCTCAGAGGATTAACCCATGATCGATAACCCGAGTCGAACACTAAAGCAAGCCATTGACGAGTACCTGCAATGGATGATTTCCGCCGGCTATTCTTTCCGCACATGTGATACATATCGAAATGAATTGAACAGCTTTTTCCTCTTCATATTCCGGCAGCAAATTGACTGGAATGATATCTTTACCCTTAATACACTCAAAGACTTTCAAAAAAACACACAAGCAGCGACCGGGCCCGGGGTAAGAGGACTTTGGCGGTGTCTATTTGATCAAAAAAGAATCTATCAGCCCATAGACCCGCCGCATCGCAGACTGCCGGATCCTTACGAGGACTATCTGCTCTATTATAATCAAACCCGGAGAGTATCATCAATCAAGCTTGTCCGCATCAGAAGGGTCCTTTGCACTTTTCATGATTACCTTGAAAGACAAAACATCAAACTGGCTTCCATCCGCATTGAACAAATTGATGCGTTCCTGGCGGAATTTTTTGCCCCCTTTTCTCCAGCTACCCGCCAAACGTACCGCTCCTATCTTCGGGGGTTCTTAAAGTACCTGTATTACCCCGGCGGCATCATAGGCAAAGATCTCGCTCCCTTGGTCATCGGCCCTCGTCAATTTGCTCAAAGCAAGCCACCTAAATTTTTTCGCACCCATGAAATTCAACGACTCTTTGACAGCTTTGAACTTTCTTCATTCAAAAATCTTCGAAATTATGCGCTGGTACACCTGTCGTATGGTTTGGGTCTGCGCCCGGTTGAAATTAGCCTCATCACCTTAGATGACATCTCATTTACACAATCGGAGCTGACCCTGACGGATCGGAAAAACGATCGCTCAGTTAAGCTTCCTCTTCCTGAAAACACCATTAAAGCCATTGCCGCCTATATCATCGGCGCAAGACCTAAAAGCAAGCACCGGAGCCTTTTTTTGAATCTGGTAGCGCCTTACCGACCCATCTCAGCTACCTCGGTCGGCCAGCATATCACCGAATGTATCCGAAAAGCGGGACTGTCCGGCACAGCCTACTGGTTGCGGCACACCTATGCTCAGAATCTGCTGGAGGCAGGCTCCTCCATCTATGAAATTAAAGAGATGATGGGCCACAATAACATCAATTCCTCTGAAAAATATCTTAATATTCATATTAAGCTCATGCGAAGGGTAATATTCGATGAAGAACTTTGAAAGCTTTCTGGCTCCCCAACTCAATAAATTTATCGTGTATCGTCAAAACCTTGGTTATTCTTTAAAACCGATACGATCATATCTTTTACGTTTTGACCACTATGTAAAGGACAAAAAAATCAAGCCAGGTGTATTGCAACCTTCCTTTTTCCTCGAGCTCAGGAACGACCTTAAAATGGAGCCAATATCTATAAATCGTCTTCTTAGCTCTGTTCGCGTCTTTTTTAAATTTATGGTACGAACGGATTACTATACGGCAAATCCATTAAGAGACATCCCGCCTGTACCGGAGCATTCATTTGTCCCCTTTATCTTCTCTCCAAAACAAACCGACCAATTAATTGAGGCAGTCTGCAAGCGAATCCGTAAAGAACCAAGGCAATACCTAAAAGATTTGTCTGAATATATGGCTGTTGTCCTTATGGCCCGATGTGGACTCAGAATCAAAGAGCCCCTGCGACTACAGTTCCACCATTATCGATGCCGTGAAAGAACCATTTACATCGAAAAAACCAAATTTAACAAAGACCGTCTCATCCCTGTTCCAAGATCCGTGGCCGCAGAACTTGACAACTACCTATCCGTTCGAAATGCCTTGCAGGCTGAAGATCAAAATCCATATCTGTTCGTCGGAAATCGACAAAAAGGATTAAATGATCCCAGGCTGCGTTTTGTCTTTCACCGATCAGTCCATGATATCGGCATTGATCGCCCCAGGCAGGTTATCGGCCATATGATCTTCGCCTCACCAACTCCCCATAGCCTGCGACACAGCTTCGCTGTGAATACCTTGAAGCGCATAAAAGAACGCGGCGATTGCCCTCAACACGCATTGCCCGTTTTAGCGGCTTATATGGGCCATCAGATCTATCAGTATACAGCTAAATA
>JAUUWG010000069.1 GCA_030589165.1 Desulfobacterales bacterium
AGGTCAGATTTATTCGATCCGAAATCTAATCGCCACAGGAATAGTCGTTCTATTTCGAGGACGATTTGATTGAGGATCGGATAAAGATGGCCTGAAGAGGAGATGCTAAATGGGATAATTTGTTTGTTCCGAGTCCCTTAAACCCTAAAATTTGAACTTTAAGGACAAACCATGCTGCTTAATCAATTTCCGGATAAAGATCAGTTCCGCCAATTGACAGATAAACATAATGTGATCCCCGTCTGCGTTGAAATTCTGGCAGATACTGAAACACCGGTATCGATCCTGAAAAAAATCTATAAAAACAAAGGACCCGTCTTTCTGTTCGAGAGCGTCGAAGGGGGTGAAAGATGGGGCAGATACAGTTTTATAGGCACATCTGCCCGTTATCATATCAGGGTATATCAGCGCTTTGTGGAAATTTGCGAGAACGGCTCTGTGGAACAGATCCCCCATGATGGAGACCCGCTGGCCGTGTTGAGAAATTTCATGAGCCGGTACAATCCGGCCGATATACCCGGGCTTCCCAGGTTCTGGGGGGGGATGGTCGGATATTTAACTTATGAAATGGTCTCTTTTTTTGAATCCATTCCCAATCAATGGCCGGATGACAAACCCCTGGCCCATTTTATGATACCGGATGAACTGCTTATCTTTGATAACATCCGGAATACCCTGCTCGGTGTTATTATTGTCTTTACGGAAAAAGAGCAAAAAACAGGTTATGATATCGACAGCGCTTTTGATACTGCAAAAAGCCGTGTTCAAGCCATGCTTGAAATCATCAACCGTCCTTTACCCGAAGAGAGTAAAAGTGCAACTGAATCCGAGTACCGGATAAAACCTCAGTATGACCCTGATCTTTATCGCTCACACGTGAAAAAGACAAAAGAATATATCGTTGCAGGCGACATTATCCAGGCAGTCATCTCCCAGCCTTTTGTATGTGAACCGGCCCCTGATCTCTGGAAGCTCTACCGGGCCCAAAGATATATCAACCCATCACCCTATCTCTATTTCATACATCTGGACGATTTAGCGCTCGTGGGTTCTTCACCGGAAACCATGGTCCGCCTGGAAAACGGGGTTGCCACCCTTCGCCCCATCGCCGGCACCCGTCCCCGAGGAAAAAATGAACAGGAAGATAGAAATCTGGCGAGCGAACTGCTTACCGATGAAAAGGAACGGGCGGAACACCTTATGCTTGTTGATTTGGGAAGAAATGACTTAGGGCGCGTGGCGGAAACCGGAACGGTCCAGGTAACGGAACTGATGGTGGTTGAACGGTATTCTCATGTCATGCATCTGGTTTCCAATATCACCTGTGATCTTAGAACTGATTGTGACGCATGGGACCTTCTTGCCGCCACCTTCCCCGCCGGAACCTTGTCCGGTGCTCCCAAGGTAAGAGCCATGGAGATTATCGCCGAACTTGAAAGCGAACCCAGAGGCCCTTACGGCGGTGCAGTCGGATATATTTCGTTTAACGGAAACATGGACCTGGCCATCACCATCCGAACAGCCAGCATCGAAAACGGAAAATTAACGGTTCGAGCCGGGGCCGGGATTGTAGCCGACTCCGATCCGGAACGCGAACGTGTTGAAACCGTCAACAAAGCCATGTCCATACAGAAAGCTTTGCAGCTTGTGTAAAACCGGATAAACCGGAAAAGTGAGCTAAAGTTGTAGAGACGTGTCGGGGCCACGTGTTAAAAGAGGGATTATATCAATTTATATATAAAAAGACGGAGTGAATCGACTCATTTCTTAAGACGTGTCACCGACACGTCTCTACAAACCTCTATATCACTTCGCACTTTATTTAAGAATGAGCCTAACATAATAAGGAGCAAGATCGATGATTGTCGTGATTGACAACTATGATTCATTCACCTACAACCTGGTACAATATATAAAACAGCTCGGCGCTTCGGTGAAAGTCGTCCGGAACGACGCCTTGACCATTTCAGAACTCAAAGCCCTTAAACCTTCCGGAATCGTTATTTCACCGGGACCGGGGCGGCCGGAATCCGCAGGGTTGTCCCTTGCCGTAGTCAAACACTTTTCAGGAAAAATCCCCATACTCGGCGTTTGTCTCGGTCATCAAACCATTGCCGCTGCTTTTGGGGGAGAAGTCGTTTCAGCCAAAAAAATCATGCACGGCAAAACTTCCACAATAGAGTCAGACGGAGAGGCTTTATATCAGGGTATCCGAAAGCCGTTTCAGGCCATGCGTTATCATTCTCTGGCCGTATCAAAGAAAAATCTTCCTCCATGCCTCAAAATAACGGCGGAAGCAGATGACGGAGAAATTATGGGGATAAGGCATCGCACCCATCAAACGGAGGGGATTCAGTTTCATCCTGAATCCATCATGACCCCCGTTGGAAAACGCCTGCTAAGGAACTTTCTAAAAATCACTGAAAGATAAAAACGGTTATTTAAATACATTCAAATGGAGTACAATCATCATGTTTCGGGAATATCTTAAAAAAATTATCAAGAGAAACGACTTGAGCGAAACCGAAATGTCTAAAATGATATCTGAAATATTGTCAGGCAATATAACGGATGCTCAAATCGGTGCCTTTATGGCCGCACTGGCCACCAAAGGGGAAACCTTTGAAGAAGTGGCCGGAGCAGCCAAAGCCATGCGCCGGAAAGCACTGCGCATTCAAGTTTCAGATTCTACCGTGGTCGATACGGTAGGAACCGGCGGCGATGCAGCACGGACATTTAATATTTCCACGACCACGGCATTTGTTGTCGCCGGCTGCGGCCTGACCGTCGCAAAACACGGCAATCGTTCGGTTTCAAGCCAATGCGGCAGCGCCGACGTCCTGGAAGCACTCGGTGTAAAATTGGACACGGACCCGGAAATAGTGGAAGAGGCTATTGAAGAAATCGGTATCGGTTTTCTCTTTGCGCCCCTTTATCACAGCGCCATGCGACATGCCGCAAAGGCCAGGAAAGAAGTGGGTATCCGAAGCATATTCAACATGCTGGGGCCGCTTACCAATCCGGCGGCCGCTAATATCCAGTTGATCGGCGTTTATGCACCGGAACTGACGGAAATGTTTGCACAGGTTCTCCGGATTCTCGGCTCCAAAAGAGCGTTTGTCGTCCATGGGCACGACGGTATGGATGAAATCACGGTTTGCGCGCCTACCCGGATCTCTGAACTCAAGAACGGACTGATCAGCACCTATGACATTACACCGGAACAATTCTTCGGTGAAAAAGCAAATCCGGAAGACCTTGCGGGCGGAAACCCTCAAGTGAACGCAAATATAACAAAAAAAATCCTTACCGGCGAAAAAGGCCCCAAACGGAATGTAGTTCTTCTGAATGCTTCCGCAGCCATTGTTGCAGCAGGAAAGGCAAAAGATTTTATGGAAGGAATCAGGATGGCCGAAGCTTCAATTGATGAAGGATCAGCCATGAGAAAACTTGAAGAACTTGTTCGCTTCACCCAGGAAAACGGATAAGCCGCAGACAAAGGGGACCCAATATCATGAAAAAAGATTTTTTAAGCAAAATCGTTGAACATAAAAAACAAGAAGTTGCGGCAGCTCAAAAACGTATTCCTGAAAATCGCCTTCGCAATGAGGCAATCATGCCCCGCAATCGACGTCCATTTGCCAAAAGACTTGAGCAGCCCGGCCCGTCCGGCGTAAACATCATTGCTGAAATAAAACGCGCCTCACCTTCCAAGGGAGTCATTCGCAAAGATCTGGACCCGGCCGCATATGCTTCAGAATATGAAAGAGGAGGTGCGGCAGCCATCTCCGTTCTGACCGACCGGATGCATTTTCAAGGCAGTTTCGAAGACCTGAAAACAGCGCGGAAAGCAACGACACTGCCCGTACTTCGAAAAGACTTTTTGATCTCTTCCTACCAAATATACGAGTCTTCGGTCCTGGGAGCGGATGCAATCCTTCTCATCGTCCGAATTCTTTCCCAAGAGCAGCTTCAAGATTATTTAAGTCTCGCCCATGAACTCAAAATGGATGCTCTGGTTGAAATTCATTCGGAAAAAGATCTGGAGACTGCCACCCTGGCAGGTGCAAAGCTTATAGGGATAAACAACAGGGATCTTGGGTCTTTTAAAACAAATATCAAAACCGCCGTTCGTTTGGCGTCACTTCTTGAACCGGACCAGGTCCCTGTTGCCGCCAGTGGAATCAAAACCTGGAAAGATATTCAAACAAACAAAGAAATGGGCATCTACAACTTCCTTATCGGGGAAAGCCTTGTGAGAGCTGAAAATCCCGCTGAGTTTCTCAAGTTTCTCCTTGGTGGGCGTTCCTAAGTTAAAACAAGGTGTAGTTGCTCAGCCACCAAGGCACAAAGAAAAGACGGATATAATTTTTGCTCTGTTATCTAAGAAAGAAAAATCCATTAATTTCAATGCGCCACTCAGTAAAAAAGCTATTAATCAAAAAAAATATAATCTTAGTGTCTTAGTGCCTTTGTGGCAAAACACCTGAATAGTTACGACAAGGTTTATATACCATGAAAACTGAAAAAACATTTGAACACCGGCCTCAGATCAAAATATGCGGTCTGACGAATGTCGATGAAGCTCTGGGATGTGTTGCACTCGGTGCAAATGCCATTGGATTGGTTTTTTATCCAAAAAGCCCAAGAAATGTTGCCGAAGATCAGGCCAAACAGATATCTCTTGCCCTCCCTGAGGAAATTAAAAAAGTGGGGGTCTTTGTCAACGAAACATTTTCCAACATCATGCGAAAGGTAGAGCACTGCCACCTTAACGCCGTCCAATTGCACGGCCGGGAATCTCCGGAGCTTGTAAGCCGCCTTTTCAACGAAAATCTTGTAGTCATCAAGGCCTTGTTTGTCGAAGGGGAACCGTCTTTGGAACAGGCTGCAAATTATGAGGCATCGGCTTATCTGGTGGAATGCGGCAAAGGAAAGCTTCCTGGCGGCAATGCCCTGGAGTGGAACTGGGAAAAGGCAAAGACCTTTGGTGAAAACTATCCTCTCATTCTTGCCGGCGGCCTGGCGCCTGAGAATATTTGTCCGGCCCTTCAAGCGAGCACCCCTGATGCTGTTGACGTGAGTTCAAGCGTTGAATCCGGACCGGGCCGAAAGGACCTTGAAAGCGTAAAGTCTTTTATTGATGCTGTTTCACATTGCGCTTTTGAAGAAAAAATGATCAAGAAAAATTTAAGGAGAATTTTTTAATGAACAATCCATTCAAAGCAAAAATATATCCTGATCCCAAAGGCCATTTCGGCCCTTATGGCGGGCGTTATGTTGCGGAAACCCTTATGCCGGCAATTTTAGAACTGGAGGAAGCGTATAATAAAATCGGAGCTGATCCTGATTTTCAAAATGAACTCAAGGCATTGCTGGCCCATTATGTTGGCCGGCCCACACCACTTTTTCATGCCAAAAGGCTAAGTGATCATCTTCAGGGCGCGTCCATATACCTTAAACGGGAAGATCTGACCCACACCGGGGCCCATAAAATCAACAATACACTGGGACAGGGCCTTCTGGCTCGCTGGATGGGAAAAAAAAAGCTGATCGCGGAAACCGGTGCGGGCCAGCATGGCGTGGCAACGGCGACCGTCGCCGCCCTCTTTGGAATGGAATGCCGCGTTTTTATGGGAGAAGAAGATATCCGGCGCCAGGAGCCGAATGTCAAACGGATGAAACTTCTGGGCGCACAAGTTGTCCCCGTGGATTCAGGCACCCGAACCCTCAAGGATGCGATGAATGAAGCGATGCGTTACTGGGTAGGCGCAGTTGAGGATACATTTTATGTAATCGGCTCGGTTGCCGGACCCCACCCCTATCCCGTTATGGTAAGGGATTTTCAAAAAGTGATCGGTGAAGAAGCAAAAAAGCAGATTCTTGATCAAACCGGACGTTTGCCTGATCTGCTCATCGCTTGTGTCGGCGGCGGAAGCAACGCCATGGGACTTTTTTATCCCTTTATAGATGATCCGGTTAAAATGACAGGCGTCGAAGCGGCCGGCAAGGGAGTTGAAACCGGCAAGCATGCCGCTACCCTTTGCGAAGGTTCCGTGGGTGTACTCCATGGTTCCAAATCGTATATATTGCAGGATAAAGACGGCCAGATTCATGAAGCCCATTCGATTTCAGCCGGGCTTGATTATCCGGGAGTCGGCCCGGAACACGCTCTGTTAAAAGATTGCAACAGGGCCCGTTACGTTTCAATAAAAGACGATCAGGCCCTTGATGCATTAAAGATGCTGTGTAGCCTGGAAGGAATAATCCCGGCCCTGGAGAGTTCCCATGCAATCGCCTTTGCCATTGAGGAAGCCCGCCGCAGGCCGACAAAGGACATTATTGTGGTCAATCTTTCGGGAAGGGGAGATAAAGATCTCGGCATCATTTTTTCCAGTTTGAATATTTGAGCAGCAGGGAAAGTGAGCTAAAAAGCAAAAAATTTAAAAATCAGGAGACTAAACGATGATGAATCGTATCGATAAAACTTTTAAGAATCTCAAGCAAAAAAAAGAAAAAGCACTGGTCGGGTTTGTATCTGCAGGCGACCCCACTATTTCCAGGTCTCTGGAAATTATTATTGAAATGTGCAAGGCCGGTTTGGATGTTCTGGAACTTGGTGTCCCCTTTTCCGACCCCACGGCCGACGGTCCTGTGATTCAAAAGTCATCTGCAAGGGCCCTTGCACAAGGGGTGAATCTTAAAACCGTTCTTGAAATGACGGCCAAAATCCGCGAAATCACGTCGATTCCGATCATTCTCTTCAGTTATTACAATCCCATCCATGCCTTTGGAGTAGAGGCTTTTTACAAGGCTGCCCGGGAGGCAGGTGCCGACGGTGTGCTTGTGGTTGATCTGCCGCCGGAAGAATCCGATGAAATGACGTCTTGCTGGTCAGGGAATGATTTCTCTCTGATCCGCCTTGTTGCGCCAACCACGCCATTGGAACGGATGGCCAAAATTGCCGAAACATCATCGGGTTTTCTTTATCTGGTTTCAAAAACAGGGGTCACCGGCAGTGCGGGACTGGATACCAAAGAGATTATGCGGCATACCCAAACCCTTCGCTCTGTAACACAGCTCCCCATTTGTGTCGGGTTCGGCATTTCCACGGCCGAGGATGTGGCTGCCGTAGCATCAGTTGCAGACGGAGTCGTGATCGGAAGCGCTTTTGAACGGCTTATCGAAGAAAACCTTGACGACCCCGAACTTGTGGCTATTCTTGCAAACAGAGTGCAAGCGTACAAAGAGGCAACACGAACGTAAGGGAACCCCGATAAATACATGGTATCGGAAATAAATAAGATAGTTACTATCAAAGTACAAAGTACACCCTCAAAACCTTATTCCGCTCAAAGTTAATCCGGAGTTCAAACTTTTAGTCTGATTTTCGAAAAGCGGGTCAGACTAAAAGTCTGAACTCCGGAATTATTAAAATAATCTTGATTTATTCTGCTTCGTCGCTATAAATATTGCATGGAATCTTATCAGCTTGATCATCTCAACATAACCCTTAACAAAGAAGGCGCCCGGCAATTTACAAAGGTCAGCTTTCCCATCCGTTACGGCCGCTTTTCGGAAATAAAAACGCCGGATTACATTTTCCAGTTTAACTTAAACGGCGAGATAAAATTCATTGAGGGAATCGATCGGAGCTGGCCCGCAAATGAATGGTTAAAGCGTACCATAACCAATGACTGGACATACTACTCGGCCGGGGGCTACAATCGGTTTTACAGCTTTCTCGGAGAATATTACCTGCCGTGTTTCTCATATCCGAGCAACTCGATTATCGGCAGTGATCCTGCCGATTCCAACCCTTTTGACACCGACGAGGTCAAAGATGCCCTTAAAGCCTGGAAAGAACTGCCGGCAATGATCAAGGGCCTGAATTTGGACGGCATGCCTCAAAATCTCAAGGATTTTATGATGCATGTCAGCCAAAACGACAACAGGAATCTGTGGCTGAAAGCTTACCAATTCCACAAGCTTATCGGGGGACGAATAACGGTTCTGCCCCCGGACAGCCGCCATGTGGACTATGAAGTCATTCCCATTATCATAGCTGACGGCTGTATATACAACTGCGGATTTTGCCGGGTAAAATCGGGGCAGGATTTTACCCCTCGGACCCAAGAGAATATCATCGAACAGATGAAGAACTTAAAAGCGTTTTATGGCCGGGATCTTCATAATTATAATTCCGTTTTTTTAGGTCAGCATGATGCACTCTACGCCGATCCGGAACTCATTGTTTTCGCGGCTGAAAATGCCTATGAAATTTTTGAATTCAAACAGTCCAACGTAAACGGCGCCAAGCTGTTTCTTTTTGGCAGCGTCGATTCCATGTTAAAGGCCAAAGAGCAACTGTTTGAATCCCTGAACCGTCTTCCGTTTTATACTTACATCAACCTGGGACTGGAATCGGGCGATCAGGCCACACTCGATTTTTTGAAAAAGCCCGTCACCGTGGAAAAAGTGAATAAAGCCTTTTTCAGGATGCTGGATATCAACAAAAAATATCAAAACATCGAAGTCACCGCCAACTTCCTCCTTGGCGGAAACCTTCCCGAAAGACACGTTCCTTCTGTTTTGAAGTTAACCCGAGACAAACTGGATCACGCATATGGCAAGGGCGCAATATATATATCCTCACTCAATGATGGCGGGGGAAAAAAAGAGATGCAGAGCACCTTTGTCAAAATAAAAAACATGAGCCGCCTTCCGACCTTTCTTTATCTCATCCAAAGATTGTAGTTAAACCCGGTCCCTGTTGGTGATCTCGAGGTTAGATCCCCTCTCCGGTACTTTCCGCAAACCTTTTAACTGTTTCCAGTGCTTCGTCGTAATCGTAGGTATTTACATGGTTTTCAAGCTCCTGGAAGATTGAGGGGTCAAGATGTTTTCGGACCGCTTCCATCTGTTTTTTAATCTCTTCAGGATCGGCAATTTCGAGGGCATCTGCAAGCTGTTTCAACAAGGCGGAAAATTTTAACGGTCTGTCTTCCCGGATGGTCTCCGGGGGTTGGATCGGTATTTTTTGGGTTTTAACCAATCCGCACAAGGTATTGAACAATGCGTCCCGATTGATCGGCTTGGTAAGAAAGCCGTTGACCCCTGCCCTTTTGGCCTCCAACTTTTCAGGCTCTTTGCCGAAAGCGGTCATCATGATTATCGGAACAGTCAGTTTCAAGTCCTCACGAATTCTTCTTGAAGCCTTGATTCCATTCAGGCCGGGCATCACCCAATCCATCATGACGATATCAAACGGCTCTTTTCTTTCCGAATTTTTTTCCAGTATGCTCAAGGCTTCTTCCCCTGAAGAAACGGATTTTACTTTAAAACCAAAAGACTCCAATATGTTTTGCATAATGAGTCTGCTGTCGGCACAATCGTCAACAACCAGCACATTTGAGTATTGAATATCAAAAGGAAACAAAAACCGTTGTTCCCCTGCTCCGGTTTGCAGCCCGAAACGAGCCGTGAAGGTGAAGGTACTTCCTTTTCCCAATTCACTTTCAACCCAGATTTTACCTTCCATCCTTTCCACTAATTCTTTACAAATGGACAATCCGAGACCCAGGCCCTCATATCTTCGCGTAATGGACGTATCGGCCTGGCTGAAACTTTCAAAAAGCTTGTGGAGGTATTCCGGCGCTATTCCCACGCCCGTATCTTTGACAAAAAATTTCAGTCTTACCCGATCTGAAGACTTTTCCGAAACGTTCGCTCCGACAATGACGGTCCCTCCCTTTTCAGTGAATTTAACCGCATTGTTTGTCAGATTAGTCAGGGCCTGCTGGAGGCGCAGAGAATCTCCGATCAGCGACGTCGGCGTTTCCGGGTCGATATCGACAAGGATTTCGATCCTCTTCTCCGCAGCCTTGTTGATCAACGTCTCCATTACTCTATCCATGACGTCGTCTATTTTGAAAGGGTGCATTTCCAAATCAAGTTCATCGGCTTCGATCTTTGAAAAATCCAGTATATTGTTGATGATTCCAAGCAAGGAATAAGCCGACGCGTGTATGATTTGCAGATAGTGTTTGGCCTTGGGTGTCAGTTTTTCGCTCAAAGCCAGATCCGTGGCCGCAATGACACCGTTCATGGGGGTCCGGATTTCATGGCTCATGTTGGTCAAAAATTCGCTTTTGGCTTTGGTGGCCGTCTCAGCCGCTTCTTTGGCCCTGATTAAATTTTTTTCCGCTGCCTTACGTTCGGCAACCTCTGCTTCAAGTTTGACATGGGATGCTTTAATCCTTCGATTCAGATTCAGAATCACAAAGGTGGAAGTCGTCATGACAAGAAACAAAATCCCGGCAAGTAAAATCCATCGCCAGTAATTTCTAAAAACATCGGAGAGGGTTATTTTACCCAAATTCTTGTAAGGTCCGACTTTCAGATTCCTTAAACATTCATGCACGGACTGGTAGTTCAATGGTATAGTCCATCCGTCGCATCTTGATGCTTTGGCCGCCTTAGAATCCGGAGGCATTGCAAGCAAGGCCACGGCAACCGCTTCCGCCAATTCATCCGGCGTATGTTTTACTTTGGCAAAGGGCCACTCCGGATACATCCG
>JAUUWG010000173.1 GCA_030589165.1 Desulfobacterales bacterium
TGGGCTCATCCAGAACAAGAACGTTGGCCGGCTTTGTAAAAAGCTTCGCCAGAAGCAGCCTGTTTTTTTCTCACCCGGAAAGAACATGCACCGGTGTACGGCATCTCTCCGGTGAAAAGAGGAAATCCTGAAGATAGCTTATCACATGGCGCTTTTGACCGTTAAAAATGATAAAATCGTTCCCTTCGCTGAGATTCTCCTGGACTGTTTTGAGCGTATCCAGCTGTGCCCTGAGCTGGTCGAAATAGGCCACCTGAAGATGGGTGCCGTGGCGAACACACCCGTCATGCGGAGAAATTTCTTTTAAAAGGATTCTTAACAGGGTTGTCTTACCCACGCCGTTGGGGCCGATAATACCCACTTTATCCCCGCGCATGATTACAGTGGCAAAATCCAGGATGATAGGAGTTGCGCCATGCTGGAAACTGATATTCTTTGCTTCAATAACGAGCTTTCCGGTTCTTTCCGCCTCCTGAACCTGCATTCTGACACTACCGCTTTGCTTGCGGCGTGCCCGAAAAGCTGTCCGCATCTTTTTCAGGGCTCTGACGCGCCCTTCATTCCTGGTTCGGCGGGCCTTGATGCCCTGCCTGATCCAGGTTTCCTCATTTGAAAGTTTTTTGTCAAACACCCTGTTTTGGCTTTCTTCAGTTTCTAGAGCAGCCTCTCTTCGTTTCAAGTAGATTTCATAACTACTGTTATAGGAAACAAGGCTGCCCCGATCCAGCTCCATGATCCGGTTGGCTATCTTTTTCAAAAAAGCACGATCATGAGTGATAAAGAGCAGGGTTGTTACGTTACGCAGAATAAATATCTCCATCCATATGATGGAGTCGATGTCAAAATGGTTGGTTGGCTCGTCCAGCAGAAGAATGTCAGGCTGCCCGGCCAGGGCACGGGCAAAAAGCGTGCGTCGTTTCATGCCTGCGGAAAGATCGGCGAATTTTTTTTCAGGGTCGAGCCGGGTCCTGGACAGAACGCTTTCGACCTGCCTTAAAAGTTCCCATCCGCCGCCGGAGTTCAAGGTGTTTTGCAGTTCATCCCGCCTTTTTACAAGTTCGGGGGTGTTTACGGTCTCAAGCTGTATACAGATCCTGTTGTGCTCAGCCAGCGCCTTACCCTTTGGTCCCAGACCTTCGGCAACCACATCAAAGATCGTGCCGTCAAATCCAGTAGGCACATCCTGCTCCAGTACGGCCACAGTGGCTCCCTGCTGACGCCAGACATCACCGCTGTCGGGAAGAAATTCGCCGGCCAGAAGTTTCAGCAGGGTGGACTTGCCCACGCCGTTGCGACCCAGCAGGCAGACACGTTCCCCTTTTGCAATCTGAAACGTTACCTTTTCAAGCAGGGGAGGGTCCCCAAATCCCCAGCATACCTCCCGCATACCGATCACAGCCATGAATCAATTCCCATAGTCAGACGCCCGCTGCACTGGTCATTCTTCAACATAATGTCTTGTCCCCGTTCCTTAGTTAGTGTCCGAATGAAAAGTCTTTTTTTATCATTAAAAACCGGTTAACAGTTAAAGAAGAGTGTTTAGGAATTCATAATACAGGAACCGGAAGTCTGCCTTCTGCCCTTCTGCCTTCTGCCTCTGTGCCTTCTGCCTTTTTTGGGTTATTGTTTTCAGATTTTTCGGTTTTAATTTTGATTTTATTTAAAACTCGAACTTTTCGTTCAGGCACTAGATAGCCTGATGATCCTGTGACAAGAATTGTATATCCTATATTGCCTCCAAGATACAGGCTTTAAATTTTATACAATATATGATAGATTATTCAATGGAAATGATAAAGAACAAAATCCATCATGAACCAGGACAAAAAACAACAAAAGACCGGTTATCCGTTTCTCTTCAGCCCTTTAAGGGTGGGCCTGCATCAGATGAAAAACAGGCTGGTTGCGCTGCCCGTACATACCGGGTTCGCCCATCCTGACGGCCGTGTCAGTTCATGGATAACCGAATTTTACGCCCGGCTGGCAGACTCGGGCGTGGGCATGGTCATTGTTGCAAATACAGCCGTAGCCCCGGACGGAGTGGTTTCAAGGTTCAACCTGAGGGCTGACAAGGACGAGTTTATCCCTGGTTTGGCCGGATTAGCAAAAGCCATAAAACGCAAAGGAGCCATTGCCTGTCTTCAGCTTAACCATGCAGGGCGATTTGCCAAAACCGAGCACCCGCTTCTGCCATCCCCCATGAACAGCTCAAACTTATCCTTTAACGTGGAATCATTAAAGGGCTTTATGGAATTTTTCCCTTTTGAAAAGCGCTTCAACCTCACACGCTACTTCATACGTCAGGTCAAAGCCTGGAGAAGTGCCATGAATGCAGGGGACCGGAACAGGGTAATTGGCGATTTCAGCGGGGCTGCTTTCAGGGCATATCAGGCTGGCTTTGACATGGTCGAACTCCATGGGGCAAACGGGTATCTTTTATGCCAGTATCTTTCCCCTTTTACCAATAAAATAGCATCTGGTTTTGGAGGTGATTTTCTTGGGCGGACAGCATTTCCCCTTGCAGTGATAAAAGCGGTGAAAAAACGCCTCCCAAAAAATTTCCCCTTGGGTTTCAGGCTCCTTCTCAGGGAATGGGTGCCGGACGGTATTGACTTGCCCGAAGCCCTGGCTTTTGCAAGGCTCCTGGAAAAAGAGGGAGTTGCCTACCTTTCTGCCTCGGCAGGTACGTTCAATTCCATATTTTCCCCGGCTGCAATAAAAAAAATGGGTAAAATCGCTTACCTTCGGGATGATGTTGCAGAACTCAAAAAGTCGGTTAAAATTCCGACCATAATATCCGGCAGAATAACAACCCCTTCCCTTGCCGATAAACTGGTCAGGGACGGCACAGCAGACCTCATCGGTTTAGGGCGTCCTTTAAGAACCGATCCCATGTGGGTGACAAAAGCCAAAGACCCGGACCGGAAAATCACCCCCTGTGTCAACTGCAACTGGTGTCTTAAAAGGGTGATTTTGGAACAGGGATTTAATTGCAGCCGCTGGCCCCGATTATTCCGAGAAAGAACCGAACTTGAACACAAACTTTTGACACGGAATTACAAGACCTTGTGGCTGATATCCGATATAAAGGATATGCAAACGTTTAAATTTTGTCTGCCGCTTCTTGTCCAGGACAAAAAGGAATCATCATATCCCACAATTCTGTTCGTCATGGAGGAAACCAAAGACCTCTTCCTTGAATCCGCCCAAAAGGACTTTATACAATGGACCAAAAATACCTTTGAGCCTCTTGGATTCACTGATGCACCTTTGAATTATGTTGTCAAAAAATCTAAAGCCAACTGGGAAAGTGCAATACATCATGAAATCATCCATGGCAATCATGGCCAGATTTTCATC
>JAUUWG010000136.1 GCA_030589165.1 Desulfobacterales bacterium
GCCAGTAATAACCCACCGTAATAGTTTAACCCAAGTTGACCAATTAGAAATTTTCGGTTCTAGTCCAAGCCGCACTTCTACGCAAGTTAAAGAGTCTTCTATAAGTGCGTCATGGAGTGGGCGAAATATCAATGGCCACGATAGCACTACTAACCCATCGGTTTTCATTTTAAGCGTTTCTCGCAACTCTGTTTTTCCATTCCCTTTTTCAATGATTTCATAACCATGATGTCCATCAAAACCCTTTGGTCCCGTAAAGTGGAACTGAACGAGTTTTCCAGGCTCATACTTTTCAACATAATATCGAATTGGCCCATGCCCACCTGCGGCATTAACAGATAGTGGTTTATCAAATTTCATACGTGGCCATAAATGATGTTGCCACAAAAGATCATTGTTTGATGACAAGCTGTCCAAGAGAAGACCAACTTCTTTGGAAGAAACTGGATATTCCCGGCTATGAATATTGATAACTTTCATGTTCTTCCTATGCCTAACCCACAAATTCAGGACTCTTGATCCGGTAGAAGTCATTTCTGCTCAATTATGCCGTAATATCAAACCATTTGAGCTAATAGTTGCTTTTTGAGACTGGAAATTTTAGGTGACACCTCCCAAGAATTTAGGTGTCAGGAATAATTCCGGTCATAATTTAAAAACCTTTATTAATCGGGAGGTTAGATATTTTTGTGAAAAGTTTTCCTGACACCAAAACCCGAAATGGAAGGAAAATGACCCTTGGAAGGTGTCACTTTAATTTCCTGGGGGTAAGGAGTCCTGATATTGTGCCGCTTTTTTCCTTGACTCACAAGAGCAATTTTTCTATACTTTTTTTCAGAAAAAGCAAGGTCTTATCAATAACGTTTTCAAGCGCCGACCATGAGCTGTTTAATGGTCTCAACTGCATGCATAGGGCGCCCATCCCATGTAAAAGAAAACAAAGAGTTCATACTTTCGTGAATAGGTAAAAAATAGAAACCAGTGTATTTATTGACGGCTTTGATCAAGCCAGGGAGGTGGACCATGAAGAAATTTGCTGTGGTTTTTCTGATTATTACAGGCCTGTTAATTACGGTGCCCTTGACCTATGCATCATCGGGGCCGGAAAACCAGGTGGTGATCAAACGTGATCAATACGGCGTTCCGCATGTCTACGCTCAGACAACCTATGGAATTTTTTACGGCTACGGTTATTCCATTGCCCAGGATCGCCTCTTCCAAATGGAAATGGCCCGACGCGGCGGACAGGGCTTAACCGCTGAAGTTCTCGGCGAGAAGTATATCGCTTTTGACAAAAAAATCAGAGCGAATTACAATCCGGCCTCAATTTTAAAACAACTTAAGGATTTACCAGAAGACGACCGGGCCGTCTTCGATGGCTACGCTGCCGGGATCAACGCCTGGATTAAAGAAATCAGGAATAATCCTGATAAGCTTAAGCCCAAGCAGTTTCTTGATTTCGGATTTGAGCCTCAGGACTGGACGCCCTTTGACGTGGCCATGGTCTTTGTCGGGTCCATGGTGAATCGTTTCGGCGATTTCAATACCGAACTGGCCAATGAAGCCATTCTTAATCTTTTAATCAAGCAGCTAGGCGAGGCTAAAGCCCGCGCCGTTTTTGATCAGTTGATACCTTTGACCGTCGAAGGCGCGCCGACGACCATCCCTGCCAAGCACTGGCCGCTTAAAACCGCCGCAGCTCCCGCACCCCAAAAGATGTTCAGGCCTTTGCTGGCTTTAAGTGACATCAAGACCGTTCAAAACCCCGATCAACCGCACCAGGCCTTCAGCAACGTCATCATCGTGGGTAAAAAGAAAGCCAAGGGCGCCCTGTCGATCTTAATGAACGGCCCCCAGTTCGGTTGGTACAACCCCTCCTATGTTTACTCCATCGGCCTGCATGGGGCAGGTTTCAACCTGGTCGGCAACACGCCGTTCGGCTATCCGGTGATCCTCTTCGGACATAATGACCGTATCGCCTGGGGCAGCACCTGGGGCGCCGGGGATATGATCGATGTGTACCGTGAAAAACTGAACCCGAACAACCCAACGGAGTATCTGTTTAAAGACAGCTGGCTTCCGATGGAAAGGCGGATCGAGACCATTAAGGTCAAAGGCGCCCCCGACGTCCAGTTTATCGTTTATAGAACGATTCACGGGCCGGTTATGAAGTTGGATATTAAAAACGGGACGGCTTATGCAAAAAAACGGACCTGGGAAGGGTACGAACTCGACACCCTGCTCGGCTGGATGCACACCACCAAGGCGGCCGGATTCCAGGAGTGGCTTAAGCAAACCGGGCGCTCGGCTTTGAACATCAACATGTATTACGCCGATCTGGAAGGAAACATCGGTTATGTCTTCACAGGCAAATACCCCAAAAGGCCGGCGGGTCTTGACAACCGCCTTCCGGCCTCCGGCGCCGGCGATCAAGAATGGGTCGGGCTGGCGCCATTCAGCACGAATCCCAGAGTCTTCAACCCGGAACAAGGTTTTATCTCCAATTGGAACAATAAGCCGGCCAACGGCGTGCTAAACCCGGATATGTTCTGGTATTCCTGGTCCAAGGCGGATCGCATCGAGTGTCTTTTCGATGCATTAAAAAGCCGGGAGCAACTGTCGGCCGACGAGGTCTGGTCTCTAATCAAAATGAGTTCCTTTATTGACGTCAATGCCCGCTATTTCATTCCTCTGATCAGCAAAGCCGTTGAAAAAAGTTCGGATGAGAAGCTCAAAAGCGTCGCGGCGATGCTGGCGGAATGGGATTTTCAGTCCCAGGACCGGGATGGCGACGGGAAGTATGACGAAGCGGCGACCGCGGTGTTTCGAACCTTCCTGCCCTTGATGCTTCAATATACGCTTCAGGACGACCTGGGCGGCGCCTTTAAATTTTTTGCATCCCCAGGCTACCCGACGCCGGAAAAACCCTCCGGGAGCGGCCTCAATATCCAGATTGGGACCAAGGCTGTAGCGGAAGCTATTTTAGACCCCGTTTCCCAGGCCTACGATTTTTTTAACGGGCGCCCGCCTGAAGAAATAGCGCTCAAAGCCCTCACTGACGCCGTGGAGGGGTTGGAAAAGAAATTCGGCGCCGACATGTCTGGATGGAGGCTGCCGCTGGCGCCTGTGGTATTCGGCCCGAACAATTTCCTGAACATTCCGCAAGCCGCCAAGAGCGAATCAATGAAATTGGCCGCAGGAATGAATCGGGGCACCGAAAACAACATGATCGTCTTCAGTCAGGGCGGGATTGTCGCCTACGAAGTCACCCCGCCCGGTCAAAGCGGTTTTGTGGCTCCGGACGGCTCCAAATCGCCTCATTACGACGATCAGCTAACCATGTACGCCGATTTCAGGAAAAAACAAATCTGGCTCTCGGAAAAGGATGTGGAGGCGCATAAGACTTCGGAGATTGTGCTTAATTATTAATTCAGCGGCCATGGGGCGGTTATAGGGAATGGAAGCCTGTCGGGCGAAACATGCTTTTTTTGCTCCATGGCCCAATCTCGTTTTAATTTAGAGCCAATTATCTTGAAGCGAGGGCAGATTGATCCCTAAACGTTCCCTTTGCTCACGAATGCCTACGCGGTTTACCGTAAAGAGGCACGTCCATTGATAAATCAGTTGACTAATTGATTCACTAATGGTTCTGAACAATCCATGCCAAGATTAGCCCGACTGGATGCCCCGGGTGTTTTATCCCGCGTTCCGCGGGGTTATTATCCGGCCGAGATTAGCGGGACGCTGGTGAAAAGTTGATAAATGGATCAGGGAATGTTAGCCTGCCTTCATGCCTCGAAAAGCCAGAGTAGATGCGCCCGGAGCATTGCACCACATCATTATCCGGGGGATTGAGCGCAAGCCCATATTTAAAGACAAGATCGACTATGGGAACTTTATTGACCGGTTGGGCAAGATTCTTGTAGATACTGGCACTGCCTGTTTTGCATGGGCGTTGATAACTAATCACGCCCATTTTCTTTTTAGAACTGGCATGGTTCCGATTTCCCATGTCATGCGAAGACTGCTCACAGGTTATGCTCAACAGTTCAATCGTCGCCACCAGCGCCATGGACATCTGTTCCAAAACAGGTACGCAGCAGCCATCCGTAGTCCAGCCATGGTACCCTTCATACCGATGAACAGTACCCCGGGAACGAGCTCCAGGGATATTCCATCACATATTTCTTTCTTGCTCCCGGATCTTTTCCCTATTGCTCCAGGG
>JAUUWG010000171.1 GCA_030589165.1 Desulfobacterales bacterium
CTTTGAACTTCCTGCTGGAGCTGGATCTAAATTTTATGCCACCAGTTTTTGCAATCTGCATGATTTCTGGTTGACGGAATTCAGTGCTTAATTGTTATTCTGTTTTCTGTTCTTTTTTGTTCTTTTTGGCAGTAGATGAGACTTTTTACGACGCCATCAAGATTGGGCGGATAAAAAAGATCATCAAGCAGTATCAATTTGACGAAGTCATAATCTGCATTATTGTAATTATATAACCAAGTTTTTTTAATGGATTTGAAAAAAGGAGTGTCAACTCATGTATGATAAAAATGAATTGTGTAAAAAGATCTTAGAATTATATCCGGATATCGGAGAATGCGGAATCGATATCAACGTAGATTATGATGAAGAACAAAAAGCATGGGTAGTGGACCTTAAAAAGGATCATCACGAACTCAGAACGTTTCTCGAAGACAGGGACGCTGAATTATGTATGGAAGGGAAACAATGTGTAAGTTTAGGTATTGAAATCGCCCAGTTAAGAGAAAACATAAAATTGATATAGTGTAGGATATAGAATTCTAGACAATTATTGAGCCAATTTCAAAACGCCCCAGTTTGCCCAATTTCTGCGTCAGTCTCAAATTTTAACCCTCCCGAGGCGGATAAATCCTCGAAATACTACATGTATTCCTGTGGTTAATCCGCCTATAAACCCAGGATCACTGGAGAGAATCATCTTCATCCCGCCTTCAATATTCTTTGTCTTTTAGTTGTGTAACGTCTGGGGGAAAGTAACCACATATTGTGCTGCCACTGATGTGGCAAACAGGCTCGCCATGGCGAAGCTAAGGTTAAGCAGCGAAGACCGGTGTTCTATGGCCAAAATCCCATATTTTCAGCCGATTTGGAGAAAAATACCATCTTGACAATACGATCTTCATTCGGTATTTGAATCTCGCTTGTCTTAAGCTGGGTTGAACTTGTTTCCGCATCTGTGGCAGCACAATATGTTGTTACTTTTCCCCAAGCGTCACGCAACCGTAGTTTTTGTTTGATTCGCGCTTAGAGCTCGCGCAGGTAAACCTATTTTGGTGATAAACAATTCTGTTAATGGCGAAACAACCGAATTTCAATAGTATGAATATGAAGATCTCAATTCGCTGGACCCTGATTTTGGGCTTTCTGGGCCTGATCTGGGGTACCCATTTAATAACAGCCTCATCTTCTTTTTTTACTTCCCGGAGTGTGCTGCAAGAACACGCCCGGCAAATCATGTCAAACGTGGCTGATCTGGCCAAAAGCCATTCCTCGAACCATCTATCCATGGCACAGAAGACAGCCGAATTGACCGTTCGGATGCTGACCGACGGAGTTCTGGAGCACAGTGATACCCGAATTGAGCCCCTGGCCCGCTATTTTCACAACCAACTGAGCCTATATCCCCATTTCGCCGGTATCTATATAGGCCTTCCCAACGGCGATTTTTTTGACGTCCGGCGCCATAATAAAAAAGGTCCGGATGGATTTCGTACCAAAATAATCACCCACATCAGCGGGCTTAAAGAAACAAGGTTGATCTGGCGCAATAGCCGCAGACAGTTTATTGAGAAGGAACAGGTTCCGAATGATACCTATGACCCACGTTTACGCCCCTGGTACCGCAAAGCCCTTAAACACCGCCGCAGCATCTGGACCGACCCTTATATCTTTTTTACTTCCCAAAAACCGGGGATCACCGTCGCCGCTCCCTGGTATGATGCTAAGGGACGACTGGAAGGGGTTGTCGGCGTCGATCTTGAGATCGACAGTTTGTCAACCTTTTTCGCCGGCCTGAAAATCGGTCAAAACGGCCAGGCGTTTCTCTTTAATCGCAACGCAGATATGGTCGCATTCCCTGACCCGGCTAAACTTAAAATCAAGACAAAGGGCTCGACGGCAACCAGCCGTCTTGTAAAAATACATGAGTTGGAGCATGCCATCAGTCGTAAGGCATTTACGGCAGCACGGCTTGATCAGGGCTCCGACGGGATAATCCGGCTGGACAAAGAGCAATTCGGCTATTTTGAACACCAGGGGCAGGCCTATCTGGCCATGTTTAAACCCTTTGCCGCTGAGAACTGGCCATGGATCATCGGTGTTTATTTTCCGGCAGATGATTATCTGGGTGCCATTAAATACAACCGTCGCTTGAACATTTATTTTACACTGGTCATCTCCCTGATAGCCGCTGCTGCAGGTATCTTGTTGGCAAAAAGCATCATCAAACCGATTTCAGGGTTGGCCGGTCAAGCCCACGCCATCCAGCACGGGGACTTTGAAACCATTTGGCCCATCCGGTCAATTTATAAAGAGCTCCAAACCACGGCCGACACCTTTGCCCTTATGAAAGCGGCGGTAAAAACCAGTCAGACCAAGTACAAAAACATTTTTAACAATATCCAGGACGTATATTGGGAAGTCGACATTGACGGCAGAATATTGGAAATCAGCCCGTCGGTTGATCGTATTTATAACGTCAAACGGGATGCTCTGATCGGCCAGTCGATTTACGATTTCTACAAGATACCCCAAGAACGTCACAAACTGCTTGGTGTCCTGAAAAAACATGACAGAGTGATGGATTACGAAATCTGTTTGCGCGACGAAACCGCCCAAACCTTTTACGCTTCGCTTAACTGTATTTTAATTCACGACAAAGAGGAACGGCCGCAAAAAATAATCGGCTCCCTGCGTGACATCACTGCCCGCAAGGAAGTGGAGGCTCAACTTGAAAAATATCGTAATGATCTTGAAGAAAAAGTAAAGCAGCGTACTGCCGATCTTGAACAGACCAATAATCAGCTTCGTGCCGAAATCGAACAGCGCAGTCAAACTGAAAAAGCCCTCAGGGAAAGTGAGGATAAACACCGAAACATATTGGCCAGTATCCAGGAAGCTTATTTTGAACTCGATTTGGCCGGTAATATAACATTTGTCAATGATGCGGGCTGTCGCATTAGCGGGTATTCCAGGGAAGAACTGATCGGCATGAACAACCGGGAGTACTCAAGTTCTGAAACGGCTCACCTGGTCTATAATAAATTCAATGAAATTTATCGAACAGGTCGGTCGGCAAGCTTTACGCGTTATACGATCATAGGGAAAGACAAGCGACAACATCACCTGGAAATGTCCGCTTCCCTGATTAAAAATGCCGAGGGGCAAACCATTGGTTTTAGAGGCGTTGCCCGTGATATTACCGATCGGTTAAAGACCGAAAATGAAAATCGCAAGCTGGAACAAAAGCTCCACCACGCCCAACGAATGAAGGCCATCGGCACTTTGGCCGGTGGCATTGCCCACGATTACAACAACCTGCTAATGGGCATCCAGGGAAATGTATCTTTATTGTAAATAAAAACACGGCAGGACGCCGTT
>JAUUWG010000006.1 GCA_030589165.1 Desulfobacterales bacterium
TTAACTGGGGCTGTTCTCTTTGAGATTCCCGGGTAGCGCCATCAAGATATTTTTCCCGGATATATGCCTTAAAACCGGACAAACCTACAATGCCACTCTCCTTTCCCATCTCCAGGGGGTTCTCTGCGTCCTTTTCAAGTCCCTTATATACAAATTGCCTGTATTTTCGTCTTCCTTCAATGGTATCCCCGTCAAAATTGCCAAGGACTTTTGTGTAATTGACAAAATCAACCCGTGCTTTTAATTTTATGTATCCCGCAAAACTGCTGTATTTATATTCGGAAAGGATGTGGATTTTCTCCTTAACTGTTTTGTCGGAATATTTTTTTACTCGCACCGGGTTCAGATGAATATAGCGGGACACTTCTTTTGAATAATTGTCGGCATCGATCAGAAAAGATTTGTATCGCCCCTGGTAAAGATGACCGGAGCGTTTGTGGCGACGGTTAAACGCAGATGTATAGGAAATGTTAAAATGACGCATGAATTCAGCCAGATTTCCATCCGGTGTGGTTAAAAAGAGATGGAAGTGATTGGTCATACAGACATAAGCAAGCAATGATACATTATAAACACCTAAAGACACAGCAAGTTTTTCAAGAAAAATGTCATAATCCGCATTATCCCTGTATATTTTTTGCCTTTCATTTCCTCGGGAAGTTACATGGTAGTAAGCCCCGGGATATTGTATACGAAGTGGTCTGGCCATAGTCCCTTTTTAACATCTCAACGCAACTTGTCAATATTAAAGATTTGACCCCAAAGCTTCCTCAGTCTGGGCCAGGGTTAATGAGTCGCTTCGCTCCGTCTTTTTATATAAGATTGACAATAATACCTATTATACTAAAAATATAAACGATTCGCACCAGGAGGATCTTGAGAATGGGTTATGCCGGGGCTTTTATGACGGGTATTCTTGAGAAGAAATACAAAGAGGCAGGCAGGGAATTAACCTGGCAGTAGTTTTTCCAGGCCAAAACGTTAACTTGGGTTGAGGATTCACAGGAATACAGGAGATTCCATCTTCACAGAGGCAAAAAGTTCGCTCGATTTTTAGAAGCCTTGTCCTTAGGGGTCTGACCCGTACTATCTAATTTATACATTCTGCAATATTCCGGCAATAGGGTTCCAAAAGCTTCCGCACGGCTTTTTCGTATACCGGAATCCGCGATTCCAGAATTTTTGACAGTTTGGGTTGCCAGGCAATCGTTGCCGGTTGAATGGCCATGATATGGAGTTGTTCCGGCAGTTCTTCCATGACCTTCGAAATTTCGATGGTCTTGATCAGATCCCATTCATGAACGGAAAATCCACTGAACCGCTTCAGGGAAACAATCTCTTCCGGCGAAAAAATACGGAACTCGCCCGGTTTTCCACCAAAATCACCGGCATCCACGATGACGGCCGTATCCAGTTTGGCCAATTCATGCACGATTGTCATCCCACCGGCCCCGCCATCGATGAAACAGACCGTATCGCCGAAAAGACGGGAAGCGTACAGCCTGTGAATCAGCAAAGGGCCAATGCCGTCATCACCCATGTTCGGGTTCCCGATGCCGATGACGCCAATTTTTTTCATACATTCACTTGAATTCCACTTTCAGATAGTGCGTCGAACAGGAAATACAGGGATCATACGCCCGCACCAGCATCTCGAGGGTCAGCTCGATTTCATTTTGGGGGCGATCAATAATGGTCGGCACCAGGGCTTCCATATCCTTTTGAATATTGGCGTTATTCTGATTCGTGGGAATGATGCAGTTGGCCTTGATACAATTGCCCAGCTCGTCAATCGTATAGTCGTGAAACAGAATTCCGCGAGGTACTTCCACCGCGCCGATACCGCGGCCGGGACGGATTTTGACTTTTGGCTGTTCCTCCTTTAATCCCCGTGCCATGAGTTCATCAATAATGGCGATTGAATCCTCCATCGAATCGGCAATTTCAACCAGTTGGGCGATCGTATTCATGAAGGGGTTGTAATTGACGGGTTCCAGATCGAAGCGTGCGGCAATTTCTTTTGCCAGAGGGCCGAGTTGAGCGGCGTTGATGTTAAATCTGGCCAGCGCCCCCACCATATAGGACTCACGGTTGTGGCGGGTATATTTAGCCGTTGAGTGGGGAAGAACATATTCATTGGTGATGGAGAGATAATCATTCACCGGGTGAATTCCGGTATCCGTCGATGCCACTGGACCGTCATACAGGGCATAGAGATTGTCGGCCGTCAAAGCGATGTATTCGGTTTCTCGGAAGAAATCCGGCAGATGGTGGACTTTTGCTTGAATGGCTTCTGCAACTTTCCGTACGGTGTCCTTGCCGTTTAGAAGTTCTTCACGCAATGTTTGCAGTTCCTTTAGGGTGGGCAGGAGCGTAAATCCACCCACACAAAATCGCAGAGGATGGGTGGTGCGACCGCAGATCAGATCGGACATGAAATTGGCCAGGCGGTGAATCTTGACGATATTGATCACTGCTTTGTGCGCGGTTTTGAGTAGCGGCATGATGCTGCCCGCACCAAACAGATCCGGCGCCACCAGATACCCGACGTGCAGAATATGGCTTTGCATATTCTCTCCGTGAAGGGCAAGACGCCTGAGCAGCACGGTTTGTTCGCTGATCTCAACGCCCAGAGCCGCTTCCGTGGCTTTCAGGGAAGCCAGGGAATGCCCGATCGAGCAGATGCCGCAGATTCGCGAGGTAATCGGCTGCAGCTGATTGAAATGCTTGCCCCGCAGCATGGCTTCAAAAAACCGCGGCGCTTCGGGAATATTCCATTGCAGCTTTTCGATCCGGCCCGCTTTGACATTCAGGACAATATTGCCATGGCCCTCCACACGAGTGATATGCTCAATATGAATGTTGAGGTTGCGTTTCATTTTTCCCTCTTGATTTTGCAGTTGAACATGTCGAAGCGTTTCAGCCATTTATCCATGGGAACGTTATATTTGCGTAATACGTCTTTGAGCGCATCCATGTTGGCATCTTCCAGAAATCCCCGGCAGCCGGCACAGCCGTCCCGATGGGTGGGACAGATAGCGTTGCACCCGGCCCGGGTGATGGGGCCCAGACAGAACATGCCCAATTCGAAAACGCATTGATTCTCTCTGAGTTTGCATTCCACGCAAACCGGATAATTGGGCAGCCGGGGTTCTCTCCCCATGGCTATAGCGGTAATGACTTTGGTGAACTCGGCCCGGTCAATGGGACAGCCCGGCACGTAATAATCAACCTTTACGACTTCATCCACTGCCTTGGCCGGAAACACGTCGAACAGGGGATTGCCTTCGAGATCCGCATCCCCATAAACCTCGCGCTTGACGTTTTCCGAAGTCCACTGGTTTCGCAGTTTGTTAACGCCGCCGATACAGGCGCAGGCCCCGATCGCCACGACGGTTTTGGCATTTTTCCTGATGACTTTCAGCCGCTCGGCATCCATGGGCCGCATAATGGAGCCATCAATGATGGCGATGTCATACAAATCGGAATGCTCCTTCATCCCTTCCCGAAAGGAAACCACATCCACGATTTTAATCAGATCGAGGAATTTTTCTTCAAGATTAAACAACTGCAGTTCACATCCCTCGCAACTGGAAAAATCGAACACAGCAACTCTGGGTTTCATTAAAATGCCTCCGGAAGATCTTTGATGTCACCATAATTGAAAACCGGCCCCTCAAGACAGACATACACACCATTGAACTGACAATGGCCGCATTTGCCCACACCGCACTTCATTCTCCGCTCCAACGATACGATGATGTTCTCATCCGTCATGCCGCGGTTCTTCAGCTCTTTGATGACGAAACGATACATCACGGGCGGTCCCACAATAATTGCAGCCGTTTTGACCGGATCGAAATCGACCAGCGGGATCAGATTGGTAATCACGCCGATATTGCCGTCCCAGCATACTCCATCCTGACAATAATCAACGGTAAATTTCTGAACGATATCACTGCGGGTTTTCCAAACGTTCAAATCAGCGTTGAAAAGGATCGAATCCGGGTCCTTGCATCCGTAAAGCAGCGAAACCTCCCCGAATTCGCTGCGATGAGCAAGCACGTAATTGACAAGCGACCGCATGGGAGCCATGCCGCAACCACCGGCGATGAACATGAGATCCCGTTTTCGCAGACGCTCCACATCAAAACCGTTGCCGAACGGTCCCCGTATACCGACTTTTTCGCCGACGTTTAATGCCTCAAGGTGAGTGGTCACGTTGCCGACTCTTCGAACCAACAGCTCAAACGAGCTTCTTCCCGCTTCGGGAGCGGATGCGATCGAAATCGGCGCCTCACCAATACCGAAGATGGAGACCTCTACAAACTGGCCCGGTTGATGCCCCAGCGGTTCCTTGCTGTCCAGTTCAATTTCGTAGAAGGTATCGGTTTTGGTCATTTTTTCCTTGCGAATGATGGTCGCACTTTTGGGCATGAAGACCGGCCCCTTTTGTCGATGCGGCTCCTCATGGGGGATTGGCAAATCCATCCTGGCTTCAACGGAAGAGGCGGCCAGCGTATTCATCACATTCAGGGGATCGGCGATATCGCTCAGACACTGGGTGGCGCATCGTCCGCACCCCACACAGGCCACAAATCCGAAGCGCCGCGGAAGGTAGACGCCCTTGCGGTAGAATCGATGGCGGTATCGGTCGACCGGCGCCCGTCGGAAAATCTCACCGCTTCCGATCAGCGTGAAATCCCGGAGCAGACAACCGTCCCATGTCCGCACACGCTTTCCCTCTTTCATGTTCATGTCCATCACATCGTCCACGTCATAACAGAAACAGGTAGGGCATACGAGGGTACAGGTGCCGCAGGAAAAGCATTTGCGGGCGTTTTCGTCCCATATGGGATGGGTGTAGTTGTTCAGCAGAAGTTCGGTCCATCTGAATTTATCGATCTTCAGCTTGTGCTTGTATCTTGCGGGAAGCTCCGCGCGCAGTCGTTTTACCCGCTCAATCTCTGGCGTCAGAGCTTCCTGGAATTCGCCGAAGTCCTTGAGCAGGTCCCTGCCCGCTGTCGTGCCTTCGTCAATCACAACGGTATCTCCGAGATCGGTCACGAGAAGATCATATCCCGAAGTCACTACATGGTTTCCAAGGCTTCCTGCAAAGGAACGGTCGGCAATGCTGAGGATATCGGAAGCAATAATCAGCGTATTTTTGCGGCGGGCCTCATAAATGTCATCTACAGGCGGATTCTGATAAACAGCATCCATCTGCTGAATGGCGATGACATCATATGGATGAACACCGATGAGAATCTGCGGTCTATCCGGTTTGGAACAGGAAACTTCAAAAAGCTTGGAAATATCAAATCTGAACAGTTCTTCATGGGTGGGAAGCAAAAATTTCTTGGGGGGAAGGAGGGTCACATCATGGTCCAGCCTGAGATCCTGCACGCTTTCCAGGAAACCAAAGTGAAACCGCTTTCCTTTGGACTGAACGCCGATGATATCCCGAGTATCATCTTGAATAAGGCCGTCTACAAAGGTAAACCATTGATCCTTGGTCATTGATTTCATAGGCACCAACTCCTTTGTCAAGAAGACGGATTTGCCAACTTCGCGAGCAAATCCTCACGAATGTATGAAGAAAGTCGATCAGTTCCCAAATTTGCATAATACAATTTAAATATACAATATAATTTCGTCAAAAGCAAAGCCAAATCAGGGCGAACCAGACAAAATCATTACAAAAACAGGCTTCAGCCCGAAAATAGCCGTGTACCGGGGAAAGGTCCGCCTGAGGCGCGTAATGGGAATCATTAATCCCCGTTCCTAAAGTTTTTCGACCTGTACTGAAATAACACCACGGTCAGATATAATCGGAAAACATTTCAATTTCTATGGTGTTGGACATTTGTTATTCCTTCAACATCATTTTTTGTAAAAATATGATGGTCTCTAAGGAACGGCAATTAAATAAATTGCACAATCCGGAAAATGGAATATTGGCATTCTGCTGCCGATTGTACCGATTGGGGGATTACATTACAATTACATTACAATCAAAAATCCTATATCGTGCTTTTTGCGATTCCCTGACAGCATTCGATGATTATTGCTGTTGTCTTTGTAGAGGGATTAAACCATGCTATCGATGAACTATGACTCGATCAAAGCAAGTATAATTGAATTTGATATTTTCCGGGAATTGATATAGAAAAATGTTATTCACGGATGATACGCCTGTTGGGATTGTTTTGTGGTGCTTCAATTTTTAAAGGATTAACACCGATTTCAGAACTTCACTTGGGTGAATTTTGAGTACTTAGGAGCAGTAAAGAAGATCTATGTCTGCGGAACAGGTATTCGAGTTAAGCAATAAGAAGCGGATAATCATCGATCATCTGAAACAATTGCCCGGTCTTATGGCTGTGTTTGTTCATGGATCTGTGGCCAAGGGAACTGAACACCCTGGAAGCGATCTTGATCTGGCATTGTTATTTCATCATGACTATTCTGTTTCTACATTACAACTCTTGATGATTTCCGGAGAACTGGAATCTCTTTTGGGAAGGCCGGTACATATCGGTGTGCTTTCCATGGATAACGTGGTTTTTGCCAAAGAAGTTGTTGAATCCGGTCGATTGATTTATTCTAAAGATCAGATTTATTGCGATACTTTTATTATGTACGCCCTCTCTTTTTATGCGGATCTGAACAGGCAAAGAAAAAGCGTCCTCGATTCGACATCCTTCATATCCAGCTAAAAGTAGTTTACACTTTTTGATCTGATCGAGACAAACTCGACGCCGGTATGCATTCCCACGCAGGAGCGTGAGAACGAGGAAACAATATGATTGTTCCCCCAAAAGTGTAAACCGACAAATGAAGGATGCCAAATAATGCAGTTAATATTCCTGTTGTGATACTATAGCTTCGCCAGTGCTTGCAGAGCTGCGTCATAGTCCGGTTCCTGTACAATCTCCGGGACCTGTTGGGTGTAAGCGACTTTGCCGTTCTTGTCGATGATCACGACCGCCCGGGAAAGCAAGCCGGTCAACGGACCGCTTGTAATGGTTACGCCGTAGTCCTTTCCAAAATCTGCCGAACGGAATACCGACAGGGGTATCACGTCATTCAGACCTTGGGTTTCACAGAACCTCTGATGAGCAAAAGGCAGATCGGCAGAAATGCAAAGAACAACCGTGTCTTTGAGTTTGGCGGCTTCTTCGTTGAATCGCCTGACGGAAGTCGCGCACACATCTGTATCAATACTGGGAAAAATATTGAGAACGATTGTTTTCCCTGCAAAATCTTCCAGGGTAGCATCGGAAAGATCGCTTCGGGTCAGCCTGAACGTCGGCGCTTCCGTATCGACTTCGGGCAAATTACCGATCGTTTCGATGAGACTGCCTTTGAACGTAATTCCGGCCATGTGACCCTCCTTTCAACTGAAAAATTTCTGATCAGAAATGTTGTATTTACACGGCATCTTCATGGGTGACTTCAAGTCATCCCCCCTTTTTTAAAGAGGGGAAAGGGGGGATTTTTTATGATTTAGCGCGATTTTAACCTGGAACAGAAACAGGAGCCGCCTCGCCGATGAACATCATTGCCCAGTGGCTTTGGCCCGATCCTCTTGAGACATCTCCGCCAGGCGCTTGACCTCTTTTGTGTCCAGCCCCAACCCTTCGGCCACGCGGCTTCCATAGTCAGGGTCGGCTTTATAGAAGACGGCGGTTTGGCGTAACTGGATACGCTTTTGTGCATTACACAGGTGGGAGGTAATGTTTGTAATGAGATGATCCCGATCTTCATCGGTCATCACCCGGCGGTAGAGTTCCCCGGCCTGGAAAAAATCGTCGTTGGGGTGGGTAAAGGGATGACGATCCGCCATTCCGGAAACCTCGAAAGGCGGCTCAGCAAAATCCGGATTGGGTTCAGGGCCGCCAAAGCTGTTGGGATAATAGTTCGGAGTCCCCCCGCCGTTGTCATCAAAGCGCATAAACCCGTCGCGCTGATAGTAATTCACCGCTGCCCTGGGCCGGTTGATAGGCAGGATATGATAGTTGGGCCCCAACCGATGGATATGGGTGTCATGGTAAGAGAAGAGCCGACCCTGAAGCATTTTGTCCGGAGATGCCGCAATTCCTGGAACAAAGTTGGCAGGAGAAAACGCCGATTGCTCAACCTCGGCAAAATAATTTTTCGGATTTTGGTTGAGCACCAATCGGCCGATGGTAATGGGTGGAAAATCCGCATGGAACCAGACCTTGGTGATATCGAACGGATCAAAGCGGTATTCCCTGGCTTGTTCAGGAGTCATGATCTGTACTTCCAGCCGCCAGGAGGGGTACTCACCCCGCTCGATGGCCTCATGGAGATCCCGCGTCGCATGATCAGGGTCCTTCCCCTTCATTTTGATGGATTCCTCCAGGGTGAGATTCTGAATACCCTGTTCTGTTTTGAAGTGATACTGTACCCAGTAATATTCGCCCTTATCGTTGTACCACTTGAACGTATGGCTGCTGTAGCCGTTCATTTGGCGGAATGTCCTTGGTGTGCCCCGATCGGAAAACAGGATGGTCACCTGATGGATCGACTCCGGGGTAAGTGAAAGGAAATCCCAGAACATATCCGCATCCTTCAGGTTCGTGCCCGGATGACGTTTCTGGGTATGGATGAAATCAGGGAACTTCAGCGGATCACGGATGAAGAAAACAGGGGTATTGTTCCCGGTCATATCGTAATTGCCTTCTTCGGTATAAAACTTTACCGCAAAGCCGCGAGGGTCTCGTTCGGCATCCGCCGATCCTTTCTCACCACCGACAGTGGAGAACCGGGCAAACACATCCGTACGCTTTCCAATCTCGGAAAGAAACTTGGCCTTTGTATACTTGGTGACATCAGCGGTAACCTCAAAGTAGCCGTGTGCGCCTGCTCCCTTGGCGTGCACCACACGTTCAGGTATACGCTCACGGTCAAAATGGCTGAGTTTCTCCAACAAGTGGGTATCCTGCATTAACACAGGGCCTGTACTGCCCGCAGTTTTGCTGTTTTGGTCATCATCGACCGGAGCACCGAATCCGGTAGTGTATGTCTTTTTCCCTTGTGACATTTGAGACCTCCTATTACCTGATATTAATATCGATCTTAAGATGTTTTGACTGCCTGATGTAGGAATTAAACTGCCCGAGGCCCACAGGCCCATCCGGCCAAGTTGAATGAAAGGTTCGGCGAAATCTTAAATCGGCTAAAAAATTTTGTGCCCGGACAATTTACCCTGGCAAAAAGCTACGTTCTTATGTTGTTTTTCGAGGGACTGAGGAAAGTGTAGAAAGATTATTTGCCTTCAAAATAGAGTTTTTGAAACGCTTCAACAAGACTTCTCAATTCTTTAACATGCTTAAGATCTGTTGTCTGCTTACATCTCATACTATAAACCAGCATTTTGTGAAGAACACCCAGTTTTTTTTCATAGTCTTTCGCATCCGGCTTGATCCGTTGGGTCATAAAATACTGACTGACTATTTCCTGAAGTTTATCGGCATGGCGCTCCTTATTCATGATCCATCGAACAAGCTGGTTGGCATTATGGTCTTTTTTCTTTTGTATATACAGGATTTGATTCATGGACTTTTCAATCGTTACGATGTGTTCAAGAATCATGTCGACTCGCATCTCATCATCGTAAATTCCACAGGGTATTTCACAATGTGCGGATGCGTTGCTAACAATAAAAAGAAGTGAAGCAAGACCGATCACAAACTGAAGGAATCTCTTTTTCATCACACCCTCCTATTATCTTCATTGCCATTCATACGAAAAATTAAGAAACTTTGAATCTGAATTCAAGACAAAGCAATTTAAGTGCCAGAGGTAACCGAGTTTTTATATTATTTTAATCAAAAAAATATTATCGCTAAATATCAACTTGTTATAGAAAAGATCGGAAGAAGATTATTCTGATCTTCGGAACAAATTTTATGAATCAGGTTTTCTCACTATGAAAAGTACGTAACAATTACATAAATTTGTGAAATTTGCTTCACAGTCTTTTACGGTGTTTACTTCTCAAAAATGTGTTTAAAATTATTTCTTGTAAATTATCAGAAAATCATTCATACTATTTTTAAAATAATACAACTCTCTGTTCTTTTTAAAAAACATTGCGAATGATCATAAGACGTTGAACTCCTGCCGGTATAATCTTGATCCGCCTTTTCCTTGTAAAGGAAAGGGAGGGTCCCATACATAACAACATATATTATTAAAGGAGCTTATGACTTATGGGTAAAAGAATATTAGTGGCATTCGATGATTCTGAAAATGCTATGAGGGCAGTGGAATACATTGCTGATTCCTTCAAACCGGAAAATGAAATCATCCTCTTTAGCGTTATTCCTGATACTGCTACGCTAGGTGGGATGTTTGATCCTGAGTTTACCTATTACTCCTCATCTTATCAGGAAGCTTTAAGTGAAGTGGGAGAAAAAAAGAAAGCGGCGCTGGAAAAAGCGCTGCAAAAAGCCAAAGAAGTTCTCCTTGAAGCAGGATTTGAAGAAAAGAATGTCATCATAAAAGCAAATATCAAAAAGGTAGGAGTGGCAAGGGATATCATCAATGAAGCCCGTTCGGGTTATAACGCCGTCGTAATGGGGAGAAAGGGGATATCCGGTGTCAAGGAATTTTTCATCGGCAGTGTTGCACAAAAAGTGCTTCACTCGGTAAAAGATGTATCGGTTCTAATTGTAGATTAAATCATTAAAATCAGTTTTAGGGCAGGGTCTTAATTGGACTCTGCCTTTTCTATTTTACAACCTCCTAATATCTATATATTTTTTGTTCCAATATAGAGATTTCCCCTAGGGGAATGAGATTTTCCCCTATAAAAATGAGCCTTTCCCCTTATAGACAAGACAAACTTTTTTCTTGTATATATCAACCATAATTTTAATAGTTTTGATTCCATGGCAATTTTAAATCTTTCATGAGTCATGGACGAAAAGAAAGTATTCAATAAGGAGGGCGAAGCTTTGTTATCAGGAAATGTAAAATGGTTTAACGACAAAAAGGGATTTGGATTCATTGAAAAAGAAGAAGGTGGAGACGTATTTGTCCATTACTCATCAATCAATATGACTGGATTTAAAACGCTTACTGAAGGGGACAGGGTGAATTTTGAGGTAGAAGAGAGCAACCGCGGCCCTGCGGCAAGGAACGTTACTAAAGAATAACTTCCTTATAATGCTCTTTCCAAAACCTATCCAAGGCAGGGCTTTACCGGCCCTGCCTTTTTTAATTGGAAAAAATTTAAAAATGTTGTTTTAGTTCCGGCTTGTCCGGGTCAGGTATTCTCCAACTCGATCCATTTTTTCACCTCAGGCGCCCGGTACGATTCAAATCTGTCGATCAACTTTTCCGGATTATCTTCGACAATCAACATGGAACGGGTCACCTCCTTGACAAACCGTTGACTTACGGCATGATTAATAAATTCGGCCAATTTGTCGTAGTACTGACATATATTGAGCAAACCACATGGTTTCCGGTGAATTCCGAGTTGCGCCCATGTCACGATTTCAAATAATTCCTCGATCGTTCCCAGACCTCCGGGCAAGGCGACAAATCCATCAGACAACTCAGCCATGAGGGTTTTTCGTTCATGCATGGACCCCACGATTCTCAAGTCGGAAAGTCCGGCATGCGCTACCTCCTTGTCCACAATAACCTCCGGGATAACTCCGATAACCTCCCCTCCTTGTTCAAGAACCGTATCGGCAATCACTCCCATCACCCCGATACTTGCGCCCCCATATACCAGACCGATATTTTTATCCACGAGAACCTTGGCCAAGTGCTTTGCTCCCTGGGCATATTCGGGGCGGCTGCCGGTATTTGATCCGCAATATACACAAAGTCGATTCACTACCTATCGCCTCCTTACAAATCCAAAGATTTTCAATATTCATTTTTGTCGAATTCCTTATAACACAAAGAAGACGGCCCCGACAAATTGCACACTTTTATCTTGAATACTCTTTAAGAAAAAGCCAACAAGAGAATATTTTTTGACAGTCCATGTTGAAATGAGCTACAAAATAAAACAAGGTAATTTTTTAACTTATCAATAAGGGTCAACTACCCCTCCTGAATCATAGATTCAGAAGGGGCTTGTAAAAGCCCCGGTTGACTAGCCTCAGCTAAGGACAGAAGGTGAAACAGAGACTTCCGTTATCGGGCTACGTTATAAGCGAATACATAGGCACTCTGAGATATTCCGCACGTCTCAGACCCTGCGGCAAGTGATTAAACAATCTTTAAGAAGGGCAAAGATAGTGTTGCTTGTAAAAACCGCTTAATAACTTTGGCGATGCGGCTCTTACTGGTTTGGTAGTTCCAGGGAAAATATTTTTTATTTTCCACAAAAACTACCTTTTTTCTAAACTCGTTAACTGAAAGGAGGCAGCATTCCTCCACGCCTGAATCAAAGATTCAGACGGGGTCTCCTGCTGTATTTATGATGAAGATGAACTACACTAACAAATATCGTATATCACCTGTTTTATATATTCTCATACTGTGCACGTTTACAGTCGGCTTTCTCTTCACCCCCCCCTCTTTAAAAGCCCATGCCAAGGACATTTCTTTATCCTTAGCAGCCGATTCCTCTCTTGGAATTGATGATTTCATTGAAATTCTTCCCCCTACCCGAAAACAATCAAAAACCAATGTTGATATCGTCAAGCAGCTCGAAAAATACCATTACAAAGATCTGGAAATAGACGACCACGTATCATCCAAGGTATTCGATCGTTACCTGTCCGACCTTGACGGCAGACGAAGCTATTTTTTTTCCGAAGATATCAAGGAATTTGAAGCCTACCGCTATCGTTTGGACAATGCGTTGAAAATCGGTGACCTCAAACCGGCTTTCATGATTTTCAATCGTTACAGGCAACAGGTCGCTGAAAGACTTGCTTTCCTGGTCAACCGCATTGAAAAAGGCTTTGATGACCTGGATTTTGACATTGAAGAAAGCATAACCATTAACAGGGAGAATGCACCCTGGCCGATAAATACGACCAAAATGGACGATTTATGGCGCAAGCGTCTGAAAAACGATATTCTGAACCTTAAATTAACCGGCAAACCATTGGATGAAATCCATAAATTACTCAAGCAACGTTATCGTAACCGGTTGAGCCGAATCCGCCAGACAGACAGCGAAGATGCCTTCAGAATTTACATGAACGCATTTACACAAATCTATGACCCGCATACCCAATACTTTTCACCGCGTCTTTCGAAAAACTTCGATATAATGATGAGTTTGTCATTGCAAGGTATCGGCGCTGTCCTGCAAAATAAAAACGAGTACACCCAAGTCCTTCGCCTGGTCCCGGCCGGTCCGGCGGATAAATCCGGGCAACTGAAGCCTGGAGACCGCATCGTGGGAGTAGGTCAGGGTAAAGATGGAGAAATTGTCAATGTCATCGGCTGGCGTCTTGACGACGTGGTGGAACTTATCCGCGGCCCCAAACAGACCGTGGTGCGGTTGGAAATAATCCCTTCCGATATCGATGGTGATCACCCGACCAAAAAAATCATGATCACTCGAAACACCGTCAAACTTGAAGAACAAGCCGCACAAAAAAAGCTGGTCGAGCTCAAATACAAAGATCAAACCCATAAAATCGGCATCATCGAAATCCCAACCTTCTACATCGACTTCAAAGCCCTTCAAGCCGGTGAAGAAAATTACAAGAGTACCACACGTGATGTGCGCCGTCTGCTCAAGGAACTGATCGCTGAGAAAGTCGAGGGTATTATCATCGACTTGCGCGACAATGGCGGGGGGGCACTTCAAGAAGCCAACTCTTTGACCGGACTCTTTATCAATAAAGGACCTACCGTTCAGATCCGTGAAAGCAACGGTCAAATCAGCGAACTTCGTGATCCGGATCCGGAAATTGTCTATGATGGTCCCTTGATTGTGTTGGTTAACCGCCTGAGTGCATCAGCTTCAGAAATTTTTGCGGGTGCCGTTCAAGACTATCAACGCGGTATTATCGTTGGTTCACAAACCTTCGGCAAAGGGACTGTTCAATCTCTGGAAGACCTCAGACAGGGCCAACTGAAACTTACCCGGGCCAAGTTCTATCGCGTATCGGGAAAAAGCACACAGAACCAAGGAATCATACCAGATATCGTATACCCGACAATCTACGACATGAAAAAGATAGGCGAAAATGCACTTCCGGAAGCGCTTGCCTGGGATAAAATTCATCCTGCCCGCTACCAGCCCTGGCCGAATTTAGTATTATGGATTAAGCTGCTGGAGAGCCTTCACAAAAGCCGTATTAAAGATGACCCTGATTTTTCCTATCTGATCTCCGATATTGAGCGTTTAAACGAAGCAAGGCAAAAAACTGAAGTTTCGCTAAACGAAGCGACCCGCAAGCGTGAACGTCAAGTATCCGAACAGAAGATGTTGGCTCTGGAGAATAAACGTCGAGCCATCAGGGGCTTAAAATTATTGAAAAAGATATCTGACCTTGAGACAACTGATAACACGGAAGAAAACGAGGGAAAACCTGACCCGTTATTGGCTGAAAGCCAGTATATTCTTCTTGATCTCATATCAATGGCACATCAAAAAGGATCTGTTCAGTACTGATTAAGGATCTTAACGCAATACCGATTTGACAAAAAAAGGATATGTGTATAATTTATAAAAGGTGATGACCCAACACAAAAAATAAGAACCATAATTCAAGAGCGTTGCAGAAGCTCTCACCATAAAACTTAAAGGAGGATTATCAATGCCGGTTTATGAATTTGAGTGCCCTGAAGGAACGATAACGGAAAAGTTTGTCAAGATGGGTACAGAAGAGATAGAGTGTCCGAAGTGTCATAAAAAAGCAAAAAAAATCATATCGCGCTGCACATTTGAATTAAAGGGAGGCGGATGGTTTGCAAACGGTTATTCGTCTACTAAAAAATAGAGATTAAATTCCCGGACACGTCTTTAAAATTAAAGAAACAATCAGATTATTTGATTCATGCCCCTTAGTATATGGCGGCATAAATACGTACCTGTTTTTTAAAACAAAGATTCCGGATTTGAGTGGTGAGTATTGAGATTTGAGAAAATGTTTGCTCTCATTTCTCACATCTCAACACTCAAGACTTCGATACAAAAAATAGCAGCGCAATTGTGCCGTTGTGTACTTAGTATCTGCTGATTTTCTGTCAAATTAAGAGCATCTGCTCATTTAGCTCTTTGAAAATTTCCGTTTTGCGTTTTGAATGATGCTTGGAAAAACTTATTTGGAGTGCAGTCTGTTTTCCAAAGCTGTTTTATCGTATTTCGCGCACACTTATCCATCCGGCGAACTTCCGGTGATCATCAGAGGACTGCAATAAATGTGAATCAGCCCAACAATCCCATTTTCATCAAGCTTTCTTCGCTGATTTCTTCATCATTATAAAGCTGAAGGAACTTTTTAAGATTGTATGCGGTTTGACATAAGAGAGACCATATGCGGTCTCCATCAAATCCCCGGTAAAGACTGCGACCAAAGCCCCGGATATTCTTCGCAACTGCAATAAATCCTTCCGTTGCGGAACGGGCTTTTCGGCAAAAATCTCGTTTTTCTTCGCAAACATCGGAGCTTTTGCCGAGAAAAATGTGTAGCGTGCCTTCGGGTATTTTTCGATTTATTCGGCTTCGGTATCCATTGTCACCGATTGCATGTTCAGGAAGCCCTTTCATTCTTTCTTCGAATAGTCCCGCTGTTTTTGGCCACAGGATTTTGTCGTTTGGTTTTCCTATGAAATTTTCCATTGTAACCATAAAGCCTTGACGGTTGAATGATATCTCAAGGGTAGTTCCGAATTCACAGTCTGGATGTTTTTTACCTTTCTTGATTGGTCGGGCATCCGGTTCGTCGAGGGAAACGATCCGGTTTTCAATATGTTTCTCTCCCTCAAGTTTTTGTTCACTCTGCTTTTTAAGCAAACTCAAGAGATCCAGAAGTTGCCGGGCTTTTTCTACTTCTTTATCCGAGGCTTCGAAATTTTGGACGATTTCCTCGAAAATTTTGAACGCATCGGCAAATATCGACATAAATTCAAAAAAATATCTAAAAATCTCATCTTTCTTTTTGTTCAGGTTGTACTCACGCCAAAGTTTTTGAAGATACTGTTCATCCCACCAGAAATCGATATGATAACGTTCAGCAAATTGCTTCATTTTACCAAAGGCCTTAAAAATTAATCCGATATCTGTGGGATAAATGATATTGTTTGGCAAGACCGTCGAATCAATCAGCATGCTGTCCCCATTGATAACGCCAGCAACACGTAACACGTTAAAAATTGAGGATTCAATAACTTCCATACCCTTGACACCGAAACGTTTCCGCAATTTAATCAGATTGCTGGGATGCATGAACTTGTTCACAGATTTATCGGGAACATTGCAAAAATATTGAATATAACGATTTTCCTTGACCTGATCAATTACTACCCGGTCACTGAGCAAGCGAAGTTTCGCAACCATGAAAATGGCTACAATTGTCCGGAGGGGGGTGCCGATTCTTCCCTGTTTATCGTTATAATAGGGAACCAATAGGTCGATTATTCTTTGCCAAGGTATAATCTTGCGCAAAATGACAAGTTCCTTCGTTGGGTCATTGATATTGTACTTTACCCATTCGTCGGTGAAAGCCTCCGTAATTTTTTTTCGATCATCGCATATCCTCAGTTCATGGCCTTGAACCTCATATAAGAAGCGTAAAGCACGTTAAATTTAAATTTTGTAAAATACCATGTGACAGTATGTAATAAAAGCTTTGAAGCCGATAAAATAGAAAATCAGCAGATACTACTTAGTGACTAAGAAACTACGAGCTCCCCATTAACTTTTTGGGTAACCGGCAACAAATAACGGCTTTACAAATTGATAATCTCCATATTTGTATCAATAATTTCAGCCAGTCCCAACTCGTCGGTGAAATTGAAAATCTTGTCGATTTTAGAATTTATCACCCGACGATCATTACCTGACAGGGAAAATCCGATTTCCGCGCGTTGATAAATGTCATTTGATCCAACCTCTGCGACAGACGCATTAAACGTATTGCGTATTCTGCTGATTATCGATTTTATTATCTTTCTTTTACCTTTCAGAGATTGGCAATCATACAGTCTTAACGTTATACTTCCAATACCTACAACCATTGTTCCTAATACCAGATTCAATTTTTAAGCCGGCATATCAAGCGCCGGTTTTTTTGTTATACATTGACAAAACTCAGGAGTTCAGACTTTAAGTCTGAATTCCAACCTTCGACTCAAACTTAAAGTTTGAACTCCGGAATTCAGCATTCAAGTCTGAAACTTCCGGGGAGGATTCTGTATAATACGGATCTTCAAATTTTGTTGCTTAAAGAATCAACTGTTTGCTTTTTAATCAGCCGGTGTCTTAAAAGCACGTATGTTCCCCCGGTTCCACCATCACATAATCTTGCACTGGTAAAGGCAATGACCCATTTACGCCAGAATCCGCGGGTAAGCCACTCAAAAACCTTGGTCTTTAAGACCGGCTCTCCAGGTGAAGAGAGGCCTCGGCCATGGACGATCAGAACCGCTGTTTTCCCGATGGACAGGGAGTCTTTTAAAAATGAATCCATGGCATCCTTTGCCGTCAAAACGTCAAATCCATGAAGATCGATATGAGCCTGTATGGAAAACTCTCCCCGGTGCAAAAGCCGTGGAACTTCAGGGCTGACGTTATATCCCCTGCCCTCCATGTATTCCGGGGTGTGGGAAACAACAAAGCCTTTTCCATACTTTACAAGATCATCAAGCTTTAATACAATCTCATCTTCCGGATCTTTCTTGTTTTTCTTGGGCATCCTGACCCTGCTGTTTCTTTTGATTATATTTTTGGAATGAATCGGCTTGACATCCGCCATAGCCTTTAAAAAAAGCTGCTGTTCATTTTCAGCATCCGGCATGCCGTCCTTTTTATCTTCAGCCGAATCAAGGGGAAAACTCTGTGTTGAGAAGGATTTGCTTTCAATCAAGGCTTTAAGGTTTTCAAAAGGTCTGAACATTTCAGATGAGTTAAACGATTTCATCGATATACCTCCGATCCTGTTGAAAGTCGTTTCAAAGCTGCTTAAGAAACTCGGCAGTTTTAGCTTTTCAAATTCATCCGAACTAGGTATATAAAAAAATATGTTTTTTCAAGAAAAATGGTTAGGTCGTGTTTTCAAATTCAGACATTCACTGTGAAATCAAGAAGTTATTAAAAACCGAAAAAATAACCTTTTCCATCAAAAAAACAGAAGGTTAAAGCTATTTTGAAAACACGACATAGACTCGTTTTCTTCTTGATTTTATTTCTTCAGATTAGTTTTCAGAATCATTCAGCCCAGTAAGAGCCTGTTTAAAAACTGATGAATCCGCTGCAAAACCGTGAGAGCGGTTCAAATTGTCGTAAATTTTCGGCAAATAGGCTTGCTATTCACCTCAAATTTACGATAATTTGCCCTCACTCTCACACTTTTCCACTTCGATTCCCTAATTTTTAAACAGGCTCTAAAAATTACTCAGCAAGGAGAACTACCATGTGGAATTACACGGATAAGGTCATAGACCACTTCCTGAATCCGAGAAACGTGGGCGAAGTTGAAAACCCTGACGGTATCGGAGAAGAGGGGTCGCTCATATGCGGCGATGCCTTGAAACTCACCTTCAAACTGGATGATCAAAAACGGATTAAGAAGGTTAAGTTTAAGACGTTCGGCTGCGCAAGCGCCATTGCCACGTCGTCGGCGCTGACCGAAATGATCCAGGGAATGACCCTGGAAGAAGCCGAAAAGGTTACCAATGAAGATATTGCCCGTTATCTCGGAGGGCTTCCCAAAGAGAAGATGCACTGTTCCGTAATGGGACGAGACGCCTTGGAAAAAGCGATCGCCTATTACCGCGGAGAAACTGAAAAGAAGGTGGAAGGTGAAATCGTCTGCGAGTGTTTCGAGGTTACGGATATGGAAATCGAACGGGTCGTCCGTGAAAACAACCTGAACACAGTGGAAGATGTTACCAATTATACCAAAGCAGGCGGAGGGTGCCAGAAATGTCATGACAAGATCAAAGCGATTATTGACAAGGTTTATGGCAAGCCGCATGTCGTCTCCGAAAAACCGGTTCGATTGACCAATATTCAGAAAATCAAGCTCATCGAAAAGACATTGGAAGATGAAATCAGGCCTTTGCTTAAAAAAGACGGGGGAGACATAGAACTGATCGATGTTGAAGGCAATACGGTCCTTGTGAAGTTCCAAGAAGCCTGCGCCACCTGTGCCGCCTCACGGGCTACACTGAAAAACCTTGTGGAATCCGGACTGCGCGAATCCGTTACACCGGAACTGATCGTCGAGGAGGTAAAATAATGAAAGTTGTTTATACCGATAACAATGCCACAACACAAGTTGCACCCGAAGTTTTGGAAGTGATGCTCCCCTATTTTCACGATCTTTACGGCAACCCGTCAAGCATGCACAGTTTTGGGGGTAAAGTGGCTCAAAAGTTACAGGAGGCGCGCGAAAAAGTTGCTCTTCTGATCGGGGCAAGCCCCGATGAGATATTATTTACAAGCTGCGGCACGGAAAGCGACAACACAGCCATTCGCTCCGCTATTGCCTCATGTCCTGATAAAAAACATATCATCACCACTCGGGTGGAACATCCCGCAGTTAAAAATCTTTATGAATATTTGGGTAAAAACGGATACAGGGTGACATTCCTGCCGGTGGACCGGCAGGGACGATTGAACATGGAAGATTTGGAAGAGAGCCTTTCCGACAATACCGCCATTGTCAGCATTATGTGGGCCAACAATGAAACCGGCGTGATATTCCCCATAGAGGAGATCGCCCGGATGTTGAACGAAAGGGGGATTTTGTTTCATACGGATGCGGTGCAGGCCGTGGGAAAAATTCCCGTGGATGTGCAACAGGTTCCGGTAAACATGCTTGCTCTTTCAGGCCACAAGCTTCATGCATCCAAGGGAGTGGGCGCCCTTTATATACGAAAGGGGACGCCGTTTTCCCCTTTTCTGATCGGTGGGCACCAGGAAAGAGGACGGAGGGGCGGCACCGAAAACATTGCCTCCATCATCGGGTTCGGCAAAGCTTGCGAGTTGGCTGCAAAAAATATAAAACAAGAGCAAGTACAGGTGAAAGATCTAAGGGACAAGCTTGAAAATGAAATTCTCAGACAGGTTCCCAATGCCATGATCAATGGAGATCGCAAGCACAGGCTCCCGAATACCACCAACATCAGCTTTGAATATGTGGAAGGTGAGGCGATCCTTCTCATGATGAATGAATTCGGCATATGCGCTTCTTCAGGTTCGGCCTGCACGTCAGGTTCCCTGGAGCCGTCACATGTACTCCGGGCCATGGATGTTCCCTTTACTGCAGCCCACGGCTCGATCCGCTTCAGCCTGAGCATATACAACACTGAAGAAGAGATCGATTTTATAATCGAAAAACTCTCTCCAATAATTAAAAGACTGAGAGAACTGTCGCAATTCTGGACTGAATCAAAAACAGCGCAAAGGCCCTGTTGATAAGGTATTCAAAAAATCCGGAATGTTATTTTAAAGGTGTTTCCCGATATAGTGGTAAGATTTGAGCAATGAGAGTAAATATCAACATTGCAGGGGCACGTTGCAACGTGCCCCTACCTCAAATCCGGAATCCTCGTTTAAAAAAATAGCTTAACAATTTGTATTTATAGCCTTATTCAGTTTTCATTCAAACACTACATAACTTCTTTGTCACTCTGTTCCACGGCACGATCAATCTCAGCCTTAAGCCCCGGGGGAAGGCCGGGGATATCGACACTTAAAAATCCGCGGACAATGGTTGAAGTCGCCTCATCTTCACTGAGCCCCCGTGACATCAGGTAAAGTATTTCTTCTTGAGCGATCTTGCCTACTGCCGCTTCGTGAGACATCTCCACCCCATCAATATTGCCCTGCAGCTCGGGGATGGCATGAATGTTTCCCCCGTTCAGGATAAGACCGCGACACTCCAGATGTGCCTTTATTCCAGGTATTTCACCGATCAGATCCCCACGGGCAATAATCTTTCCACCATTGGTGATGGCTCTGGAAACAATTTCGGCCCGGGTTTCTTCAGCTTCCAATAGAACTCGACCGCCCACGTCGATTTCACCGCCAGGGCTTCCCACAAGCAGGGAGTAGAAACGGGAGACAGCCCCCTTACCCACCAGGTGAGTCGTCGGATACATCTGAAGAGACTTCACAGGCTTCATACAAATATAATTATTGAGGAAAAGCCCCCCTTCCTCAACCCGTCCCACGGATCTGGGCCGTACCATCACCTGCTCGGACCAGTTATGAATCATGGTGAAACTCAATTTGGCATTTTTCTTGACATAAAATTCGGAAATACCCACATGAAGGGCCCGTTGCAAATGCTCGGACGTGGCGCAACCGGTAATGATATGAAGTTCTGAATCCTCTTCGGCAATAATGATGTTATGGACATTCTGGCTCAGGTTTTCTTTGGCCAGGTATAAACACGACTGTACGGGATTGGTGACCTTACTGCCCGGAAGGGATCTGATAAAATACCCATTTTGCAGGTCAAGCTGGGCTAAGGACGTGTACTTGTCGGTCTCCACCGAAACCAAATTCCAGTAATACTCCTCGAGCCAGTCATATTTTTCCAGGGCTTCTTTGATCGACATCACCTCCAGTCCTTCCTGTTTCGATCGGGAATGAATGACTGCGGTGTCTTTCTGAATGAAGGTGCCGGATCTCTCCTTTTCATGTGCATCCACTCCAGCCAGAATCATCCTGGCTTTGTCGGATTCGGACAAGGAGACCAGATTCTCTACATAGTCATGGGAAACAGTTTCTGATCCGTAGGAAGAAATATCCACATCCGGTCCGAGCTTTGCCTTTTTTTCCTTTGCCGTTAAGGCCTTTTCATCTAAATTGCGCATCGTATACACTCCTCATATCCGACCTTGCTGATCGTCCTGAAAATTTCTCTCGGGTTACTTGCGCAAACCAATACCCCATTATAGAGAACCTGTCCTTTATCCGCTGTCAGGTAATCCAGAATGAATCCGGTATGGGTAATGATGAGTCCCATCTTGGTGCGCTCTTTAAGTCGCTCTTTCTGTGTTTTTTCAGGGTCTATCTTAAAATCCCGTTGCAGCAAGTGGCTGATCGTGTTGCCTATAAGAACAATATTTTCCAAATCAACACCGGACTCCGGCTCATCAAAAAGCAGCAGATCCGAATCCTGTGCCGTCAACTGCAACAATTCGGAACGCTTGATCTCGCCTCCGGAAAATCCCGCATTAATGTCGCGTTCCAGGAATTCGGAGCAGTTCAATTCTGCAGCCAGGGCCTCTGGATCAACCTTGTTTTTGGCGCAAATCTCCACCATTTGCCTTGTTCTTACCCCATGAATGGTGGGCGGCCGCTGATAAGACATGCCGATGCCCATTTTCGCCCTCTCATTAACAGGCATATGGGTGATATCCTCCCCTTTAAAGAAAATCTTTCCACCCGTTACCTTGTACTGAGGATAGCCCATAATGGTCATTAACAACGATGTTTTACCAGATCCATTGGGCCCGAACAGGATATGGGTTTCACCCGGATTGATTTCAAGATCGATGTGTTTCAAAATTTCCTTGTCGCCAAGCTTGACCTGCAAATCCTCGATGTGTAACATATTCTCTCTCCTTAAAGATAGTCACCGTAAAGACGCATCTTATTTTGCATAAAGCTGATATTTTCGGCTCATCCCTCCCCGACTCATGGAATCAATAAAAAACAGAGAGCCATGGTTTTCAAACAAACGCTTAACTAAACAAAGACTGAAACATCGCCAAAGGTAGTTAAACATTGACGTTCAAAACAATTATTGTTAGTTTTTTAAAAAGATTGTTTCCTGAAAATTACCGGCCGCTAACACACTGTGGCCCCATTGTGAAACTGTTAGACTTTTGTTTGTGAGATTTTTTGGACTTTTACTTGTGAGACGTTTGGACGATTTGTGTTGTGAGACGTTGAAATATTTTTATAAAAACAATACTAAACGAGCTTTCAGAACACAATAAAAAAATAGTTGCGAGATACATCATGAAAAAAATCATTCATTCCGACAAAGCACCCAAAGCAATAGGCCCATACAGTCAGGCAATTCATACCCCAAACTTTGTGTTTACCTCCGGCCAGATACCCATTGATCCTGCTTCAGGAAAATTAATAGAAGGGGGAATTAAAGAGCAGACCCGACGGGTCCTGGAGAATCTCAAAGCCATATTGGAGGCCGCAGGAACTGATTTTACAAAAGCGGTTAAAGTGACGGTCTACCTCGTTGATATGAATGAGTTCAGTCAGTTTAATGAAATATATTCCGAATATTTTACTTCGGATCAACCTGCACGCAGTACCGTTCAAGTCGCCGCACTGCCCTTGGGCGCAAGCATAGAAATAGAAATAATTGCCTATTCAGGGTAATATTTAATTTGGCCTTGGTCATAACATAGGCCATTTCATTCACCACGAAGAACACGAAGAGTCACGAAGGTGAAAAAATATTTAATTATTTCTTCGTGTTCTTCGTGCACTTCATGGTTAAAACGACATCTCAATTCTAATCATGGTGGCCGAAGATACGATCAAGGCCTTTAATTTCAAGGATAAGGGAAAACCATATATGATTATTCATAAAGCCGAAGCCAGGGTAAAAGGAAAAAATTACAGCGACGTCGTGTCATTGACACTGGTGCAAAAACAAGACGGCTGGACATATGAAGTTGACAATATGACCGGCGACAATCTTACGTTAACCTGGAGGGCCAAAACACCTGAAAAAGCATCTGCAAAGCTTCAAGACAGCTATAAAGACGAAGTCTGGAATTTTAAAATCATAGCGTGAAAGTACTTAACCCGGACAAACCGGAATAAATGACCTAAAGTTAAGGAATCGCTTCGCTCCATCTTTTTATAAAATTGACATAATTTCTTAACTTTAGATATCTTTAGTCACTTCACACTTTTTAAAATTCTTAATTTTTTTGACATAAAATACACGAATTTTAGAATTAATACTAAAGTTGAAAATTCTGCAATTAACATGGGCCGAACTGGCTGACGAATTTAAAATCCGTTACGGTAAAGGGAAATATCATGCAACAGCCGTTTACCGTGAAGTTTATAAAAACGGGAACCTTGATTTCAGTCATGTGGATGAATTTTCCAAATCACAAAAACTGGCCGGTAAAATTCAAAGCGATCTGGTACTCAACCCGGGTTTGGTGATAGAAGAACAAAAGGACAAGAGGCTTGTAAAATTCATCACCCGGCTTGCTGACGGCCTTGAAATTGAATCGGTTATCATTCCCATGGCCACCCATAACACCCTCTGTGTCTCCTCCCAGGTCGGATGCCGCATGGGATGTACGTTTTGTGAAACCGGACGGCTGGGATTGCTCAGGAACCTTGCAGTGGAAGAGATTGTCGGACAGCTCTACACGGCAAGGTTTTTCCTCGGTTCCCCTATCAAAAATATTGTTTTTATGGGCATGGGAGAGCCTTTTGACAATTTCGACAATGTGATTCAGGCCATTCGGGTCATGAATGATCCAAGAGGCCTTGACATTGCGCACAGTCATATTACACTTTCCACAGCAGGACGTATTGACGGAATTCGCAAACTGGGTTCGCTGAACTGGCCGCGTCTGAATCTTGCCGTATCCCTGAATGCACCCAACGACCGACTGCGTTCAAAAATAATGCCGCTGAACCGGGCGGTTCCCATGGACAAACTCAAAGAATCCCTTATGGCGTATCCATTGAAAAAATCCGGCACATTTTTTATCGAGTACGTTTTAATCAAAGGCTTGAATGATTCACATGAACATGCTCTTGAACTGGCTGATTTTTTAAAACCCCTGCCCGTAAGATTGAATTTGATCCCGTATAATCCGCTCTCCGATTCTCAATTCAAGGCCCCATCCGATCAAGACGTTCATCGTTTTTCCGGCTGGCTTGAACAGGAAACCATTTTTGTCCGGAAACGATGGAGCAAAGGTCGATCAGTCATGGCCGGTTGCGGACAATTAGGGAACAAAAGTGAACTAAAACAAAAATTTCAAAATTACAAGACGCATGCAAATACCAACTAAAACAGAATGCTATCAGCTGATACATGAAATGGGAATGCTGGACCATATCGTGGCCCATTCTTTCCGGGTCTGTGAGATCGCAACCTATCTGGCGGATCATATGATCAAGCAAAATATACAACTGAATCGCGATCTGGTTCATACATCAGCCCTGCTTCATGATATTACAAAGACAAGAAGCATTAAAACCGGTGAAAAACATGCTCAGACAGGTGCCCGGATTTTGAATGACATGGGGTATCCTGAAGTGGGCAGCATTATCGGTCAGCACGTCCGGCTGAACAATTATTCTTTCTCAACTTTACCCGAAGATGTGGAAATTGTATATTATGCCGACAAGAGAGTGCTTCACAACAAGGTGGTTCCCCTTCAGGATCGCATGGAATATATATTGAAACGTTATGGAAGTGATCCGGAACGCCGGCAGCAGATTCGACAGGGCTGGGTTGAAACCGAAAAACTGGAAGATAAACTTTTCAGATACCTGTCGTTTGCGCCTGAAGAACTTAATGCCATCACAACTGAAAACCGGGAATCCGATTTTTTTGCCTACCGGGAATCCATGGAAACCAACCTGTAATTTAAAAAACTTTTTCCGGGCACATCAAGATTTGGTTTAAAAAGGAGAAAACATGCGGAAGTGGAAACGCTGGTTACTTATAACGGGATCTACTCTTATCGGACTTGGAATTTTATACGTTGTTTTCAGTTTCCGGTTTCTCGATTTTTTTGTAGACCTCTGGTGGTTTCGTTCTCTTAATTATGAAGGATATTTTTTACAAAGGCTGATTTATCGTTATCTGATTGTTGCATCGGTAACACTTGTTTTCTTTTTGATCTTTTTTCTCAATTTCTGGCTGGCTTCGAGATATCTGGGCACGGCAATCCCTGAGGGATCTCAGGTAAAAGGTTCAGCCAAAAAACGCTATTTGGATCTGCTCAAAAAGTTTCAATCCGGTTCTCTGAAAATATATACCCCGCTTTCCCTTATATTCGCCGTCCCGATTGCAATCCCTTTTTACGAGCAATGGGAAAAAGCCCTGCTCTATATATTCTCCCCCCATACAGGAACCATAGACCCGGTATATGGAAAAGATATCGCTTATTATCTATTTTCATTTCCCGTCTATACGCTTGTCCAGCATAAACTTGTTATTGTTTTTTTGCTTCTGTTCTTTGCTCTGGTATCACTTTACTGGATTGAGAGCCATCTATTATCCAAAGAGAATCAACAACTTCCCCGGGGAGCGAAAATCCATCTGACAATCCTCTTTTTGATTATCACTTGCGTCCAGGCATGGGGCTTTGTGCTCGAACGCTATGCACTTCTTTATACCAACACCCACATGCCGCTTTTTTTCGGACCGGGCTTTATGGAAATACGGTTTGCCTTACCTTTCATCTGGTTTACGCTTCTCTCTTTTATGGGACTGGCCGTATCATTAATTTTTTTAATCCATAAAAAAAAGGCCGTAAAAACATCTGTTTTTTTCAGCATCTGTTTTTTGCTTGCATTATGGGGTAGAAATGCTTCTTTTTTTCCGAAAATGATAGAAAACTACATTGTCAAACCCAATGAGCTTGTCAGGGAAAAACCATTTATAGCCGCCAACATCAAAGCGACATTGGCAGCTTACAACCTGGAGAAAGTCGAAACCCGAAAATACCAGGTAGCTAATGGATATGAGATCATCTCAAATCCTGATGTAAAAAAGAGCCTGCGCAACGTTCCCACGTGGGACAGGGAATTTCTCGATGATGTGTATAAACAACTTCAGGGGATACGCCCATACTATTCATTTCCTGATGTGGATGTGGACCGGTATGATGTGGGCGGCAATTCTCAGCAGGTTTATCTGGCGGCACGGGAGTTGAATATCGAGGCACTTCCCGGTTCCGGAAAAAATTGGGTTAACATCCATCTGCAATATACCCACGGATATGGAATCGTCATGACCCCGTCAGCCCAGGACGGTGATGAACCCATGACCTGGTTTATCCAGGATATTCCGCCGAAATCGGATTACGGAATCAATGTTACACAACCCCGTATTTATTACGGAACAGGAAATTACGAGTATATCATTGCGCCCAATGATATCGGCGAGATCGACTATTCCGAGGAAGAAACCAATGTGATGGTGAATTATGAGGGTAAAGGCGGCATCCCGATCTCCTCTCTTTTTAAAAAATTATTGTTTGCAACATATTTCGAGGATAGAAATATTTTTCTTACCACAAAAACCAACGAAAAAAGCCGAATCCTCTTTCGAAGAAATATTACAACAATTATTGAGACCCTGACCCCTTATTTTCTTTTAGATGAAGATCCATACATAGTGACAACCGACAAGGGTCTTTTCTGGATTCAGGATGCTTACACCATTTCAGACAAGTATCCCAATGCTCAGCCTTATGACAAAGAATTAAACTATATACGCAATTCCGTTAAAATTGTTATTGATGCCTACAATGGGGATGTAAATTACTATATCGCCGATCCCAAAGATCCTTTTATCCTGACATACGACCGAATCTACCCGGGATTGTTGAAGAATATGGATAAAATGCCTTCCGAGCTCAAAAAACATCTCCGATACCCCAAAGATTTTTTTAAGATACAGATGGATCTCTATGCCAAATATCATCAAACAGATCCGGAAATTTTTTACAGGCAGGAGGACACTTGGAAACCTGCGGAAATGATTAAAAACGATCAATCCATTCCCATGGAACCGTATCATTTGACCCTGAACTTGTTAGACCCCGAGAGCCATGAGTTTCTTTTGCTCAATCCCATGAGTCCCGTGGGACGAGACAATTTGCGATCTCTTGCCATCGTGAGATGCGATGAAAAAAATTATGGGGAAATCGTCGTTTACAGTTTTCCAAAGGGAGAACAGGTTTACGGTCCCTCTCAAATCAGCAGTCTGATTGATCAGGATACGGACATTGCCCAGCAGCTCACCCTTTGGGACCAGGCCGGCTCGGAAGTAAACCGGGGAAGAATAATAATCCTTCCCATCGGCAATTTAATGCTTTATATTCAACCGATTTATATCAGTTCTGCTTCGCGTTTAAAAATTCCGGAACTCAAACGACTCATCGTCAGCCAGGGAGATCTGGTAACAATGGATGCGTCTTTGGAAACAGCGTGTCAAAAACTTGAAAACAACCTTAAAGAGAGAAAGGAGAGAAGAAAAGGCCGTTTTCCAGTATTGAAAAAGAAACCTGAAATTGAGGCGGAAACAAAAACCACTACCGGGCAGGAACAAAAAGAACCCATTAAAGATGTGATGGTTGAACAGCCTTAGTACATGGCGACATAAATACGTACCTGGTTTTTCAAACAAAGATTCTGAATTTGAGTGGTGAGTATTGAGATTTGAGAAGATGTTTGCTCTCATTCCTCAAATCTCAACACAAAAAATAGCAACGCAATTGTGCCGTCATGTACTTAGCTTGACAGGTTAATAATTGTAACCCTTTTTTTGATTTTATCAACTATTTGGAGAATCGTATGAAATACAAGCCGTTTCGATTTCGACCTTTTGTTTGGGTGATTTTGATATGCCTTATGGTTTTATCAAGTGCCTGTACTTCAAAAATCAAAGGCTGGTCTCAGGAATCCTATCGGATCGCCGGCTTCAACAGTAGTTCCCTGAACCATCATGGCTTGGCGATTCTGCCTGTCATCATTCTGAAACAGCCTTTAGAAAATACTACGGAACGTGATGGGGAAATTCCCTCTGCTCCTTATGCTCCAGGGAACACTTCCGATCGCACAGGAAAGAACCAATCCCTGATCAATCAAGACATCTACCGAAGCATCCTGAGCGAAATTCTCCTCAGTAAAATTCAATTACAGCACCCGTCTCTCAGGGTTGTTTCTCCCGGAAATGCTCTCAAAGAACTCAATGACAACGGCTTGACCGGCTCCTATATAAAATTCAATCGTGATTTCCCGAAATTAGGATTTGGGAGCGCTCTACTCAAGCAATTTGGGAAAGCCCTTAACTGCCGTTATCTGTTCATCAGCCAAGCCATTGTGAGCGAATCAAAATCAGAAGCATCGCTTACGTTTGTCTGGACCTTTGGCCGCAAATCAGCACATCGTTCGGTCAAGATGGCCGGACAGATCTGGGATACCCACAATGGCCGCCAGGTTTGGGAAGGACTCGGTGTCGGCTACAACGACCTCTTCTCTTACGAAAAAGCGCCCCTCATCGAAAAAATCGCAAGCCAGGCCATAGACAGTCTGTTGAAAAATATTATGCCGTAAATTAACCGTATTAAGGACTCGGCAAAAATTCAAGAATCAAAAAAAAGTGTGAAGTGACTAAAGTTGATGGCCTCGTAAAAAGTCGGGTGTGATATGAGTCAAGTTGAAGCACATTTATCATATTAACACTCATTATATTCTGAAAGAGTCAATACTTACGAAATTTTGCTCTTTGATAAACAAAAAAATAGTATCCCGGACGGTTTTATGCTGCACAGAGACACTCTTCCGGCATCATTGCCGCTTTTCTGATGACAGCAGCCCTGAAAATATTTACTCCCAAGGCCTTTAAGGTTGCACTGAACTTTACTGCTTTCAGGCCTCGCACTCGAAGATGTTTGACACCGGTTCGTCTGTCGTACTCAGACATGGTGGCTTCAACACCTGCACGCCACCTGTAACGATCTTTGAACTTGTCTGACTGTTCGTATATTCTACGCTTTACTATTCGCATTTGTTTATCAGAAAACCGGAGGTAGTAATATTTCTTCCCCTTTTTAACTGGGCAGTTCAATAGTTTAGGGCAGTTCTGGCAATGATCTGAAGCAAAACCGATGCTGACTTTTTTCTTCTTTTTGACTTTTGAGGGGGCATGACCCTGTGGGCAGGCAAGAACTTCGCCTTTTTCTGAAATTTGGAAATCAGCAAGGCTCAGTTTGTCTTCCTTGACTGAACCCATGGTCGGAGCAATAAGCTCTACGTCATGTTCTTTTGCACGTTCACAGTTATCATCGCTGCCGTAAAGGGAGTCAGCTGTCAGTTCTTTTGGTTTTAGGTTTTGTTTTTCTGTGGACTCGATTGCCGGAATAAGAGCATTGGCATCACTGTTATGAGCAGGTTCAACATTCACATGTGTTATCAGGCTAAGGGTTTTTCCCTTTTGTTCTTCATCTTCACAGAATGTTTCCATGACTTGAACCTGGTAGCCTTGACCTTTGTGACCGCTGTAGGTTGCATCAGGATCAGAAGGATTTTGAAGAGAATCAAAAGCGATCTCTTTCGGCTTTTTCAGCTCAACTGGATTGTCTTTATCATCGGTAAGATTGCATTGATCGTTCAGAACCCTTTCAAGTAGTTTGTAACTATACATGGCCGCTATTTCTGGGCATTCTTTGAACTGTTGTACCAGATCAAACAGGTCTTTGCTCACCTCTGTGAGGGTTTTTCTCGATTCAGATGGTTTGACTCTGGAAAAACACCCAAGAGAGTCTTTGGACAGATATTTGTCGATAACTTTTTCATCTATGGTGTTGAGGTAGTCTTGATGGCCTCGTTTCAAGTTCACTAAAAACTTGTGAATGCTTTCAGAGAAGATGCCGATTCGACCCAGACGCCGCATGTTTGATTTGATATGGACCGAGTCAATTCGCTGTTTATCGATATTAACGTTGAAAACTTGCGCCAGTTTGTCTGTGCCAGCTTTGAAAATATCGTCCTCAAGATTATTTTGAGCAACGATATTTCGATTATTCCATAGTGTTTTCAATGATATGTATTTGGCATCATCGGTCTCTTCGCAAATATTGAGTGAATAGTGCCATTGAATATTAAAGGCATATTGCTGTACTGTTTCTTCGTCGGTGAGATCGAAAGTCTGCTGAAGAATAAGAGCTCCCAGCATGGAATAAAGTTCCTTCGTCGGTCGGCCGAAAGTGGTGTTAAAATGCTTGACGACCTTATCGACAGGAATTGAGGGCAGTATTTGCTCGCGAAACAGACCGGGCCATCCGGCGTCAAGCATCTTCCGTCTTTTGGGAGTAAGAAAATCCCAGGGATCGAAAATGTTAAGCTGATTCGGATTGTTTACTTTGATCATTATTTTGCCTTTAATGGTTTGATTATTTAAGCTTTTTATATCAAACCGTAGGAAAAAAGGCAAGAGTTATTATTATATTTTTGTAATTATTTCAAAGAGATACATTTTTGACTTTTTACGAGACCATCAAAGTTGAGGTATTCTATCAGTTTTATAAAAGACGGAGCGAAGCGACTCCTTAACTTTAGCTCACTTCAAACTTTAGCTCACTTTAGCTCACTTTTCCGGTTTATCCGGATTAAATCACACCATGTTCAAAAGCCGTACTGAAAAATTAAATCTATCCATACTGATACTTTCATTAATTTTAGTTTTGGGTTTCAGTGGAAAAATCAGGGCATTTGAAAGCAATCTTCCCTTTTGCCCCGGTGAAAAACTTACCTTTGCGCTCAAATGGAATTTTATACCGGCTGGAGAAGCTGTTATTGAAGTTCTTCCCTTGGAAACCATCAATGGTATCAACGTACACCATTTTGTGTTGACTGTAAAAACCAACCCATTTATTGATCTTTTTTATAAAGTCCGGGAACGAATAGATGCTTATGCGGATCTGGAAATGCCCCACTCGATTTTATATAAAAAAAAGCAGAAACAAGGAAAAAGAAAAAGGGATATTATCGTAACTTTCGATTGGAAAAAAAAAGAGGCTCAATATTCCAATTTTAAAAAAAAGGAAGGACCCATTTCAATACTGCCGGGCACATTGGACCCCTTGTCCGTTTTTTATTATTCTCGACTTGTTGATCTGGAAAAAAATACGAAAATTACGATTCCGGTAACTGACGGCAAAAAATGTATAATAGGAAAGGCAGTTGTCAAAAAAAAAGAGAGAATCAAAAGTGCAGCCGGAACGTATGACACATATTTGTTGGAGCCTGAATTAAAACATTTCAGCGGTGTATTTGAAAAAAGTAAAAATGCTACACTTAAATTATGGATTTCAGCAGATAAAAGAAAAATTCCCGTTAAAATACAAAGTAACGTCAGCATCGGGAGCTTTACGGGAAAACTCATAAAAGCTGAAAACACTGGCTGCGTTGATCATAAAAGGGACAAAAAAGATTGAGCGGACAAGTGCAGCTCATGCGCTGTTTGTATGGCTTTTTCTTTCAATTCTTCGCTCAGAAAGCCCGATTTAAAGCACCGGTTGAGTAGTTCTTCATCGATGATCCCGGCTTTTCCATCCGGCCATCTCACCACATCGATTTCCAGATCGACATATCTGATTTTATCGGGATAAAACTCGATGAACGTATTGATGTTATAGTATTCACCGATCAGATGAGCATCCCGGCGGAAATAGCTGTGTTTATAGAACCATTGTTTTTCCTTTATCCGGGTGATGGCATAATCACCCTCTTTTTTTTCGATATTCAGGCCGTCGTATTTATATTTGCCTTTGAACATTGGTCGTTTAAGAATCATTTCCCTGTTTTTTGGATTGGCTTCAACAATTTGTCCCTCTGAAAGAGAAATCACCCGGCCATTCAATTTAACGTGGTCGATGGCGATCTCTTTTCCTTTTTTATAGGTTTCCCAAATCAATCTGTTTTCCAGGTTCCGGCTGATTGTTTGTCTTTTCTCGGGATGATTCAACAAGTCTTTTGTCTCCATCAAATCAAGATATTCCGAGTCAATGAGTCGTAACCGATGATGATTGAAGACAGTGGGCACAACACGATTTCTCAATTCATCCAGGCCGGCTTTTGCAAGATACGGAAATTGAACTTCCATAGCATCGAACGGATGTCCCCTTGTTTTGCGACAGACGGAATCAAAAAAAGCCTCTCTGATCACCTCAACAACATGGTTGACCTGATCGCCCTGCCCTTTCAACAAAATTCCCTGGCCGTCTTCCGTATCGCTGATTTCCACGTCAACCGGCTTGTCAGATTCAAATTTCCGGTAATCCCCAAACCTTTGTGCGATTACTTTTGAGGAAAAAACGATCGACAAGCCCTTATCCATAAAAAATCTTGTCAATGCCGTCGCATAAATCCCTCGTATTTTAAGCGTTACGTCCATTTAACTCTCCCATGTCAGGTAAAACGGATGATTAAAATCCAGCATAAAAACAATTGATCCCGATATCAATCATTTGCTAATATCAGATCATCTCAAGCCTGCAACAAAAATGCCTTCAGAGACTGGAAAGACATGCAAAAAACGCTTATCATCATCGGAATTGTGATTATCATTATCGGGTTGGTTTGGCCATTGATCGGCAAAATACCCCTTGGCCGTTTACCCGGAGACATCATCATCAACAGGCCGAATCTGAAAATATATATCCCTGTAACGACCATGATCTTAATCAGCGTTATTGTTTCGGTGATACTATGGATTTTTCGCAAATAGAAGAAGTGTGAAGTGCTTAAGGGACTCGGAACAAACAAATTATCCCATTTAGCATCTCCTCTTCAGGCCATCTTTATCCGATCCTCAATCAAATCGTCCTCGAAATAGAACGACTATTCCTGTGGCGATTAGATT
>JAUUWG010000144.1 GCA_030589165.1 Desulfobacterales bacterium
AACCGGCTGGCCCCTCCGGATATGGAATACGAACACGAAAAGGCATGGCATGACGGCAACGGACACAGCCATGTCCAGGCCGCATTGCTTGGGCCTTCCATTGCCCTGCCGGTTCGAAACGGTCGCCTCAAATTAGGGACCTGGCAACAGGTGGTTGCAATCAATCACGATAATCGTCCAAGGACACGGGCTATTGAAGTGACCATTACAGGAACCAAACAGGATTGATAATTGAATATTTGAGGAATCCTTTCTTTTACAAAAAATCCAATATCCTCAATTTTAGGCATTTTGGTTAATTTAGGCATTTTAGACGGTGATTATCCTTGACAAATGATCTTTTCATTATTAAAAGTTCTCGTTTGGGAAAATTGAGATGGTATCGTAAAACCATTTATTATTAAAATAAAAAAATGAAAGGAGACGGTAACAAATGTCAAATTTAATTCCACCACATGGCGGCAAGGGATTGACCTGCTGCTTGCTTGAAGGCGCTGAGCTTGAGGCAGAAAAGAAAAAGGCCGAAGGGCTAAAAAAAATCACCGTGTCTCATCGTGAAGTCGGTGACCTTATCATGATGGGTATCGGCGGATTCAGCCCGCTGACAGGCTTCATGACCAAAGCGGACTGGAAAGGTGTCTGCAACAATCTTCAACTTGCCGATGGAACCTTCTGGCCCATTCCCGTATCCCTTTCCGTGGACAAAGCGGACGCCGACGGCATCAACGACGGTGATGAAATCGCACTGTGTGACCCGGATAGCAATGAAATAATGGGGACCATGAAGGTTACGGAAAAATATGAAATGACCGAAGCCGACAAAAAGTTTGAATGTGAAAAGGTATACATGGGTGAAGGAACTCCCACAGCCGAAGAGTTTTGGAAGGTTGCAGGCGAGGATCATCCGGGCGTCCAGATGGTCATGGCACAAAAGGAATTCAACCTTGCCGGCCCTGTCAAGGTCTTAAGCGAAGGCGAGTATCCTACCAAATATGCCGGCGTCTATATGAGGCCCGAAGAGTCTCGCAAAATCTTTGAGGAAAAAGGGTGGAGCGAAATTGCCGCTCTGCAGCTCAGGAACCCCATGCACAGATCCCACGAATACCTCTGCAAGATTGCCGTGGAAGTTTGTGACGGCGTATATATTCACTCTCTGGTGGGCAACCTGAAACCAGGCGATATTCCCGCGGATGTTCGCGTAAGATGTATCGACTCCCTTGTGAAAAACTATTTTGTAGATCAAAATGTGGTCCAGGGCGGCTATCCTCTGGACATGCGTTACGCCGGACCCAGAGAAGGTCTTTTGCACGCAACCTTCCGTCAGAACTACGGATGCTCACGCATGATTATAGGCCGTGACCATGCCGGTGTTGGCGATTTCTACGGCATGTTTGAAGCCCAGACCATCTTTGACAAGATCCCGACCTCCGACGATCCCGGGAAAATGCTGCTCTGCAAACCCTTAAAGATCGACTGGACATTCTATTGCTTCAAGTGTGACGGCATGGCTTCACTAAGAACCTGCCCCCATGGCAAGGAAGACAGGGTTCTTCTCTCCGGAACAATGCTGAGGAAGATGCTTTCAGAAGGCGGGGAAATTCCCGATCATTTCGGACGTGATGAGGTTCTGGCAATTCTTCGTGAGTACTATGAAGGACTTACTGAAAAAGTTGAAATCAAGATGCACGGGGCCGCAACCGGCGAATAATGATAAGCAGTTGAGCGGTTGGGTGTTAAGCGGGTGACTCATCACTCACACAAGTTAAATAGGACGCAGATTTTCGCAGATATACACAGATAATATTGTTGTTTTGCAATTTAAGAATCTTGATAATCTGTGTTCATCTGTGTCCAAAAAAGAAAATTCCTATACTATCGAGTTACTAAAAAAAGGGGAGACAAAAATTGTCTCCCCTTTTTTTTATATGTTTTCAATGTTATTAACTTAAGGATCCACATTAGAACCGCAGAATATCGAGCAAGGAATAATGAATATCAAAGTATTTAAAATCAAATATAAAGTTCTTACTTCTAAATTCCTTGTTCAATATTCGATATTCGTCTTAAGTTATTAGCATTGATCTATCTTTAGATCAGTTTCTATTGCCTCTCCGAGTACTCATTATACGCCATAGCCACCGTCCTGTAGACAATATGGGCCAGCTTTGAAAACGGTAAAAATGCGAACAGGTTGAATACAAAGACAAGATGGATAAAATACATGAAATAAGTCACACCGGCCATACCCGCCAACCGGGACATTTCAGTGAACATGCCGGTAACACCGAGCCCCAGAACAAGCCCAATCAGGTACCAGTCCTGGTAGCTTGAGGTCTGATCGGTTTTGGCCAGACGGTTCTTGATCATCAGGATGCTTCCGATAATAAGGGCCACACCGCTGATATTGGCGAGCCATTTAACCGGGTTCAACTGGGAATAGGGGCCGTGGAGTTGCAAACCGTAAAGGGCGATAAAAAATATGTTGGTTACGATAAAAAGCCCTATAAATGACAAAAACACCATCCAGTGAGCCACGTCACGGTCCTTATTTTCCGAGCATTCAGAGAACTTGTCTTGTTTTAATATGGTCGGTAAAACACGAAGCAAGCCCTTGATCAACCCGCCGAACTCGAGTTCCTTCTTGTTGGTCTTTCCCTCCAAAACGGCATTTTCATGGATATCATTGATAAATCTTTTCAGCCCCATGGCGAAAATCACCACAACCCAGCCGGCCAACGGTACGAAAATCATATCCACCAGCCATGAGGAAAAGAACATACTATGTGATATTCCATGCTCACCCAGAGGCGGCGAAAAATCGAGAAGACCTGTGATAAGGCCCAGAACCAAAAATATCACTACTGGTACCACGAAACCTATCAGGGGAAGCATCTTGGGGTCGTTGACCCATTTTCCCACAGCTTTGGGTACCGCATAATCCGTAATGGCATAAGAACGGATAGCGGCCAGCACTTCACCCGGTTTGGCGCCGCGAGGACACATGGTGGTACAATCCCCGCAATGATGGCACAGCCAGATGTCCAGATTATTTACCAGTCTGTCTTTTAATCCCCATGATGCGGCGATCATCTCCTTTCTGGGGAACGGTTTGGTGTCAGGAGAAATAGGGCAGACCACCGAACATGTAGCACATTGAAAGCACTTTTTCAGGGAGTCCCCCCCGAGCCCGACGATTTCTTTAATAAAATTTACATCAGGCTCAATCAGGTATTTGTCCGTCATATTAATACCTCCTCATTATATTTACTTCGGAAAATTTACGACTGACAACTTAAGAATCAAGAGATTCTTTCATAACTCGAATAAACTGGAAAAGTGCCTAAAGTGAACTAAAGTTTGAAGTGCCTAAAGTTATTGTGTCGCTTCGCTCCATCTATTCAAATTAAATTGACAGAATTCCACAACTTTAGGCACTTTAGATCACTTTAGTCACTTCACACTCCATTAGCTTTAATCTTTTTTACCACAAAAAGCACAATATTTAAAATTAAGAACCTAAATCGTCAATCGCAATTTGCCTATAATCCCTTGAACGGGTTGGGTCCGAGTTCTTCAACCATTTCCACAAAGTCATTTATCATTTTGGGGAGCTTGTCATAGTCATCAATGGCAACTTCGAATTGGGCCACCCGCTCCTCTTCCAGGGCCAGACTCACCAGGGCTTCGCCGATTTTCTTCATTCGGACGTCCGCAAGTTCGCTCCCTTTGACAAAATGGCACTGGTAGTCATCGCCATGTTTGCAGCCCAGGAGAAAAGCCCCGTCCATGCCCTGAGCAAGTGCGTCCTTAATCCAGATCACGTTCATGGATCCCAGGGAACGAATCGGAATATACCGGACGTCTGCCGAATAGCTGAGCCTGTTCAAGCCGGCAATGTCCAAAGCCGGATAGGCATCGTTTTCACACACAAACCCGACGATCCTGAAGGGGGGCTCGTCATAATCATCTTCAGAAGGTACGCCGATGGCTTTGACCATGGATCCG
>JAUUWG010000244.1 GCA_030589165.1 Desulfobacterales bacterium
CGTAGATTGAAATCGGATAAAAAAACCGCCGGGATTATTGTTTTATTTATCTCGGCAAGGGGCGCTCTGGAAGATAGGCTTGAAGGATACAAGGTTGAGGCAGATGATTATATTGTCAAACCCTACGATCCGGAAGAGTTGCGGGCTAAAGTCCGAATCCTTCTTCGTCTTAAAAATGCCCAAAAAGAGTTAGAAAAAGAAATCATAGAGCGCAAAAAAGCAGAGGAGGCGCTTAAAAAGGCATTACTAGATGCCGAAAATGCAAATAGTGAACTGATTAAAACCAACGAACAGATGGAGCAGGTCATCGAACGTTCCAACCATATGGCTATGGAAGCTGAAATGGCTAACATAGCCAAGAGCGAATTTTTAGCCAACATGAGCCACGAGATCCGCACGCCCATGAACGGTGTTATCGGCATGGCCAGCCTTCTTTTAGACACCGAACTGACGGCCGAGCAGCGAGAATTTACGGAAACCATTAGAAACAGCGCCGATTTTTTGATGACAGTAATAAATGATATTCTTGATTATTCCAAGATTGAGGCCGGAAAACTTGAACTGGAAATTATTGATTTTGATTTGAGGGTAACTTTGGACAAGGTGAGTGATCTGGTTTCTTTGAATGCTCATGAGGAGGATCTGGAATTTGGCTGCATGATTCACCATGAGGTTCCATCTCTTTTATGTGGAGATCCTGGTCGGCTTCGCCAGATACTGATAAATCTGGTAGGCAATGCTGTCAAGTTTACGGAAAAAGGCGAAGTGGTTATTCGGGTCACACTTGATTATGAAGATGCAACCCATGCCACTATCCGCTTTAGCGTCAGTGATACAGGGATAGGTATTCCCCAGGATCGTATGGATCGGCTTTTCAAGTATTTTTCGCAAGTGGACAGTTCCACAACCCGTAAGTATGGCGGAACCGGTTTGGGGCTAACCATATCAAAGCAGCTTTCTGAAATGATGGGCGGTCAGATCGGCGTGGAGAGCGAGGAGGGCAGAGGCTCTGAGTTCTGGTTTACCGCTGTTCTTGAAAAACAGCCCGAAGGCCGGGAAAAGAAACTTGTTGTGCCTGAAGATATCAGGGGGAAGCGGATTTTGATCGTGGATGATAATGCGACAAGTCGGTACATTCTAGGAGAGCAGTTGAAGTTGTGGGGATGCCGTTTTGGTGAAGCCTCAAGCGGTGCACATGCTTTAGAGGAGCTTCGCCGTGCCATTGCAGATGAAGATCGGTTTGCAATTGCAATCCTTGACAAGTATATGCCGGGAATGGATGGGGAAACCCTGGGACAAAAGATCAAGGAAGATCCGGATCTGGCAAAAACCATAATAGTAATATTGACATCAATAGGTGAACGTGGGGATGCCGCAAGATATAGAAAAGTCGGCTTTGCCGCATATTTAACCAAACCTGTTAAACAGTCACATCTTTATGATTGTCTTGCCACAGCGGCCGGTATGCAGAAAGAAGTGGAAAAAGAGCGACTTGCGGCTATTGTCACCCGTCATTCCATTACCGAGGAACAAAAGCGCAGGATTCGCATTCTTCTGGTTGAAGACAACGTGATAAACCAAAAAGTGGCGCTGAAGCTACTGGAGCGTTTCGGCTATCGCGCCGACGCCGTGGCCAACGGTCTGGAGGCGGTAAAGGCGCTGGAGGAGCTCC
>JAUUWG010000200.1 GCA_030589165.1 Desulfobacterales bacterium
CGGATCATATGATTGTAATCCGGATCCGTGTCAAAGATATTGGCCTCGCGCCCAAGTTTGCCAGGGGAGTGGGCATCGGAATTGGAAACCAGGAGATAGTCATCCAGATTTGATAGAAGGCGATTCATGGGTGGGTCAGTGGATAGCCCTGTCTCAAGGGCATAAATGTGACTCGTAAGATCTTCAAAGCACTCTTCCAAAGTGTCAAAGCCGGACTTGGATCCGAACACGGAAAACCACGGGGTCCAGACATGGGCAGGAATAAAAAAGGCCCTGTCACTTGCTTCAAGGGTGATCTCAAGCAAATCTCTTGAATCCAAACCGAGGATGGGCCTGCCATCAGAAGTGATATTCCCGATTCGGTCCAATTGTTCGTTCAGCTTGAGCACGGATGCCATGTCAGGCATAAGAATGAGATGATGAACTTTTCTTGTCTTTCCATTTTTCTTGTAAATGCAGCTTATCTCGCTGGTTAGGAGAAATCGCGTGGGCTCATTACAGGAGGAAGGGAGCTGTGATTCCACAGTCTTCTGGAGGTCAGGCCTCAGCCGGTAAAGCCCATCCTCTGCCTCGACCGTTTTGCCCTGAAGTTCCGACACCCAACCGGGATGAGTAAAATCCCCTGTGCCAACAACCTTGATCCCTTTTTTCTGTGCCCAAAGTGCAAGGTGTTCAGGATCTAAGCTCTTGGAAGTGGCCCTGGAAAAGTGGGAGTGGATATGAAGGTCAGCGATAAATTTCATACTCACTAACAAACTACATCAAGCAAGGCATGTCAACTTCCAATAAGTTCTATCGTCAAAACGGACGGTCTCATTCCAAACTATATTCTTAAAAGGCCTGAACTCCATTTTCCAGCCTGACGCCACATATTTTGTGGTTCTTTTTCCCTTGATTCACAAGGGGATTTTCTCTATAGTCCCCCCACAAAAGAGGATGTTCTTATCAGGTGGCCAAATTTCCTGCTTGCCGCCAGAACATGTTTTATCGCTGCCATTATCCTTTGCGGGCTGTCCAAAGCAAGACCGATGCTTTGGGCCACTTTATCAGCTGAAAAAAATCCGACCCCATAAAAATCATTGGATATCCGGTACGGATCTTCATTTACGTATTCGATGGCATTATCGCCATATTCTTTGTAGATCCTAACGGCAAAAAAAGTGCTGATTCCATGGAATTGTAGAAACATCATCACTTCTCTGATGGCACGATGTTCAATCCAGGCCGCCCCGATCATTCCCAGCTTCTTTTGAGCGATTCCTTTTATCTCAGTAAGTCTTTCAATCTCCCCTTCCAATATTTCAAGTGTTTTTTTACCAAAATGTTGAACGGTTTTCTTCGCCGTTTTGGGACCGACACCCTTTATCAGACCGGATCCTAAATATTTCTCCAGCGCGGCAGTCGTTGCAGGTTTTCTCTTAATAGCTTTTGTGGCCTTGAACTGACGACCGAATTTCGGATGAAAAATCCATGCACCATGAAATTCCATGGTCGCTCCCGCAAATACTTTGGTCTGGTGAACAATTACAGTTTCTTGTTGGTGGGGATTATTGAACGGTAAAACGCGAAGGACAGACCAACCGTTATCCGGGTTGTGATAAGCTACCCGGTCAACGATTCCGCGGATTGTTTCGGTGATGACTCCTGTTTTTGTGCGTGCCTGAGTTTGCATAGAAAAGATAGGTTTATTAATTGTCAGATCATCATCTATACCGGCATTTGCCAAAACTCAATCTGCGGGGAATCCTTTGCAGCCATTATCTAATGCGTGTCTTTTGGATTTCGGAAAATTTCGGCAATGTTCGGGCTTTGTCTCATGAATCCGGCAGATGTATTTACTCTTTTTTGGAAGCTTCCTTAACCAGGGGCAGCGGCTCACTGCTTCACCGGTCTTAGGGCTGATCCAAATATCGTTGATGCCTGCAAAAGTATCAACCCGTTCCAGAATATCGAATCGTTGCTCGCGTTTCCACCGTTTTACATCAGAATCAGGCACAGATGTCTGATAGGCGTCTGACAAATTAAGGCAGCAATGGCCGCATTTTAAGCACTTGAATTTTTCCATTTCAGTTTCAATCAGCAGTCCCGTCGCACCGGTTTTTGGATGCTTCGCGACGCTTGCTTTCACGCACTGGATCTCGGAATATACCTCTGAAACTGTTTCCGCAGGTTTTGAACTTAGCAGATCCAAAAAAAGTTCCACCAGGTCAATGCCGTAATAGAATTTTTCGCTGCCATGAGATTTTATCCACAGTCCATTTCTTCTGACCAATTCAAGCGGATGAACTTTCCTCGTGCCCTTTCGTATCTGCAAATCTTCAATTCGCCTTAAAAGCGGCTCAATTTCTTCCCGCTTTTTCAATTCAGATTGCATGTCCAAGGTGTTTTTAATCTCTGCGAAAGCCTCAGTAATTAATACGAATTTTAGATGTTTCTTGTGCATAGCTCGCGTTCCCAGCATTAAAGGAAGCTATTAATCAGGCCGACATATTACCAGAAATGGTTACAAGATAGAAGAATGAATCGTGTTAAAAAATAGGCTCACTATTGGTGGGGTTGAAAACGCTTATTAAAAAACCGATTTATATTCGCCTTAAAATGTCAACGCATATTAAGAGGTTGTTTTATCCTCGAATCAACCAAGCTAAAACACGACCAATAA
>JAUUWG010000197.1 GCA_030589165.1 Desulfobacterales bacterium
CCGTCACTTTCAATTGCCAGAAAAGGAAGGTCATCAATATTTGCCAGCGCTGATCGAAGCCGGCCATTCTTCGGATTGGTTGCCAGTTTTCCTTCACGGTTCATGGCCTCATTAAGGATGGCCTCTGACAGGCGGTTGGGCATGCAGCCAAAGGGACCGATGGCGATCACGCCGCATGAGCGTGAGGCTATCTCGGTTAGGGAGCTTCCCACTGTCAGAATGGCTTCACCGGCCAGGTTCGGTGATATATGTGGTGCTGCATTATTTATGATTGATTCGATATTGAGATGATCTGAATGAACGAGACCTGTGCCTGACAGTATCAATTTGATACGCTTTTTGTAACGAGCCATGAACTTCTTTTTGAGTATGAAAGCCAGTTTTTCAAACTTTGACATTGTATAATCAACAAGTCTTTTGTCCACCAGATAGTCTGTATAGAGTATCCACTCGGCAATCGGGGAACAGATGGTGGCAAAGCCTTTTTCTGCAAGAAGTTCGGTAATATACTGACGTGATAGAGCATCACGCCGGACGAATATTTCACCTACAAGGGAGATTGTTGGCACCTCTTCCGGGTGACGCTTCATGGGAATCCGTCTAAACCGTTTGGAGGTTTTTATGATTTTATTTTCAAGCAGGGAAAATTTCCATTTTTCGAGTTCAGCCAGTAATATGTTCCACTCTTCATCGAATATTCTTATTGCTTCCCGCTTGTCTTTTGCGTTGGCCAGTATCATCGATCGTATGTCTTCCATAACATCAGATAAAATTATACCCCACCATACTTTTAGCTGAAAGTCACTATTCAGACCTGCGTAAGAATTTTCTGATGTTAATGAAAGTATGGCAACATCCGGTATCTCGAGTCTTCTCACCAGGTCTTCCATAAAAATATAATACTGACCGAACCTGCATGGACCCGAGCCGGTAGGCATAAAGTAGACCAGAATATTACTGTCCTTTTTTTCGTTCTGAATATAGTTGAGCAAAGTTCCCGAAGTTAGTATCAGGGGTAGGCACTCTTTGCAGGATGTGTTGGCACGCCCCAGTTTCAGTACTGTTTCGTCTGACGGGGGATGTGCTAAAGCATTAAAACCTTTTCCACGAAATACAGCTACCAGCGCTTCTGAGGCGAGTTTGCCCATGGAAGGAACCAGCAGGGTTACTCGTGGATCGGTCATGGGCAGTGTTTCACCCGAAGATGTGATAACCTTGGCCTTACCGTTTTCCAGTACCGTTCGGGCGGGAACAAAAGTTCGTTTCTTTTGGGCAAACCCCTTTTCTGCCACCAGTTGCCGGTATGCAGTGACGATGTCAAGAAACGCCTCGATTCTGGTTTCAAGACCGGCATCAGCCGTATGACTGTCCAGTTCAAGGGTTAGGGAAGGTTTTCGACCCATGATATCCCTAAAATATCCGATAATAAACGAATCCGGGCCGCAGGAAAAGTTGGTTATGAAAGTACCGAAAAGTTGGGGATGCTGTTTGACGAACCTGCTGGCCTTCATAATATGCTGGCCCATCCCCCAGTACATATGGCGCTTTATTTTCTCGTTATTAAGCGGGAGGAAATCAAATGGCATTACCATGGTTCCTCTTGATGCGAGCTTGTGGGGAATGCCCATGTGTGCTTCCTCAACAAATCCGTTGTATGGCCGGGCGAAAATCACCACTGCGATTTTATCCGGGTCGGTTTCCAGTTCCTTTAGAGCTTTTTCTCCAATCTCCCTCATTTCGGCCATGCATTCTATCTGTTTCTTCAATGCCTTGCTGAAAGCCTTATTGGCCTCTTTTTTGCTAACTCCCATCTGAATCGCGGTTTCAATTAGAGGTTTTTTGGCCAATTCCAGTCCTTTTGTCATATCAAGAAGCGGAGTTAAAACTTTTGTTTGTTTGAGTTCGTCTAGTTTTGCGCGAAATGCGGCTTTAAGATAAAAAGTTTCGCCCTGGATAAAAGGACAAACCTGTGAACTGGAGTTTCCATCTAAAGCAGGAACCGCTTTGAAATGGGGGAGAAAAATGTATTCCGGAGGATTTTTCATTTCAAGAAGCGAGTGGAAAAAACCGTGTGCAAGTTCTCCGGGATAGCAAAAAGCAGCATTTCTCTGGTCAATTCCTTCTTGAGAATAAAAATCGGGTATAACCGGTTCGAATCCCAGTTCGGTGAAAAATGTTGAATAAAGGGGATAGTAAGTGTTGACCATAAAACTCCGGTTAATCCCTATTTTTCCTCGAAACTTCTTGGTGCTGCCCTTGGGCAATTTCTGATCAGAGTCAGGCTTGGCAGCGTACTTTTCGAATATTAGTTGCTGCCGAACCCTGACCAGATCCAGCTTTTGAACATTGTATTTAATATTGTGCCGCAAATTGTAATATCTGTTACAGGCACCGCCAAAAGGATATTTTCTGCCTTCAAGTTCGATCATAGCTATTTCACAACGCCGGTCACACTTTTCATTGCCGCCCTTGCATGTGAACGGCTTATTGTATTTTACTTCTCGGTTTGCCAAAACTTTAAGGTCAAAGTGCTTTTTTTCCAACAACCCCATTTCAATTCGCTTTTTTACCTCAAGGGCTACCCCAAAAGCACCCATGAGTCCGGGCTCCGGAGGAACTATAATCGGCTTGCCCACAAGGGATGCCATGGCCAGTGGAACCGCTTTGTTTTTGCAGACGCCACCTTGCA
>JAUUWG010000199.1 GCA_030589165.1 Desulfobacterales bacterium
TCGTGCTTCCATTCAAAATAATATTTAGATGCTGAACCAGTTGCGCCGTATTTAAGGATATGTCCATCGGTGGACACATTAAAGCAGTTGGATATGAATAGATTAGGGCTGTGTTTTTGGTATCTTTCTAATTGCTTGAAACCCTCATACCAAGTGGGTCCTTCTGTTGATATTACCTTACATTCAATAACAGTGGTGGGTGTTAGCGGCGCCGTGAAAATGCTATAAAAGTGGCGGTTTAAAAATGTGGTCTTTCCAGGCATATGAAAGTTGGCCGCCGGAGCCATTTCATTTCCGGCGACAATCAATAAAATATCAACTCTCGATAGCGTCCTTCATACGATAGCTTTTTCCCTCGATTACGACCGTTTCAGTATGGTGCAGCAGGCGGTCAAGCAGTGCTGAAGTCAGTGTGCTGTCGTTGTTAAAGATCTCCGGCCAGTTCTTGAAGGCACGGTTTGTGGTAATGATCAAAGATCCTTGTTCATAGCGGTGGCTAATGATCTGGAAGAGCAGATCCGCACCGGTTTTATCGATCGGTAGGTAGCCGAGTTCATCCAATATCACTAGTGCCGGTTTGTGATATTTTCTCAGTTCCTGTTTCAGCCGACCAGCTGATTGCGCAGCTGTCAGGTTATTAATGGCATCGACTGCGGAGCAAAAGAGCACTGTGTGCCCTTTTAGGCAAGCCTGGTAGCCGAGTGCAGTGGCCAGATGCGTTTTGCCCAATCCGACACCGCCAAGGAAAATCACATTGCTTTTTTCATCGACGAACCTGAGTCTGAACAGGTTTTTTACCTGGAGCTGGTTGACTTTTTTGGGCCAGGACCACTTGAACTGCTCAAGTGTTTTGATCTGGGGAAAGCGCGCGGCGCGGATGCGGCGATCAGTTGCGCGGTCCCGTCGTAGACTGGCTTCTGCAGTGGCCAGTTCAGTTAAGTAATTCACATGTGTCCATTGTTTTTGTGCTGCCTGCTTTGCCAGTGATTCATAATTTTCGCGCATATAGGAAAGCTTGAGGTAGCTGAACAGTTCATCAAGTCCGGTTTGTGTATGGTCGATGGTCGTCATTATGAGTCCCCCTTAGATTTTTTTAAAGATTTGTTGTAGAGTTCCATATCCGGCTTTTCGACAGTAAGTTCCAACAGGTCTTGTCTGCGGGTAAGGTGCAGGGCACCGGGTTCGGGAAGCTTTCGGGCACGCTGTTCGAGCAAATTGGCGATGTATTCGCAAGAAAACGCCTGGAAGGTAAACGCGTCCTCCATAGCTCTTTTCACGGGTTCATCACCGTAAATTTCGCTCAATCCGACGATTTGCCGGATATGGTGCAGCGGGTTCATACGACGCTGCTCAAGTTGCAGATAATAGTCGTCGGCTTTGTGGGACAGAGCCAGAAAACGCATGAAGATTTTTTGATCCCGGGCTTTTTTGCGCTGTGCCAGAAGTGCTTTGGGATGATCGGGCAGTTCAAAATCCTTTCGTCGATCATAGCTTCGGACATGCCGGGCGATCAGTTTGTCCTGATCGTAGATACAAAGCCGATCCGGATAGGTTTTCAAAGTGAGTTCGGCACCGGCATATTCAGCCGGTACGCTGTAACGGTTGGTGTCCAGGGTGACACGGAACTGCCTTGAAGCCCCGACCTGAGAGATGGTGGCAATGTCATAAGGGTATGGCGGCAACGGGATCATACATCCTCGCTCTTGGTCGAATATATCCATCGGCTTTTTACCGGTTTCGCCATGAATCCGAACATTAGCAACCGTATCGAGCCATTCGATGGCCGCCGGTCCAAGGGTGCTAAAATCGCTTATTTCCAGTCCTGCCAGAAGATTTTTTTTGACATAGCCAACGCCGCTTTCCACCCGGCCCTTTTCATTGCCTTTTCCCACCGCACAGGGCGCGATGGTAAAACCGTAGTGATTGGCAAAATCAAAGTATTTGGGGTTGAACACCGGATCTTTGCCGACGATGCGTTTTAAAACGGCCGACTTGAGATTATCGACCATGATTTTTTTGGGTACGGCGCCAAATCGTTCAAAGGCATTTTGGTGGCAGGAAAGAAAATGCTCCATGGTCTGAGAGACGGTGAACTCAATATACATCATCCGGCTGTAGCAAAGCACCATGACAAAAAAGCTGAGCCGGCGATGGGTATCTCTTACAGCCACAGTGCCATATGAACCCCAATCGACCTGAGCGCATTCACCCGGGGCAAAAGACAGCCTTAAAAACGCTTTGATCCTTTTGGGTCTGATCTTTCGGACATAATCCTTGACGATCGTGTAACCCCCTTCAAAACCATTTTCATTGATACGATGTAAAATCTGGGCCGCCGTATAGGGATGGGTTTCTAACAATCGAACGATATAATCTTTGAACGGATCGAGCTTGCTGGTGCGTTGCGATTGTTTTCGCGGATGGTACTGTTTTTCGTTCAGCCATTTTTCAACAGTCCGGTAATCAACATCGAGTTCTCTTGCGATCTGGCCGCAGTTAAGCCCGTGGTGCTCATGGTAGGTTTTGATTTTCATAAAAGTTTCATAATCAATCATGATGCGTCCTCCCCGGCCATTTTGAGGATTTCCCCCAGAGAAATCGGTTAGTCCATACAATTGCGCGGCACCGCGTTTTCCAGCTTTTCAATATCCAGAGCCAACACCTGGG
>JAUUWG010000114.1 GCA_030589165.1 Desulfobacterales bacterium
CAGGTCAGATTTATTCGATCCGAAATCTAATCGCCACAGGAATAGTCGTTCTATTTCGAGGACGATTTGATTGAGTATCGAATAAAGATGGCCTGAAGAGGAGATGCTAAATGGGATAATTTATTTGTGCCGAGTCCCTTATTAAACAACCGGTTAAACTGACAGAACCTGCTTATCAGTCTTTTTCAGCAAGTCTTACAGCGCCTATAACTCTCTCTGTAGGTTCAAGGCCCATGAGTTTTACGCCCTGGGTGTTTCGGCTTATAACTGAAACACCTCTTACAGAGATACGTATAAGCTTCCCGATGTCGGTCATAAGCATCAATTCATCATCCTCTTCCACAAGGAGTATTGCAACAACCAAACCGTTACGTTCACTGGTCTTGATGGTAATAACCCCTTTACCTCCTCGTTTTTGCAACGAATATTCCTCAATAGATGTCCTTTTGCCATACCCGTTTTCCGTTGCAGTGAACAGCGTCCGGCCATGGTTTAAAACCTCCATGCTTACAATTCTATTACCCGGATCGAGACGCATCCCTCGTACTCCCCTGGCAACACGACCGCATGGACGAACGTCGGACTCGTGGAAACGTATGGATTTACCCATGGCAGAGCCTAAAAATATATCCTGGGTTCCATTGGTAAGCCTTGCCGAGATCAATTCATCACCGGGAAGAAGATTCAGGGCAATAATTCCCCCTGACCTGGGGTGACTATATGCCATAAGATCCGTCTTTTTGACAAGTCCGCTTTTTGTCGCCATAATAATGTTAAACCCCGGTTCAAATGTCGGAACGGCAAGGACCGTGGTAAGCTTTTCATCTTTTTCGAAATTGAGCAGATTGACAATAGCCTTACCACGGCTGGCACGACCTGCTTGAGGGATATCATATACCTTACACCAGTACACCTTTCCCTGATTTGTAAAAAAAAGAAAATTATGGTGGGTAGAGGCAACAAATAGATGTTCAACAAAATCTTCCTCTTTTGTTCCCATGGCGGTCTTCCCTTTACCGCCACGGTGCTGGCTCTGGTAAAGCGTAACCGGATTCCGTTTAATATAACCGCCTTTGGAAATGGTAACAACCATATCCTCTTCCACGATCATATCCTCTATTGTTATCTCTTTTGTAGCCTCGACAATCTCTGAACGGCGCTCATCCCCGAATTCTTCCTGTATGGCTGAAAGCTCCTCTTTTATAATATTGAGCACAATACGATCGCTTCCCAGTATTTCCTTAAACCAGGCAATACCTTTGAGAACTTGTACATATTCCTCAATTATTTTGTCCCGTTCAAGGCCGGTAATCCTTTGGAGACGCATATCCAATATTGCCTGAGCCTGTATCGCCGTCAGGCTAAAGTTTTCAATCAAACGTGTTTTTGCTTCGTCAGGCGATTTCGCTTCCCGAATCATTTTAACAACAGCATCAAGATTATCAAGGGCTATTTTCAGCCCCTCAAGTATATGAGCACGGGCCTCGGCCTTTTTCAGATCATAACGGGTACGCCTTACGATTATCTCTTTACGGTGAGAGATGAAGTATTCAAGGATCTCTTTTAAGGTCAGCAGTTCCGGCTGCTTGTTCACCACGGCCAGCAAAATAATGCCAAAGCTGTTTTCCAACTGGGTATGTTTATAAAGCTGGTTGATAATAACCCCGGCCATATAATCTTTTTTAATGCCCAGAGCGATCCGCATTCCCTCCCTGTCGGATTCATCCCTTACATATCTTATTCCTTCGATCTGCTTATTTTTTACCAGGTTTGCTATCTTTTCAACAAGCCTGGCCTTGTTGACCTGGTACGGTAGTTCGTTTACAACAATCGTCTCGGATTGTGTCCGCCTGTCCTTTTCAACCTTAATCCTCGCGCGTATCCGAATTATTCCTCGTCCTGTATTATAGGCGTCATAAATCCCTTGTTTTCCGTAAATAATACCGGAAGTCGGAAAGTCGGGACCGGGAATATATTTCATTAATTCCGCCCATGTAAGGCTCGGATTATCAATAAGAGCCTTTATCCCATCAATTATTTCGGATAAATTATGCGGCGGAATGTTGGTTGCCATGCCAACGGCTATACCCGATGACCCGTTCACCAAAAGAGCAGGAATTTTAGCGGGAAGTACTAAAGGCTCCTTCAGGGATTCATCATAATTCGGGACAAAATCAACCGTTTCTTTATCAAGGTCCTCCAGCATTTGATGCGCCAGACGCATCATCCTGATCTCGGTATACCTCATGGCAGCAGGGGAATCTCCATCCACGGAGCCGAAATTTCCCTGGCCGTTTACCAGAGGATACCTTAAAGAAAAGTCCTGGGCCATTCGTACGATGGTATCATAGACGGCGGTATCGCCATGGGGATGATATTTACCGATCACATCACCAACAATACGGGCCGATTTTTTATAAGGCTTATTCCAATCGTTTTTTAATTCACGCATCGCAAACAATACCCGACGATGAACCGGCTTCAACCCGTCACGTACATCAGGCAATGCTCTCCCGATAATCACACTCATTGCATATTCGAGATATGATTTTTTCATCTCGTTTTCAATGCTGATCTCGGATCGTTTCTCATTAATCATAGTATAAACACCTAAGTATCTGTTATTTAATCTCTTGATACGGATTTACAAAAAAACACCTGAGGCAAGCCGCCTCTTCAAAAAAAGGTAAACTGCAGCCGGGATGATAACCATGCCTATGCCCAAAATCGGAAGGAATGCAAGAAGGTATTCAGTGGTAGGATTTATTTTTTCTTTGACGAACTGAAAAACAGGATTAAAAACACCCGCCACAACAGCGGCAAGAACAAGAATGGATAAAAATGGCAATAAAAGCCGAGTGTCGGTAATGACTTCGGCCGTCTTCCTGTTTACGTTCCCCCTTTCAGAAATAAAGGGGGAGGTATTATGGCAGAGGGATAGAAGATTCGTGGCTGTGATACGAAAGGTATCTTGCAAGGTTGAACGAGGGGCACTTTACTTGCTGACAAGTCCGCCGGCAAACAGCAAAAGAATGATTTCATAAATACAAACCTGAGTATAGCTACCAAAAATACCGTAAACAATGCCTCCGCCGATTATAGCCGGCACACCGAAAAAAATCAGAATCGCCAATTTTCTGCTGATATCCATTTTACAGATGCTCCTTTCCATACAATTTTACATGACATATTCCCGGCAATTGGAAATAATAGAATCCGGCACAGTAATCGTTTATATTCTAACAATTACAGATTATCAAGTAAAGAAAAAAATAGATGTAAAATTGCAAACTTCTCATCCCTTTGATTGATAGCGGCATTATAATATGTTATTAAAACCAAGCTGATATTTTGTGCATAAGAAAAATAACATTAACAAACTGGCCGTAGGTTCTACGGTAACAGCCTGTGGAGAGGCGGTAAGACCTAAGCAGTTAATTCGGGCAGCCTCTGTGAAGCAGGAATTTCTCATCATTCCTGCCAATGAGTAAGAAGAAAGGAACAGAAAAAAGTGACAAACAACAATGATCTAATTGCCGTCTTTGAGACCGGCAAAGGAACAATCAGGATAAAACTTTATGCTGAAGACGTACCTTTTACGGTTGCTAATTTTGTAAACCTCAGCAGACGTGACTTTTACAAAAATCTTACATTTCACCGGGTTATTTCAGACTTTATGATCCAGGGGGGGTGCCCCCATGGTACGGGGACAGGCGGACCGGGATATCAATTTGAAGATGAATTTGTAAAAGGGCTCCGTCATGACAAACCCGGGATTCTTTCCATGGCCAATGCAGGACCTCAAACCAATGGAAGTCAGTTTTTTATTACCCATTTGCCCACTCCCCATCTGGATTACCGTCATACGGTTTTCGGCGAGGTGGTAAGTAATGAAGACCAGGAGGTTGTCAACAGCATCGTTCAGGGTGATAAAATTCATAATATCACCATTGAAGGTGACTTTTCCGAATTGATAAAAAAGACTCAAAGCAAGGTCGACGAATGGAACAAGGTCCTTGATCAAAAATTTCCCGATCTTCCCAAGGCCTCCCCTGTTAAATAGACTGAATTGATATGTTTCTTCCGACGACCCAAGCGGAACTGGATAAGCTGGGATGGAACAAACTGGATGTTATTCTGGTAACGGGGGATAGCTATATCGACAGCCCCTTTATCGGCGTAGCCGTTATCGGAAAGGTTCTGCTCAAAGCCGGCTATCGGGTAGGGATTATTGCCCAACCCGATAGCCATTCAGGCAAGGATATCAAACGCCTGGGAGAACCCGAATTATTCTGGGGTATAACGGGAGGAAGTGTTGACTCTCTGGTTTCAAACTATACGGCAACAAAAAAAAGAAGAAAAAAGGATGATTATACGCCGGGGGGAATAAACAACCGTCGCCCCGACCGGGCCGTTATCGTTTATACCAATCTTATCAGAAAATTTTTTAAACATACAAAACCTGTGGTCTTGGGCGGAATCGAAGCCAGTCTCAGACGCATCAGCCATTATGATTTCTGGTCAAACAGGATACGCAAATCCATCCTGTTTGATGCAAAGGCGGACCTGCTCGTATACGGCATGGGAGAAAGGACCGTTGTAGAGCTTGCCGGCAAATTAAAGGCAGGAGAAGATATCAAAGATATCAGAGGGATTTGCTATATTTCAAAGGAGAAAAAAACCGATTATATTGAACTTCCCTCTTTTGAAAAAGTGGTAAGAGACAAACACGCATTTATTGATAGTTTCAACCTTTTTTATGTCAATAGTGATCCACATACTGCAAAAGGCTTGTACCAAAAGCAGGATTTACGCTATCTGGTTCAGAATCCACCAGGAGCGTATTTGACTCAAAAGGAACTGGATGCCGTATATGAAATGGATTTTGAAAGAGATCTCCATCCGTTTTATAAAAAACAGGGAGAAGTCAAGGCACTTGAAACAATAAAATTCTCCCTCACCACGCACCGTGGGTGTTATGGCGAATGTAACTTCTGCGCTATTGCGGTTCACGAGGGGAGAACGGTAAGATGGCGCAGCGAAAAGTCCGTGTTAAAAGAGGCGGAATATCTTACAAAACATCCCGACTTTAAAGGGATTATCCTGGATGCAGGCGGCCCGACCGCAAATATGTACGGATTTGAATGCAAAAAAAAATTAAG
>JAUUWG010000018.1 GCA_030589165.1 Desulfobacterales bacterium
CCATGTCATAGAGTTCCGCCGCTGAAGTGGAAACCTTGGCCAAACCGATGTTTTTGAAAAATTTGGAGATGTAGAGCGAAACGTCGGTACCGTATTTGTCGGCAAGGGCCATCGCCCGTATCGCCATTTCCTTGGTCCCCCCCCCAGCGGGAAGCAGGCCGACCCCCACCTCGACAAGGCCCATGTAGGTCTCGGCATGGGCATTGATGGCGTCCGCATGCATTGCAAACTCGCATCCCCCGCCCAGTGTCATTTTGAAAGGTGCGGCCACTACCGGGACCGTGGCGTATTTCAGGGCCATGGTCGTCCTCTGAAAAGTTCGCACCATCATGTCGATATCATCAAAGGCTCCTTCGGCCAATGCCACGGCTATCAGCATCAGGTTAGCCCCCACCGAGAAGTTGCCTCCCTGGTTGCCGACGACAAGGCCCACCCCTTCGTTTTCCGCCCGCCTGATTGCCTTGAGAGTCATGGAGAGAATATCGCCGCCGATGGTATTCATCTTGGAATGAAACTCACAGCAGAATACCCCGTCACCCAGGTCAATCAACGAGCAGCCGGAATTCTCTTCCACCACACCGCCGGATTGTCTGAGAATTTCCAGTTTGATCCGGTCCGGACGGAACGGCACCTCACGGTACCCACCCGTGCCCAAATCATAGAAAAATTTCCTGCCGCCTTCATATTTGTAAAAACGCTCCGCCTTCTTCAATGCTTCGGGCACTGCCACGCCATCTTTTTCGGCCCGCTCGACAAAGTACCTGACATCCAGCGCATCAAGCATCTCGAAGGGGCCGAGCTCCCAATTAAAGCCCCACTTCATGGCATTGTCGACATTTACAATGTCATCGGAAATTTTGGGAATCCGCTTCACCGTGTAGATAAGGGTATCCCGCAGGTTTTTCCAGGCAAACTCGGCGGCTTTGTCCTTTCCGCTAATCACCGCTTTCAGGCGTTTGGCCGGGTCGTCGAGCTGCCTGGCGGACTGAATAAAAATGAACTTGGGCTTTTCCAGCGGGTTGTATTCACCTGTCCTGTAGTCGTAGTAAAAAATTTTGGTACCTTCGGCGGATTTCTCTTTGCGGTAAAAACCTTTCCCCGTCTTGTTGCCGAGCAAACCCTTGTCCACCATCTTGGCAATAAACTCGGGTATCTTGAAGATCTCCCGATCTTCATCCTCTGTCAGCAACCGGTAAGAGTTGTTTACCACGTGAACAAGGGTATCGATGCCCACGAAATCCGCCGTACGAAACATGGCGGTTTTCGGGCGAGCCGTTGCAGGACCGGCTATAGCATCCACCTCTTCCACCGTGAGGCCCATCTCCAGCATGTGTTTGATGGAATTGAGCATTGCGTATATCCCGATACGGTTGCCGACGAAGTTCGGCGTATCCTTGGCATAAACAATGCCTTTTCCTAACCGCTTGCCGATAAACTCGGCCATATGGGAAACGACGTCGGGATTGGTGTCCCGGCAAGGGGCAATTTCCACCAACCGCATATAACGAGGGGGATTGAAGAAATGGGTAAGAATGAAGTTTTTGCGCACGCTTTCCGGAAGGACTTGCGCCATTTCGTTTACGGAAAGCCCGCTGGTGTTGGTGGAAAGGACTGTCCCTTCGGCGATGTTTGGAACGACCTTCTCTGCAAGGAATTTCTTCTTGATCTCCATGTTTTCGACCACAACCTCGATGACCCAGTCGCAGTCTCTGATTTTCTCCATGTCGTCATCAAAGTTACCCACCTCTACCAGGTTCGTGTACGCCTTCAGGAAAAATGCAGGCAGTTTTGCCTTGATTGCGTTTTCCAGCCCTCTTGCAGCAAAAGCGTTTCTCACCTCAGGGCTTTCCAGGGCCAGTCCTCTGGCTTTTTCCTCTTCGGTAATATCCTGGGAGACGATATCAAGCATTAATACTTCAAGTCCTGCATTTGCCAGGTGGGCAGCGATGGTTGACCCCATCACTCCTCCTCCCAGTACGGCAACCCGGTTTATTTGTATCATTTTTTGCCTCCTATAGTTTCGAACCCCCGAATCCGGATAAACCGGAAAAGTTAAAAAAGAGAGACTAACCTGGACAAATCAGAACCAAAAGAATTTTTTTAAATCACGAAAAGTAAAGAATCCGGGTCCGGAGGGCCCGACTTTGGCTTGCTGCCTCCGGAAGGGGAAACTAATCGCAAGCCTGATTCTGAGAAATTTGCTTCGTATTTCGATATTCATATTTAGTCAACAAAAATATTCATCTTTGCAGAAACACCAGGCTCAAATCCGGCCAATACGTAATGACGAGTACCGCAACAAACAGTACGATCATAAACGGTATTGCGGCACGGTAGAGTTCAGTGATGGGTTTCTTGAATCGATAGCTGGCGATGAACAGATTCATGCCCACAGGCGGCGTCAAGTAGCCGATTTGCATGTTGGCCAAAAAGATGATGCCCAGATGAACCGGATCGATACCGTAGCTCACAGCCACGGGAAGTATCAGCGGTACCATGAGGACCAACGCGGAAAATATATCCAGAATAGCGCCCAGAAGCAGCAATAATACGTTCAGCATGATCAAAAAAATGATCTTGTCGGTTACGTGGGCCTGAATCAGCGCAAACAACCGCATCGGCACTTCAACGTCGATCAGAAAATTTGCAGATGCCAACGACGCCCCCAGTATGAGCAGAATCCCGCCGATCATAACCATCGACTCCCGCATAATACCGGGAAGCTGTGACAAATTGATATCCTTATAGATAAAAACTTCGATCACGATCACATACAGGGTCGTAACCGCTGCAACTTCCGATACGGCAAAGAAACCGCCATAAATACCCGCAAGCACAAAAAAGGGCAACGGTATTTCCCAAATCGCCTGGCGAAGCGCTGCAAACGCTTCCTTGCCTGAAAAAGATGTTACGGGTATGGCCACATGACGGTTTGCCCACAGGCTCCAAAAGGATAACAAAGTGATCATGAGTAACCCCGGAAGAAGTCCTGCCAAAAACAGATCCCCAAGGGAGAAGCTTTGACCTATACTCATCTGCTGCGCAATAATGCCGTAAAGAATGAGCGGTAACGAAGGGGGGAACAGGAGGCCCATGCTGCCGGATGTGGTTACCAGTCCGAGGCTGAATTTATCCTGGTATCCACCTTGCCGCAATGCCGGATATAGTAAGGCGCCAAGGGCAACAATGGTCACACCGGAAGCACCGGTAAAAGCGGTAAACAATGCACAGGCAACCAAGACTACAATCGCCAGCCCACACGGCATCCAGCCAAGAAATACCCGGGTGAGACGTACCAGACGTTGGGGTGTCCTGCTTTCTCCCAACAAATAACCGGCGAGTGTAAACAATGGAAGGGCCAATAAGACAGGCGTGTCGGCAATTCGATAAAGCTCGATGGCAACCACTGACAGATTAACATCCAAATAATAAAACCCCAGCATTGCAACCGCTAAAATAATGGCAAAAAGCGGCGTGCCCAGGATGGATAGCAAAATCAATATCAGCGAAAGAATGTATACAGTCACGATCCGGACTTAAAGAGCTTTGTAAAGTTAATTAACGACAAAATCAAGTAACGCAACGAGATGATGGTAAAGGCAAAAGGGATAATCGCTTCACATACCCAGGCCGGCACGTTTGCAAACGCTATCCCCCCGTCTTCAAACTCCATCTTTACAAACTCAAGGCTGTAATAGGACATGATCGCACAAACCGATGAGGCAAACAGTTTTACAATGCCCTGAACGGCGACTTCGGCACGCTTGGGCAGATAACGGGTAACAATATCAATACGGATATGGGTGTCCTGCCGACTGGCTATCATTCCCCCGATAAGACCTATCCAAAGCACCAGAATACGCACCAGCATATCACCCCAGATGATGGCGGAGTGGAACAGATTTCGAAGAAGAATCTGTGTGACCGCCATACCAATCATCAGCAGCAGCAACCCAAACAGAATCCCGTCTTCGAGCCGGTGCAAAAATACCCGAACACGCTCCAAAAACGATTCGTCCATATTTTTATTTATCGACATCAGCGTGTTGAGACCGATATTCCGCGAGAATACCGTCCAGGGTATTCAGAATGCCCTCTGACAATCTGCCTGTATCGATGAGTCGCTTCGATACCGTAGAAGACATGGAATACCATTCCTTCAAGGCTTTTGTTGATGGTTTGACAAATTGAATGGATTGTTTACGCAGTGCTTCCAAGGCTTTTACGTTATCTTCGCGATTCCGGCGGTCGATTTCCCGAAACACCCGACCCATCACTTCACGGACAACATTTTGATGGTCCGGTGATATTTTTGAAAACGCCTTTTGGTCCACCGCCAACAGGCCGTAAATATAGAGGAGGGGAATATCCATCAGATAGTTAACCTGCGTATGCCATTGCAGTGCAACGGCACCAATGGGTGAAATGGTCACCGTATCGATCAACCCGGTTTGCAAGCCTGCCCGAACATCTGCGATGGACAACGGGATGGGCGTTATGCCAAAGGCTTTCACCGCCTCCAAGGTCGTCAAATCATTGTCCGGAGCCCATACTTTCTGTTTTCGCAGGTCATCCAGGGTCCGTACCGGCGCGTTTGACATAATGTAGGCAAAGCCTCCCTCCGCCAGTCCAAATGTAACAAATCCACTCTTTTCCAGTCCGCCGGTGAGAAGGTGGTCCATGCGCTCGCGAACGTAATCGACTTCTTCGAAGGATCTGAATTTCAGGGGCAGACCATACACCTGGTTGTCGGGAAAATAATCCGACAAACTCCCGCTGACCACTGCCCCTCCATGCAGCTGACCGATGCGAATTTTACGCAAAACCACCTTGTCGTCGCCCATGACCCCTCCCGGGTAGAATTTAAAACGCACCCGGTTGTTGGTTTTTTGCGCTACCTCCTCTGCACCTTCCCGCATTTTCTGCATCCAGAAAGACCCGTCCGGCGACAAGGTGGCAATCTTGAAAACCATCGCATGGGCCGGGCATGACAATAAAAGAAAAAACACAACAACAAAACTTCGTAGTATGGCAGGTATAGTCATCTGAGTTTCTTAGCCCCCTAAACCGGAAAAGTGAGCTAAAGTGATCTAAAGTTTGAAGTGAGCTAAAGTTAATGAATCGCTTCGCTCTATCTTTTTATATATAAAATTGATAGAATTCCTCAACTTTAGGCACTTTAGATCACTTTAGATCACTTTAGTCACTTCACACTTTTTTTATTTCAGATTTTTTTTGACATAAAATACGCGAATTTTAGAATTGAGAGATTAAAAATAGTCGTCGGCGCTGTCCAATAATTCTTGCGCCTGTTCCTGGGCAAAAGTATTGATAAGCGCATATCCCGGCACATCGGGTTTGGCCTTCAGAACCTCTTGTAACAACCGGTCATGGAGTTCCCGGTCAAAGACCAAACGGGCATATTGTCGGGCATAAGTCACCTTTGCCATCAGATTTTTACCACATGAAATTTCGATGGCACACTCAAAATGTTTTCGTCCTGAATCCGGTTTGCCGCCCAGAGCAGGTGGAAGCAATGTGGCCAATGTACCCAAATAGAGGTGAGCACCGCCATCCTGGTAAAAGGCATCCAATTGAACAACCCGTTGCATGATCGCCTCGACACGGGAAATTTCGGCAATCGCATTCCAGTCATCGCTGCGGTTTTGAATCCAACCGGCCCAGGCAGCCCCAAGGGCATACAATGACGGCACATCTTTAACGCCCATCCCGGCGATGATTTTTGAAAATGCCTGAAACCGGACATCCCGTAAAGAGCAGGCGGATGACCGACGCACACAAACTGCTCGAAAAGCGTAGTTTATCGCTTTCGCAGTCAATTTTTTCGCTCTCGCATTATCCTTAACGAACAGGCCCGCATAAAAAGTATACAGGTTCGCAGCAGCGCGAAGCAATGACTGATTGTCCGGATCACCCTTCAACAGGCTGTCAATCATCAGCAAATACGCCGGACCTCCGGCTTCGACCGTTGCCGGATCATCATGGTTGATGATCGCATCAGACAAGTTATCGGCCAGGTTGACCGTTGCGGAGGAAATCATCATGGAACAGCCGGACACCAGAAAAGCACAGACTACAAAAAACAAATATTTTGCAAGTTCATGAATCTGCTGGAATTTGGCGTTGCCGGTTTGCCGGTAAAGGATAGACACGAATTCAACCCTTTCGTTTTTTCAAACCGATAGTCGTAAAGAAGTTATTATAGATGTATATTTTCAAAAAGTTATGTTTTGAAAAATTTAAAGTTATGATAAAGATGATAAAATATCAACACTCTTTTTCCCCGATATTCTCTTTTATTTCAATAGAACTTTGAGCCGAAAAATCAAGATATTTCGTAATACAAATCGATTTTTAACATTTCTGCATAAATTGATTAATGGGTTTTACCTAACCCCGATAAACCGGAACCGGAATTATTTGCCACAAAGTCACGAAGGCACAAAGTATTTTTTTAGATTACATCCTTCGTGTCTTAGTGCCTTGGTGGCGGAAAAAATTTTTTGACATAAAAAACACGAAATTCAGAATTAACAAATTAAGGTGAACAAATGATAAAAACCAATTTTCAGGCCGACTCCCTTCCGGCATTGATCGGAAGCCTTCCCATGGACGATCACGTTGAAGCCGTAAAGCTCATGATGGAATATACTCCTGAAATTCCCTTGTGGGTCCAGCTCCCGGTTTTTAAACAAGAAGGCATGATGGCGCAGTTTCTTCCCGGCATGCCCGGTCTTACCGTTGAAAAAGACAAAACATATATAAATACATCCGGTGAAACATTTGAACCGGATGTTCTGAAATTTTACGAAGACTACCTTGCCGTTACGGAAGGGACGGCAGATCTGTCCGAATCAAGGTTTGCGCTTACACCGGATACCGCCAGGGGATTCTTTGAGTTGATGAAAAGCTTAAAGACACTTCCCTACCCGCCGGTTGCGGTCAAGGGGCAAATCACCGGCCCCTTTACTTTCGGAACCGGCGTGGTCGATCAGAACGGAAGAGCGATTTTTTATAACGAACAGCTCAAAGATGTTGCCGTAAAATTGATTGCGATGAAAGCCAGATGGCAGATCAGGCAGCTTTCATCATTCGGTTGTCCTGTCATATTATTTTTTGATGAACCCGGACTTACGGGATTCGGATCATCCGCTTTTATAAGCATATCACGAAAAGAAGTCGAAAACTGTCTGCAAGAGGCCATAGATGCGGTCCATGCAGAAGGCGGCCTTGCCGGGGTACATATCTGTGCCAATGCCGAATGGTCACTCCTTCTGGAGTCATCGGTGGATATCGTCAGTTTTGATGCGTATTCTTTTTTCGACAAGTTTATGCTTTATCCGGACCAAATTAAAAAATTTATCCAAAGAGGCGGCATATTGGCCTGGGGAATTGTTCCGACCTCAAATGCCGAAGATGTGAAAAAAGAAACGGTCGATTCCCTGATATCCAAATGGGAACGCCAGGCCGGAGAGATCGAGGCTCTTGGTATTGACAGAGCGCAACTAAAGGCCCGGACGCTTATAACGCCGAGCTGCGGCACAGGTTCCCTGCCCATTGATTCTGCAAAAAAAGTCCTTAAATTAACAAAAGAAGTTTCGGAAAAAATTAGAAACAAATAAGGAAACAGTCCAGGCATAGAGGACCCGATGATTGACAAGACCGAAAAAACTTTTTCAGAAGCCACACAGTATGTTTTAGACGATGAACTGGCCAAGATCGTGAACATATCCATGGCCCTTGATATGCCGCTTCTGCTCAAGGGAGAGCCCGGCACAGGCAAAACCATGCTGGCATATGCCATTGCAGAGGCGCTGGGCATGCCCCTTATCGTACTCAACGTAAAATCGAGCATGAAGCTTATTGAAGGCCTTTACCAGTACGACACGTTAACAAGGCTCAATGACAGCCGCTTTGGCGATTCCATCAGGAATGTCAGCAACATCAAAGATTACTTGAGGATGGGAAAGATCGGCCAGGCCTTTACTTCCGAGAGAAGAACGGTCCTTTTGATCGACGAAATAGACAAGGCGGATACCGATTTTCAGGATGATATGCTCGATGTTCTGGACCAGATGCAGTTCGACATCATTGAGACGGACGAAACCGTAACGGCCAGGCATCGTCCGGTAATGATCATCACCTCAAACGCTAAAAAGGACCTCTCTGACCCGTTTCTGGGCAGGTGCAATTTTCATCACATCGCTTTTCCCGACCCCCAAATGATGCGCAGGATCATAAAGGTCCATTTCCCGGATCTTGGCCCAACGCTTGAGGAAAATGCGATTTCAACCTTTTACAAACTTCGGGAGCTTGATTCCATTGAGAAAAGACCGGCCACCCGGGAGCTGATCAACTGGATCAGAGCATTGAATGCCGACCCTGATTTCAATCCCCAACAATTGACCACAGGCAATATCCCGTTTCCGGGGGTTTTGTTCAAAAAAAGCCAGGATTACAATATCGCCGTTAAAGAGGTTAAAATTTGACCATGGTAAATAATCTCTTTTCAAAATTTTTTTTTGCTTTAAAATAAACAGTAGACTTAACCCCATTTACTTACTCACACATGTGACCAACCACAACCAAGGAGGTTAGACATGGCAGTACAAGAGCAAGTTTTCGGTTTTTTCATTCCAACCGTAACACTGATGGGAATCGGATCTCACAAAGAAATCGGCAATCAGATCAAAACCCTGGGCGGAACAAAGCCCTTTATCTGTACCGATAAAGGTATTACCGGAGCCGGTATCTGCGATAAGATCGTTGAAATCATTAAAAAAGACCTTGGCATTGATCCCGTGGTTTATAACGGCACTCAGCCTAACCCAACGGACAAGAATGTTGCAGAAGCGCTGAAAGTTTATCAGGACAACGGCTGTGACCTGATCATTTCGCTGGGTGGCGGCAGTTCCCATGACTGTGGTAAAGGCGTCGGCATTGTGGCCAGCAACGGCGGCAAAATCAATGACTATGAAGGTGTGGACAAGTCTACAAAACCCATGCCTCCGTTTATCGCTGTAAACACAACAGCCGGTACCGCCAGTGAAATGACCCGTTTTTGCATCATTACCGACACCGGCCGTAAGGTAAAAATGGCCATTGTCGACTGGCGAGTCACCCCGAATGTCGCCATTGATGATCCATTGCTCATGGCCGGCATGCCTCCGGGACTGACGGCAGCAACCGGTATGGATGCACTGACTCACGCCGTAGAAGCCTACGTTTCCACCATTGCCACACCCATCACGGATGCCTGCGCCCTGAAGGCCATTTCTTTAGTCGCCGTCTACCTGCGCGCAGCGGTTGCCAACGGCGGTGATATGGAAGCCCGTGACAAAATGTGTTACGCACAGTACCTTGCCGGTATGGCCTTCAATAACGCCAGTCTGGGACACGTCCACGCCATGGCTCATCAGTTGGGCGGTTTTTATGATCTGCCCCATGGTGTCTGCAATGCAATCCTTCTTCCCCATGTGGAACGTTACAACCTGATCGCAAAACTGGACAAATTTGTCGATATTGCCAAAGCCATGGGAGAAAATGTTGAAGGACTTTCAACCCGTGCGGCTGCAGAGAAAGCACTGGAAGCCATCATGACACTTTCCGCCGATGTGGGTATTCCCAGCGGCCTTACAGAGCTGGGAGTCAAAGAAGAAGACTTGAAGACCATGGCTGAAAACGCTCAGAAAGATGCCTGTGGTCTGACCAACCCGAGATGCCCGACCCTGGAAGATGTTATTCAAATTTACCGTAACGCGCTGTAATTCGGACAGGAGCATAAAACACGCTCCATAATCCGGTTCTCGGATAGCAGACGCTGCGGGATGCATCCCTCTGCATCCCGCAGTTTTTATTCAGAATGATTATCTTGCATAACGGAAGTTCGTATCATGAATAATCAAAAAGGGAGAACCTTATGTCCAAGCTACTAAGGATAAACACCAAGGAAAAGACATATACCTTTGAGGAGGCCGGAGAACTGGCAGCCCTGGGCGGTAGAGCGCTGACATCCAAAATGATTCTGGATGAAGTTCCGGCGACCTGTCATCCGTTGAGTAAATCCAATAAACTGGTTATTGCACCGGGACTGTTGGGCGGCACACCAGCGTTCAATTCAGGAAGACTCTCCGTAGGCGCCAAATCACCGCTGACCGGCGGTATCAAAGAAAGCAATGCCGGCGGTCTGGTTGCACAGAAACTGGCCAAAATGGATATCAAAGCGGTCGTTCTGGAAGACAAGCCTGAAATAGATGACGCCTTTTCCATGCTCGTCATCAAAAAAGATTCCGTGGAATTTCTGCCTGCCGATGAATATGCCGGTCAAGGCACCAATGCAACCATTAACGGTCTGTGGGACAAATACGGCAAACGAACCGCCGTCATGTGTATCGGTCAAGCCGGTGAGCAGCGTCTTACAGGGGCAAGCATCCAGTTGGCCGACCCCAAAGGACACGCCGGACGTGCCTGCGGCCGCGGTGGCCTCGGAGCCGTAATGGGTTCCAAGAAAATCAAGGCAATCGTTGTGGATGATACCAGTGCAGACAAGGTACCGGTAGCCGATCCGGAAGCATTCAAAGAAGCCAATAAAAAATGGGGCCGGCTGCTCAAGGACCACCCGGTTACCGGACAGGGCCTCCCGAGCTTCGGTACCGCAATTCTGGTTAATATTGTCAATGAAGCCGGAGCACTGCCGACTAAAAACTTCCGTGAAGGACGATTTGAATTTGCCCAGGATATCAGCGGCGAAAGAATGGTTGAGCTCATCAATGAAAGAGGCGGCGTTCCCACCGAAGGCTGCCATCCCGGTTGCGTTATTCGGTGTTCACAAGTCTATCACGACAAAAACGGCAAGTACCTGACATCCGGTTTTGAATATGAAACCATATGGGGTTTCGGCTCCAACCTGCTGGTTAAGGATTATGACGAGATTGCCATGATGGACGCCATTTGTGATGATGTCGGTGTTGATACCATTGAGATGGCCGGTTCGCTGGGCGTGGCCATGGAAGGCGGCCTGATCCAATGGGGCGACGGCCAGGCAGCGATTGATCTGCTGAACAAAATCAAAACCGGCGATCCGTTGGGTAAAATTATCGGCAACGGCGCCGCTTTCACCGGCAAGGCACTCGGCGTAGATCGTGTTCCCGTTGTTAAAAACCAGACCATTCCGGCTTACGATCCCCGTGCGGTTAAAGGCGTTGGGGTCACCTATGCAACAAGCCCGATGGGTGCGGACCACACTGCCGGTTACAGTGTAACCGCCAACATCCTTAAAGTCGGCGGAGATGTCAACCCGCTGAAAAAAGAAAACAACATAGAACTGTCCAAAAACCTCCAGATTGCAACGGCGGCAATTGATGCGGCAGGTCTCTGCCTGTTTGTCGCTTTTGCCGTTCTGGACAGCGATAACGGCATTCAGTTGATTGTCGACATGATCAATGCCCGCTACGGTCTGTCTTTGACACCGGATGATGTCATTGCATTGGGCAAATCCATTCTCGAAAACGAGAATGAATTCAACCGGCGGGCCGGGTTCACCAAAAAGGACGACCAACTGCCATCGTTTTTCAAAGATGAGCGCCTGCCGCCACACAACACGACCTGGGATTTCACCGAGGAAGAACTGCAAACCGCAAAAGTCTCCTGATTCCCTGACACCGTAACACTATAAGCTATCAGTTCTTTATATTGAAGAGGGTGGAAGCAATTTCACCCTTTTTTTAGTAAGCTTAATTCTGAATTTCGTGTTTTTTATGTCAAAAAAATCTGAATTTAAAAAAGTGTGAAGTGAGCTAAAGTGCCTAAAGTTGAGGTATTCTATCAATTTTATATAAAAAAGACAGAGCGAAGCGACTCATTAACTTTAGCTCACTTCAAACTTTAGATCACTTTAGCTCACTTTTACGGTTTATCCGGCTTAGGAGGTGGATGTGGGGACCATACTGTTTAATGCCTTCGCTTCTCTTCAACAGAAACTCAAGGACAAAAATCAGGAGTTTGCCAATGTTACTATTCAAATTCCGCATGATTACACCGCAGCCGATCTGATTAAAGACATGGCTCTTGCTCCGGAAGATGTTGAAGCCGTATTTATCAATGGAACGGTGAAACCCTTTGACAGCATTCTGCACGATGGCGACCGCATCGCACTCGTGCCCCCGGGCACCCCCGGCCCTTACCGGGTATTTCTGGGCATGAAGAATAAAAACAACCGTTCCGGCAATTGAATGCCGCGCAGTTCTGTCGGATACGAGTTTATTTTCAAGGAACTCTTTGGCCATATCGTGATACCACAAGCTGTCGATTTGGAATTGAGGGTCCTTGATAAGCCGGGTAAGGCCTGTTGTTGAAGAAATGGTTCAAAAAGGGCGTTGGTATTCGACAAATGTAATTGATAAGTTTTTAAAGCAAATGGGGGAATAAAAAATTAGTCAGGATACAGTCGGCAATCAAGTCAAAATTAAAGATTTGACCCCTATGCTTAGTTATTTTTTCAGCGCTTTCATATCAAAATGCTTTATCGCGGCTTCAATCTCTTCAGGGGAAACGGGGGGGAGCTCGTTTCTGTCAGGTCTCAGATTTTTTGCCTCCCGCAAGTATACATGCACAATGTCCTTTGCCTCGCGAGTTGTATTCCAGTGAATCAGCACACGAATACACTTTTCGATGCCTCCGGGTACATCCATTTCATGGCCACACATCAATGCAGAATCATACCATCCCAATTGTCTGGCGGCCAATGCCGGATAGGTAGCGGTTAAATCAGCAGTGGTTGTAAAAATGGCGCTGGCAACATCAGCAGGATCGATTTCATTAGCGCGAATGATGAGGTACAACATTTCACGGGTAGCTTCCAATATGGCATCGGCGCTGTTTTCGCTAACAGTTGTGGCGCCCCTGATTCCCCGGCAGACTTTGATAGAATTTAAATTTTCCGTAGCTTTCATTCCTTGTCCTAATCCTTTCTTCGCCTGTTAATAGTAATCAATAATATCATACCCGAAATAAATAGAAGCCAACATATCAGGAATTTCACGAATTCAGAAGATCTTTTCTTGCGCCACATTTCAAGAAATTTTAGGGTTAAACCTTGATCAATAATTATCGCTCTTTCCTTAATCACAATTCAAGGTTTGACCCCGTCGCTTATTCCGAGTTAATAAAATCATCAATATATTTTTCAATAAGAACCTTTATAACCTGCTCAACTTCATGGCTTTTTTGCTGAAGATCAGCATCGGTAGCCCCTTCATGTAAAATTTTGCTTCTAAGCCCATAAGCTTCTTCAATAATTTCTAATGACTCTTTATCACCTGGCAGCTTGTCCTTCACTAACCGTCGTATAGCTCTCGAAACAGATTCAATTCTCAATTGATCAATTCGGCCTTTTAATGAATCTTTGAGAGGTTGATCGAGAGACGACAATTCAATTTGTGATTTAAAATCCGTAATTAGTGTTTCCAATTCTGGATCTTTATACTTCTCTTGTTTTGCCAATGGTTCAACAGCAGATACGAGCCCTACAAATTTTGATCGTTCTGTAGTTTCCAGCTTAGCCGAAGTAAATATTTCCACGGCAACCAAAAGTCTCTGATCTAATGTTTTATTAGATGATATTATTTCATCTAATGGTTCAACTACGTTTTTAATACTGTATGCCATTGATACTGTTGCAAAGGCACTTACTGTCATTCCTACTGATTTAGTTCTATCGTAAATCGCACAAGGAAGTGGTGTATGATAAATCAGCCTTGCCGAATATTGACTTTTTACTGCAACCCATAAAAAACCAAGAGCTACCTTCAGTCCAAAATTTTCTGCTTCACCAGCTGTAGCAAAACCATACACGCAAATATCCCAGCAACTTCCCTTTATGTATGGTCTCTTATCTGCTAGTTTTATTTCAAGTATCACTTCTGGCGAAACAATAAGGCTGCATTCACCATCAATCTTGAAGTTCATGTGATCTTCGAGTAACAAAGTCAGCTTTGCACCATAAGGGCGCCTATTTGGTGATGTGGTTATTATCTTTCGATTGTTTTCTTTTTTACGTACCATAAGTCACTTTTTGTATTCTTTAACGGGCGCGGGGAGGAGTATGCTCCCGCGTGTCTGTCTCGACCCGCATTGATAGGCCGCGTTTCGTGCCCGTCGGTATCCTCAGCCGCGCCCGATAGGACTGGCGAAAAGTGCCGGTCCCATCATAATTCAAATCTCAGAAAGACTTCAAAAAAGCATTATGAGTTATTGATCAATAATAGTCACGATATTATCCGGGTTTTCCCCTCGTTCCCACCCAGGCGCGTGGGAACGAGAAAATTCCACATTATTTTTGCCGACGATGAATGTCATCATGACATACCGTACATACGGTAATCAGGTTCTCTTCCGTGTTATCTCCGCCTTCTGCATGAGGCTTCACATGGTGTAATTCCAAGTGGCGGGGATCGGAACGATTCCATTCTTCATGTGACCAATTACATTTAGTGCATCTATAATCATCTCTTCGAAGCACTTTTGTTTTTACAGGATCAGGTATATGTCGATCATGTTCGGGGCTTTGACGGTCGGCTTCAAGAAGGTAAACGCCTACTTCCAAATCAGGACGTCCCGTATTTTTAGTAACAACAGGCCAACCGAATTCGGTGCGTAATTCACGGACTCTTCTTGCCCATTCCGATCTGTCCTTTGCCAAATATTTTAATTCCTCCCCGGTAATTTTTTGGCCGACATTTTTCCTGAAAAATTTTAGTATCTTGTCACGAACGGAAATACGCTCTCTCCTTATCTCATTTGCCAAATTCCAACGATGAGCCGCATCTCTATCCTGTTCCGTAGAAAGCAAAATATAATCAGCCGGCCCCATGGAATTTACATCAATATTATCTATGGGAAATTCATTTTCAACCGCCATCTGTTTTGCCGTCACCCCACTAACTATAGACCAACCGAACTGTACTTTGAGTTCACGAACTCTTCTTGCATATTCTTGAATGCCCGATATAACAAGCAACTCATCACCACTAATAATTACCCCGGAATATTTAATGAAATAATGAAGAATTCTATCTCGGGCGCTTCGAGCAATATCGGCAGGTATCAGAGACTTTCCCAATTCACGTATATAATGAAAACAAGGAACAAGAGAAAGAACTTTTCCCCTGAGGTTGTCTGATTTAAGTTCCCGTTCAAAATTTATTAATAGTTTTTGAAGTTGTTGCCTGATTTCTTCCGAATTCATTTGCTGATATTCCGTATTCGTTTTCCTTACTTTTCAAGAAAAGAGATTATTTTATTCTTGAGAGTATCCATGTTTTTCAATTCACACGTCCAGACAACCAATACATCCCAACCTAATTCTTTGATTTTTTCCATGTTTATTTTATCTCGTGCAATATTTTTATCTAATTTTTTATTCCAGAATTCTTTATTGGTGTCAGGGCGCTTTGATTTTGGGCAACCTTCATGGCCATGCCAAAAACAGCCATGGATAAATATAACCTTTTTATATTTTGGGAGAGTTATATCAGGCTTGCCCGGCAAATCTCTTCTGTGAAGACGAAACCGATACCCCATTCTGTGGAGGATAGAACGGACGATTAATTCAGGTTTTGTATCTTTGCCGCCTACATGCGACATAATTTGACTTCTTTTTTCTCGTGAGAAGACGTCCATATTTTATCTTTTCGGTCAAGTAATAATCTGACGACATCGGCAACACGAGCTGCTAACAGGGGAGGAACGGCATTGCCTATCTGTTTGGCGATTTCAATTTTTGATCCTGTGAAGCGAAAGGTGTCGGGGAAACTTTGGAACCTGGCCGCTTCTCTGTGTGTTATCGGCCGATGTTGTTCCGGATGCAAATAACGTCCTTTTTCAGGCTTGAAAAATTCCGTACGCATGGTAACGGCCGGCCGGTCCCACCAGAGCCTGCCAAACAAATCCGTCCCACCGGATTTTTTTCTAATCCAACATTTCGGCGTCAATTCCGGGGCAACTCGTTGCAAATCAAAACGATTCATCCCTTGTTTTGGGATAGCTCTATATCGTTTTCGACTGAGTTCGGTTGGGTTCCTCCCAAAATGCAAATCAAGTGGCGGAGGAAGATTCCTGATTTGAGTACCTTCAGGAGAAGGCAAGTCATATATAGCATCTCTGACGGTTTTCCATTTTTCAGGTTGGGTTAAATAATCCTCTTGGTTAAAAGTTAGACTTAACTGTGTACCGTTACCATTTGGGTTAAAATGGGTCTTGCGTGGAGGAAATAAAATTGAAGGATCTGTAAATTTACATCCGATAATGAAAGCCCTTTTACGTGTTTGTGGTACGCCATAGTCAGCAGCAACCAGTTTGTCTTGCCACACCTTAAAGCCAAGAGATTCAGCAACACCAACGATTTCACCATGTTCAAAGGTACCAAGCAATTGTGGGACGTTCTCCATAACAAATACGGATGCACCGCATCTCTCAACAACTTCTAAAAAGGGCCTCCATAATTTTTTTCTAGGATCATTCTCACGATTTTTATTAAGCAAACTAAAGCCCTGGCATGGCGGTCCGCCTATAACTACATCGGCCAAAGGAATTTGAATTTTATTTTCCTCTAATATTTCTACGATATCTCCACAAATACAATGATTGCCGAAATTCTCGTTGTAAGTGTCCACGCAGAACTTATTAAAATCATTTGCCCAAACCGGTTCAAAAGGTTGGCCGAAATGCTCTGAAAACCCTAAAGACATACCTCCTGCGCCGGAAAACAAGTCAATAAGACGGAATTTTTTGTGAGATTCAAGTAGATTGCCGGAACAACGAGAAATATAAGTTGACTCGTCCTCTTTAAGAATGAATGCCTTTTCTAATTGGATTATATTTTTAAACTGATACATATTTGCAAATCCTGAGCCGGGGAATTCGTTTTTCATAAATAAGAAAATGAGATTTATACCATTGTCGGCAAATTTTGTACTGCATTATTTTTTATAATGGCCGTGGCCGGAAACTGCTTTTCGCTTTTTTTTGTATTCCTGAGTTTCACCTTGAAGGGTCTGCCGACAGCAGCTTTTGAAGCCTGGGGGTTGGAGTGGCCATTATCAAGAGAATCGGGCCGAACTACAACAAAGCTGAAAGCATCAGGGAGTCAAACGCCTTTAAAGCCGCCATGCCGGTGCCGGCGGATCTGAAATCATTACTGCCGCAATTTGGGGATATGGGTTTGCTGAATTTATGAAAACAGTTTAGCGTTTGACCTTTAACGAATAAAGCTATAAAAAAATTTATTATAATGAATCTTTACAATATCCGGAATCCGATACATGTCTCACTTTAGCATTAAAACCAAGCTCAGCTTGGGCCTTAGCCTGATTCTTTTAGTTGCCTTTGTTGCCATAAACCTTCTTAACTACAATGTCAGTCGAGCCTCCCTCAGGCAGAGCATCATTGACGATGCCCTGCCCGGAATCAGCAATGAGATCTTCCATGAGATCCAGCGGGACCTGATCGTTCCGATCCAGGTTTCATCACTGATGGCCCATGACACCTTTCTTAAGGACTGGATTCTGTCAGGAGAAAAAGACATCTCCAAAATCATCAAGTATCTGTGGGAAATCAAGGAAAAATACAATTTTTTTTCCACCTTCCTGGTCTCCTCCCAGACGAAAAACTATTATCATTTTAAAGGATTACACAAAAATATCAGTCCGGAAGACGACCACGACGTGTGGTACTACAAATTTATTGACATGGGAGTGGACTACGCGCTGGACGTGGATACGGACGAAGCTTCCCGGGGGAACGCTGACCATTTTCATCAACCATCACCTCAACGACTACCAGGGCAATCTGATCGCGGTTACCGGCGTAGGTTTGAAAATGAGCGAAGTGGGACGCCTACTACATTCTTACCAGGAACGCTATCACAAAAAAATTTACCTGGTGGACAGGGAGGGCCTCATCCAGATCCATTCCGACCAGAGACTGATCGAAAAAATGAATATCCGCCACCAGAAGGGGATCGGTAATATTGCCCAGTCCCTCCTTTCCGACACGGTATCGGCAGTGACCTTGGAGTACGATTATCAAAACAGGCATATTCTCATCCTTTCCCGCTATATCCCCGAGTTTGACTGGTTTCTGATTGTGGAACACGCAGAAGGAGAAGACCTGCAAGAACTCCGGGAAACGTTCGTGAGCAACCTGATTATCGGAATAGCTGTCACGCTGCTGGTCATCGTGATCAATGTGCTCATGGTCAATTACTATCAGGGCAAACTCGAGGACATGGCGACCACGGACGAACTGACCGGTCTGCCCAACCGCCGATTCTTTTTCACCCAGGCCAGGAGGGACATGGCCAATTGTATCCGCTCCGGAAGACCCGTTTCCATGCTCATGATCGACATCGATCACTTCAAACAGATCAACGACACCTATGGCCATGGCGTTGGCGATCGTGTATTGGTGAAAACATCGGCCCTGTTCACTCAAGTCCTGAGAGAAGGAGACCTGTCCGGGCGCATCGGAGGGGAAGAATTCGCTGTTTTACTGCCGGAAACCGGGCTTGATTCGGCACTGAAGGTTGCCGACCGGTTGCGTCGGTCCGTGGAAAAATCCGTGGTAACTTTCGGAAAGGAGAAATGCCCGGTCACTGTCAGTGTAGGCATTGCCGCGGACAATGATCGAGAAGGAAATCTGGAAAGGCTGATGGGACAGGCGGACATGGCCTTGTTCCGGGCCAAGAAGCTGGGCAGGAACAGGGTCTGTTCGGCGGAGTAGCAGACCCCGGTCGCTCATTATTTCTCGATGAAAGACAGATTAAAATATGATATCAACCGGTTTCCTTTTTAGCGATTAGTGCTGAAAACTTATCAAATATGCGGTGCGGCAAGATTCGTTTTGCATTTACAAAGATATGCGTTAAATGCGTCACATAATAACGAGGCGCCGGATTATCACTTTCCAACGCATGTATCAGCTTCTCTACCACAGCGTCGGGCTCTTTGGTAAAAGGGATTCTGCCGGTCATGGTCAAGGCGGACTGCATGCGTACATATACGTTCCTGTAAAAGCTTTTGGCCATGACAGGTTCGATGTATTTTTCAAAATACAGATTTTTATTCTCCCGAATACGGGAAACAATGGGACCCGGCTCTATCAGAGAAACTTTAATTCTTGTATTATAAAGGTCCTGCTCCTGGCGCAGGGCATCCGTAAACGCTTCCAATGCATACTTGCTGGCGCTGTATGCCCCACGAAACGGCAGGGATGTCAGCCCGAAAACAGAGGAGTTCTGAACAATGCGTCCGTAACCCTGCCGCCGCATAAACCGTTTGATCACACGATTACCCAGCTCAACCGGAGCAAAAAAATTGGTTTCAAACTGAGCTTTTACCACTTCCGGAGACAGGTCTTCCGCAGCACCGACTTGCGAATAGCCGGCATTATTAAACAAAGCATAAAGCTTGCCGTTGTTATCTTTTTCTATGTAATCCAGTACATCTTCCATTTGCCCATAGTCGGTCACATCCAAGGCAAGAGCCGTAACCCCGATTGCACTCAGTTTTTCGATATCTTCGGGTTTGCGTGCCGTTGCATAAACTTTGTACCCCCGCTCATACAACATTTCAGCACTGCGAAACCCGATACCGGATGAACAACCTGTAATTAAAATTGATTTGTCTTCAAGCGCCATATTCTTTCCTGCTTAGTAATACTAAAATTCGTGTATTTTATCTCAAAACAATATAAAGTGATCTAAACCGATTCACCACACAACAGCTGTTTGATCCTCTCACTTAAAAACATAATCGATTCGATATCCAGATGTTCTAAAATGGTTTCGTCAAACAGCAATTTTACTTCCGCCCCAAACCCTTCTTCCAGATCTTGGTCCCAAAAAACAAGCATGACCGGTATACGAGGAAGGGGGCTGAACAGTAACACGACATCGGCCTTTACCTCCTCATCGTGTAATACCTTTCCGCCAATGGCTTCTCCAGCCGCACAAAGTTCCCGGCTTTTTCCTTTGAAATGCTCAATCAGAGGCGCCTCAACATGCTCTTTCATCGATTTCATCTTGGAAACGGTATTCGGCAGCTCTACCAATCCTTTCCATTTTCCCGTGGGAAGCTGCTTGCCCCCCTGGGCCATATGATTGTAAATGAATACCTGTTCCCAGCGGTTCAGGGTTTCTCCATTGGTTTTGACAATGGTCCCGGACTTAATTATCAGCGTGTCCCTAAAGTATGGCAGTTCAATGGCATCTTCGTCTCCGTCTTTGATCAGCCGGCCGCCAATGCGCTCGTGCACCTCCATGATTTTCATGGATGCAGCACGCTCTTTGGCCCACTGCAAGGCATCGGCTGCCATGTCTTTTTTAGTCCATTTGCCGATGGCATACTGCGCATCAAGCTCTTTTTGAGCGGATTCAAGTAGAGCGGAGTCAATATGCGGACAATTTTTTAAAGGCAGCTTTTCCGATACAACCATGCTGGCAAAGGCAAAGCAGGTGGAATAGCCGCAATCACCACAGTTGGTCTTGGGGAGTATTTTTGATAAAGATCTACAACGGATAAGGGCATGATCCTCTCCTTGGCAGTGCAATTTTCGTTTCATTTGGCTTTCAACAAAAATATTACGTCAAGTACTCAAAATCAGACGTTAAGAACTATTTTCAATAAAATCAAAGCATACGTGAAGGTCAGCGACAAGTCAAAAACGTTTTTGCTTGTGTGCAACAATTATTTTTCTATCCCTCTTTGAGATTATGCGTATTTTTCAGCTCATCAAATGAGTGGCAAATAACCGTTAACGACGTATAGACGCTTTAAAAAACACCCATCAACATACGCGTCCCTACTATCAGGAGCAGAACGGAAAAAACACGTTTGAGTTTTTGCACCGGCAGACTGTGGGCCAGACGAACTCCCAGAGGGGCCGTCAAAACACTGACACAGATAATGCCTGCCAGGGCCGGGATATAGACATATCCCAACGTGTAAGCCGGCAGGTTTGAAACTTTCAATCCATTGTAAATGTAACCCAAGGTACCGGCAACGGCTATGGGAAAGCCGATGGCTGCCGATGTGCCGATGGCATTGTGCACCGTTATGTTACTCCAGATCATAAAGGGTACGGAAAGAGAGCCGCCGCCGATGCCCACAAGACTTGAAACCGCACCAATCACATTACCCACACCAAACATTCCCAGCTTGCCGGGAAGCTGTCGGGAAGGTTTGGGCGTACGGTTCACCAACATTTGGATCGCAACATAGTAAAGAAAGATAACAAAAAAGCCTTTTAAAATATGGGTGGGCATACGCACCGCAAAACATGAACCCAGGAATGTGCCCATAAAAATACCCAAAACGATTCTGCGCACCACAATCCAGTAAACGGCACCGCGTTTGTGATGGGCCCAAAAACTCGATGTTGCCGTAAAAATAATGCTGGCCATGGATGTTCCCAGGGCCAGGTGCATGATAAACTGATCAGGAATACCCTGCCATGTGAAACAAAATAGCAGCATGGGTACAATCACAAGCCCGCCGCCGATTCCAAGCAGTCCTGCGAGCACTCCGGCTATGGCTCCAACTGCCGAATAGATTAGAATAATTGAATACATACGCTCTCCTTTTTATGTTCCAATATTATTGAGGATCGTCTTCATTTTCAGTGCTGTCTCCAAAAACGGTCTGCTCGACCTGTAAAAGGTGATCGTACATTGCCCGGCTCGCCATTTCCGGTTCTTTGTTTTCCAATGCATCGATAATCATGATATGGGCATTAACCGAAGTTTTTTGTCGTTCCCTACTTTGCAGAAACTCGGAGCGGGTTTCTGCCAAAACGCTGTTAAGTGTTTTGACCATCTCCTGGAACACCCTGTTTTTAGATGCCATTGCGAGCTGAAGGTGAAAGGCGGTATCCAGGTCGGAAGCATCCTCATCTGCAAGGAATTTTCTTTTCTGAACAAAAACCAGTATCTTCAAGTAATCGAGTTCTTTCCGGGTAATTTTTTGAGCAGCCAGAAAGACAATCTGCGGTTCGATGAACCGCCTGAATTCAAAAATATCCCGGAGCCGTTTTTTCTGAGTCTGTATGGCCTGAGCTAAGGAATCAACTAAAGCCGTTTCTTCACACGCGCAAATATATGTGCCGTCTCCACGACGGCTTTCAAGAATTTTTTTCTCTGCAAGTATACGGATCGCTTCCCTCACGCAATTATATTTTTCACCTTGCTTCAGGATCGTGGATTTAAAATTCTGCGCTTTATTTATATCACTACCCTTTCTTATCGAAACGTTGGGCAATATTTTCAAAATCGGCAGGCTTGAGGATTTCGGCAAACCGTTTACCCTTGCGGCTGTGCTGCTTATAAAAATCAAGACAGGCATTTACGATTTCGACCACCTCGTCTTCATTGAAAATACCCGACAACCCTCTTGCCAGCTGAGGGTGCCGTCCTAATTTTCCTCCCAGGAATACTTTAAAACCCCGCTTGTTTTCTGCCATCGTTCCCGTCGGGCAAACGGCAATACACTGACCGCACAGCATACAAAGGCGATCATTGATCACAGGAATTTCCGGATCCCTGTCAATTTTAATTGCATTATCCGGACATGTGTCCACACAGGCGTCACAGCAAGAACAGACTTCATCAGTAATCCTGGGTACGTAGACACCAATGATACCGATATCCTTAATCTGAGGCTGAGAACAGGCATTCGGGCAATCCGCCATCGTTATCCGAAACTCATGATGAAATTTAAGATTATCGCCCACATGCTCTCTTAAAAAGCTGAGCAAATCCGCCTTTTCCAAAGCCTTTTCTATCTTTTTAAACAATCCATCCGACCGGATTGTCCGATTCGGGCATCCGTCAGACCCAAAACACGCATCCAGCTGATAGCCTTTGATTTCAGACGACATCCGGTTCAAGTAACGCTTCTGAGTGGCTTTGACCTCTGACAGGCCTACCACCTGTATGCCGGCATGGGCAGCCTCTTTTTCAACACGAACACGGACTTTTTTGCGCACAAAAAATGGAACTTTCTTGAGCGCCGCTTCAGCTTCAGGTAACCATTTCATCATATTTCCTATTTTTTATTTAAGTCATGAACCCAATCAAAAAAACTGTTCCTTTCTTCTTACTCATTCTTACCCATTGGTAAGAATGAAGGGAAATTCCTGCTTCATGGAGGCTGCCCGAACCAACTGCTTAGGTCTTACCGCCTCTCCACAGGCTGTCACCGTAGAACCTACGGCCATTTCTTCTAAATTAATCGCTGCATTTAAGTCCCGATCTATTTCAAGACCGCAATTATCACAGCTGTTCCCGCATTCTGACCCATCCCAACTTGGGGATTCTGATCTTAAATCCATCAAGTTTGAATTGGTCGTTGGCTATATAAAAACTGTCACGAATTCCCCTTTTCTTAAAAACCGGGTACTTGCCAGTTCCTTTGAAAAAATTAACAAATGCTCTTCCCAAGTTGGTAAAAGGCTGGCTGTTCGCATCACGAAGAACTTCCGAAATCCAGGAAAACTCTTCATATTTGATGGCGTTGAATTGTTTTTTCAACGCCAAAGCTGATGGGTTCAAGCCTTCCTGATATTGACGTTTCCATTCCTCCAACGCCCAATTGTAGGTAAATCGGGCAATCCCGCAGGCCCTTTTGAAATAGCCTTCCTGGATATTATTTGGATCGAGTTCTATTTTGTGGGATAGCTGGAAAAGCATTGCAATTTTTAAAGTTTATTTTTTTTTAAATAATCATAAA
>JAUUWG010000137.1 GCA_030589165.1 Desulfobacterales bacterium
AATCTGTTCCGATAAGCCTGACTTATTTACAATTTCTTTTGCATGAAGGAGGAACTCAGCAGATATATCAAGGCCAGTGACATGCCCAGCAGGTCCCACTGCCTCTGTCAGTAATAAGGCCGGAAGGCCAATTCCACATCCCGCATCCAGACCCCGACTCCCCTGAGGGAGTTGCAGTGCCTGGATTGCCTCACGAAGGGTAGGTTCTCTCAAAGGATTGGACTCTAGCAACTGCTGTATGTAAGTATCGGTATCAGTCATTTTCCATCCTCTTTCAATTAAATTCCATTCTTTTGAAGAATAGTAAATAGCCAAAATTTCTAATCAGTATTACTAAAAATCCCTGTATACATGGAACCCATAATAAAGCTCTTAGTTGTCTCTGACTCAGTCTCTTTCAAACCACTTTTTAATATCCTCAACATAATATTCGCGGAGCTGATTTAAAACGGCAATGTCATTGCCAGCACAAGTAAGGACGTTGACATAAGGCAATGAAGACATTCTACCCGAAGGTTGCTACCCACTTTCCAACATAGTGGGTCGCAATTATAACCAGGATTGCAATGAACAGGTGTTCTGAAACGACTTTATATGTTTTTGCCCCCTCCCCCCTGGCTATATACCAGCTGAATATTGTTATTACGGATAGCCCCCAGATCACACTTATGATAATTGCTGTATTGAGTGGAAACAATAATATCGGGATTACAAACGTCAGGGCAAAAACAAATTTGGATAGAAATGTGGAAATCGTTGATTCCCATATCTCCCTTGTGGAATGCTTATTCTCCGATTCCTCGGAGATATGAATACCCATTGCATCCGAAAGTGCGTCAGCTATCGCTATTACGAGAATTCCACCAATAACCACAATCTTTGAGTGGGTACTGGAATGCAAACCCACCATCAAACCCAAGGTTGTGATTATCCCGGAGGTCAGACCAAAGCTAAATCCAGTTTTTAATGAATGTTTCATAGATAATGATTAAGTTCCAATAGTATTAAAATCTGAGAGATAATTCCCCGTAGCGAAAAAAGGAAATTCCTATGGTGGTAACCTATACAATTCCCGCGTTTTAATTCATTTTGATCACTTGTTTATAGTTTTCTGTTTCCTCCCATGTATTTTCATTCCTTCACATGGATGGCTGAATTATCGAAATGAACTATCTGAAGAAGTCGAAGGCAATGATAAACATACCTGTTACTTCATCCCGGAAATCTTTCCTCCTCTGGCTCAGATTCAGCGACAGCCGACTTAATCATCCTACCAGAAAATAAAAGATTACACAAAAAAAATTTTCAAGTTGACCTGAACAACCCGGGAAATACCTTTAATAAAGAGGGACGGTGCCTTACTTTATTACTTTTCCAGATCTTGATGCAGTTTAATCATGAGAAGGACCAGGATTACCTGTCAGGGAGCATATCATCATGTTATGAATCGTGAGAATAATGGAGAAATATTTTTTTATAGTGATACATGTTAGTTCTTCCATCAAATGCTTCATAATCGGTTTTCAAGCTATTAAAATTTTAATATGATTAAAAAGGATTTTTTTATCAGTTTTTATTCTATAATAAAATAAGGACAGGAGGATGCAGTGATCTCAGAAGAAGCAGCGGCAATCGCCGCACAATGCCGCCACTATGCCATGTGTAAAATCGATTTTCTCGGTACCGGTCTTTGCCCCCCGGGAGCGACCAATCACTATGTCAGCTACTACCCCCAGGGCAGGATGGACCTCTACAATGCACTGGCCAAAAACCTGGTGCCGGTGACGGAACAGCTGGTAGATATCGCCGAAACCTGTACTTTATGCGGGATTTGCGACAAACAATGTCACTTCGTTACCGAACTGAGGCCCATGAAAGTAATGAAAGCCCTCAAAGACTATGTGGATGCCTACCTGGACGAAAATAAGAAAACGGTACAAGTAGAAGACGATGATATTCTAAAACAATTCAAACAAGTGGTGGGGGAAAAACATGCCACCAACGACCCGGCGGTCCTGGTGACCTATGCCGACGACCCCTGCCCTGTAACGGAGAAAAAAATGCCCCAGTATGTGGTACTGCCGGAAACAAAAGAAGATGTAAAAGAAATCGTCTCTATCTGCAATCGCTGTGAACTCCCCTTTGCCGTCAGGGGAAACGGAAGCAGTGTCATCGGGATTGTCATGAGCGAAGGTGTGGTAATGGACATGAACCGGATGAGATGGCTTTCCATGGATAAAGATAACTGGCGCGTGGATATCGGCGCCGGGGTGTCTGCATTCGATCTCCAAAAAGAGGTTTATCGCCACGGGTTCCGGGTGAACTCGGCAGAACCCTCGGCTCTCGTATGCGCCAATATCATGTGTTCCGGTATACTCTCCACCTTCTCCAATGCCTACGGCACCGGGGCGGATAACTACGTGGATGCAGAATTTGTAAGTCACCGGGGGGAAACCTTTAACCTCAACGATAAAAATGCCCCCAATCTTTTCGGCTTTGAAAAACAAGGCGCCCCCTCTCCGGGGATTTGCACCGGCGCATCCATTAAACTTCATCCCTTCACCCATGACGAAGAAGGGATTGGCATCCCATTTTTTTCCTTTGAAGAGGCCGCTGCCTTCTGCCGGGAACTGGGAAGCCGGAGAATCGGTATTTCCATTGCTCTGCTGGGCGGTGAATATATTTCCACCTTTATTTCACCCACCGCCGGTTTAGCAGAAAAAGTAAAAACACTTTTTGAAGAGACACTGGGAATCCGGTTCCTGGTGCTGGTGATCGGCGATAAATATGCGGTGGAAACCATTAAAAAAATGACCGCCGTCTCCATCGATGATAAATTATTCCGGTTATTGATGCTGAGCCTTCCCCAATTGATCAAAGGCCAATGGATAGAAATGTTAAGCGAATTGGAGGCAGGTGGGAATCTCTATGAAATCTTTTGCAAAGAAGAAATGTACCCTCTGTTGGAGACGGTATTAAACCCTTCCCCGGAAACCATCGGCGCACTGGTTCCCGAAGACTTGAAGGATTTTTATACCCGGCTCTATGCCCAACCGGAGATGACAAACCCGGCCTGGCTCAGTACCTTCAGGGTCCTCAGCTCACGAATGGGGCGGCTCAAACATGTTGTGGCTTTTATCGGCTATGTGCCCCTGGACAAGATCGATGTGATCCAAAAAATGAACGGGGAATTCAAACGGATCGGCGATAAATACAATATAAAACATGACTACGGCTTCCTGACCCCCGTAGATTTGGGGAAACGTGCCATCCTGGAATATGACTACTATATTGACCATACGGACCCGTCGGAAATCCAGCGGATGCGGCAGGTTCTGGTCGAGGCGGGCGCCATGGTGGAAGAATTGAGCAAAAACACCAAAGGTATTCAATGGATCAATACCATCCTGTACCAGGGATTCTCCCGGAAAGAGAATTTTTTATTCAGGTAACAGGAAACATTTAATGAAAATATCCAAACAGGCATTAATAAGAAAAAGAGATAATAAAGAAAACGTATTCCTGGTTACCGGAGGCACCGGTTTCATCGGCAGCCATACCGCCGTCGAGTTGTTAAAACGGGGGTACCGGGTGATAATGTTATGCCGTTCCAATAAGAATGAATCAGCACAAGAGAGGGTAAACCGATTACTGGACTGGTTTCAAATGAACGGGAGCGATGTGCTCTCACGGCTTGAAGTGGTGGAAGGTTTCCTCCACAGGCCGGACTTGGGATTGACGGGTGAAACATACTCATACCTGTCCGAGACCATCGATGAAATCGTTCACTGCGCCGCCGGTACGTCCTTCTCAGAGAAAAAAAGAGAAGAACTGGAAACCGCCAATATAAAAAACCTGGAAAACCTGTTAAAACTGGCGGTATCGGCAAACAGTAAATGTTACTATTTTCACCATGTCAGTTCTGTTTATGTGGCAGGCAAACGAACCGGGACTTTTGAAGAAACACTGGTTGAAACCAAAACGTTCCACAATGTCTACGAGGAGACAAAGTACCAGGGCGAACGGTATGTGTCGGAAACATTTCCAAAGGAAGGGATCAGGGTCAATATCTACCGGTCCTCCATCGTTTACGGCAATTCCGAAACCGGGAGGAGCACCCGGTTTAATGCTGTCTATTACCCCGTAAAAATGGCTCTTTTTTTAAAGGATGCTTACCAAAAAGAGATCACC
>JAUUWG010000034.1 GCA_030589165.1 Desulfobacterales bacterium
CATTGTAGGTTTGTCCGGTTTTAAGGCATATATCCGGGAAAAATATCTGGATAACGCTACCCGGGAATCTCAAAGAGAACAGCCCCAGTTAAAAGCTGCAAAGGAAATTTATACGCCGAAAGTGGCGAGCGTTCGACATTCACAACTATAACCATCTGTAAATAAAGGATTTATAATTTTAATCCTTTCAGATGAGTTGCCATAATGAGTTTAATAATATCAGTAACTTATCAAAAATTGACAAATTGGCTAGTGTAAAATCAATGACTTACACAGCATTAATTTCAAAAAATGGCAGCTCACTAAAATTTGATTTTTTAAAGACCTCGCCGTTACTGGCTTTTCAAGTTTGTCAATTTTACTAAATTTCAATACCTTATGAAGGTTTTATTTGTAACTACTTGATAATTAAGATTTTTCTTATTAAAGAAATTATGAACGCTCTCGAAAGTGTTGATCAAACATTTGGCATCCTTCATTTGTAGGTTTACACTTTTGGGGAAACAATCATATTGTTTCTTCGTTCCCACGCTCCTGCGTGGGAATGCATATCGGCGTCGAGTTTGTCTCGATCAGATCAAAAAGTGTAAACTACTTTTAGCTGGATATGAAGGATGCCAAACATTTTTGTAAAATCATTGACGTTGATGAAAAAGAAGTTTGCCGTCGAGGCAACAATTCAACCGACCGGGCCATTCTGATGGAACTTCTTTATCGTTTTTGTAATATAACACAGGCTGAAATTGGTCAAATGGTTGGGAAAATTGATTACAGTTCGGTGAGTGTTGCCCGAAAACGATTACGTATAAAAATGGAAAAAGATTTAGCTTTAAAAAAGCAATTTCAGAACATATTGTCTAAATTGTCAAGATTAAAGATTTGACCCCAATTCCTATCAGGGAACCCCAAACACCTTACAGCCATGTTTCTGGTCCTAAAAAGTACGCGCTAAGCCCAAAAAACAGCTATTTATGGAATCTTTCTTAAAAAAACAAAAAGATAGCTTGGTCCGACAAATTACGGATGGTCAAATTTTTAAATTTTAACCGCGCGATGATCTTTAAGGTTGACAGATGTCAACCTGTGGTGGTATTTAATGACAAGAGACAAGCCATATTATAGCAAGAGACAAATTCGTAATTTTATAGGATCTGGGAAGTTATATGTAACTGAATCCGCACGTAATTCAGCAAGAGATTTTTTTGGCTGGTCTCTTGAAGATATTGAGAAGGCACTTTTAGCTCTTTCTCAAAAAAGCTGTTATAAGTCGGAGCCTCGATTTAATAATCCAAGTATTTGGGTCGATTATTATAGGGCAAGAAATATATTAGGAGAAAATGTATATACCCATTTCTATGTTGAGGATGGGATGTTAATCGTTGACAGTTTTAAGGAGATTTAAAATGAGATGCTACGAATGCGGTGGCACCTATAAAGAACATATAGGCTCTTTGAACTTGCATAATAAATTCATCGGAAACTATGAAATTTTTAATGTAGAATATTATAAATGTGACAATTGCGGAAATCTTTTGTTTCCAAAAGAAACAACTATCAAGATAGAAAAAAAAGAACAAGAGCGTAGAGACAGCCTGATCAAACAATTGCCACTTGAAGAGTTCACTTTTGCCTCTGAAGCCGCAAAAATTTTAAATATATCACGGCAAGCATTACATAAGCATAGGCGTATTAGACGGGGCTTTATCTATTCAATTATTTTCGGTGGGAAAAAATTATATCACAAAAAGTCTATTTTTTTATTCAAAGAACGAGGTGATGGAAGATTCCCATTAACTGATGAAGTACCAAGTAATAATGTAAAATATATAATTATACCACAAATACCCAAACAGAAAACATCAGATTACGTTGATATAGTTAGTGAATCAGATATTTTTCCACCTTATAAGCAGGTCGAAACTAAATCAATAAAATATCTTCATTAGGAGAGTAAGTTGCTATGGCAAAAAAATCAACAGAAACACATAAGCCTATTGAAATTCGCCTTAAATCTGATTTAAGTCCTATTTGGGTAGATAATATAAATATAGGAATGCGAGAAGATAACATTAGTTTCATAAGATTTTTAACGAATCTTCCAGAAGGTATGGTGGAGCAAACTCAAATTATGACAAGCAAAGAACATCTAAAAAAGTTTATTGATGCTTTGTGTTCCTCGGTCAATTATTATCCCATCAAAAAAGAAAATACTGTAAAAAATGAAAAGAAATAATCAGTTAGCCGAACAAATCGCTGCACCTGACCGCCAACAGTCTGGCGGTTTTTTTATGCCAAATTCACCGCAAAACGAATCGTGCAAATTTTAAGTTCATTGCCCCGCAGTGTTGACGTCAGGTGAGCTCCGGCGTGTCAACTCTTTGTCGGACCAAATTAACTGATTGATATTTTAACAATAAATTGCTAAACGAGGAGTTGTTTAGAGGTTTAGAACAGCCTTTTGGATGACAAAAAAGTAGTTTTAAGGAAAAAAAACTATATCTAACCGGCATGGCCCTAACTTAAAGTGAATCTTATTATAAATGGCACGGGCGAATAGACATCATCTTCCAGGTTATATATGGCATATTACCCACAGATGCCACAAAAAAAATTTCTCCTGAAATTTGAAAAAGATAGCTTGTCCGACAAACTACGCACTGCTATTGCCGGAATATTGCAGGCTGAAGGGATTTGGGGTAACCCGAAATCCGCGTTCGCCTTTTACGAAGGTTCTGTTGACTTTGGGGGTAGTGATGCGGCCCTGGCAGGCATAGGATTGACTTATTGGAACGTGAAGGGGGGGGGGTAAATTGAAAAATGGCATAAATATATGGACAGCCGCAATGGTTGGGTTTGGTATTGCCATTGCCGGATGGTTTATTGGAGATGGATTTTTTCAAGGACGCGTTGCGGACCGTTTTGTAACCGTTAAAGGCGTGTCTGAGCGTGAAGTAAAAGCAAATGTGGCGCTCTGGCCTCTCCGTTTTGTTTCGACCGACGATGATCTAAGCCTGGCCCAGGCCAAGATCAGGCAGAGTCATGAACAGACTCTCTTTTTTCTTAAAAACCATGGGATAGATCCGGCTGTGGCTGAAATTCAGAGACTGGAGGTGACCGATCGCCTTGCTGATCCCTATCGAACGGGTCCGATGCAAAGCCGTTACATCATCGCTCAAACCCTCATGATACGTTCGAACGATCCCGAGGCAATCGCAAAAGCCAGTCAAGCTGTCGGTGAGCTTGTCGATGCGGAAGTGGTACTGTCGTCGAGAGGGGGGCCTTATAGCGGGCCAACATTTCTGTTCACCGGCTTAAGTGAACTAAAGCCGGATATGATTGCCGAGGCGACTGCCAAAGCGCGTCGAGCCGCTGAACAATTTGCTAAGGATTCGGGGAGTCGCATTGGAAGAATTCGACGGGCGAATCAAGGCGTTTTTGTTATCAAACCACGGGACCGAGCCCCCGGAATTATCGAAGGCAGTCAGCTTTACAAGATGGTCCGGGTGGTATCAACAATTGAATACTATTTGAAGGACTAGAACAAGTCTTTTTTTTGGCCTGTACAGACCTAATCCACCGAAGCGGGGGCGGGTTTTGTCGGCAATTTTAATTTTGCTGAATGAATATCATGCAAGGTTGGGTTAAGCGATAGCCAAACCCAAACGTTATATGGCTTTGAATTTTAATTTAAAAAAGGAGGTAAACGATGGCTAATTTTTTATTTGTTTTAAGCCGCGATGACAATGAATCTGCAACAAGGTGCTTTCAATTTGCCAAAATTGCGCATTCAAAAGGTCACAAGACGGATGTATTTTTTATTGATAACGGGGTTAAGTGGGCTGATTCCACGAGAGATTTAAATCAAAAAACAGCAACGGGTGATTGCCCGAATGATTATCTACCTTATCTTGTTGAAGAACAAGTTCCAATTGGTGTCTGAATTCCATGTGCCAAGAATCGTCAGGTTGACGAGGCAAAATTTTTTTCAAACATGGTTTTAGATGGTGGACCGCATTTGATAGACCTGGCTGCAGAAGCCAAAGTGTTTAATTTCTAAAGATACGACTTTGGAAAAGAATAAACAGGGCAGAGTTAAGGTTAATTTAACTTAGTTACGCTGCTTTCTGTTAGGGACTCGGAAAAAATAAAGTGTTCCAGATAGCGCTCATGTTTAGGTCAGGTTTATTCGATCCGAAATCTAATCGCCACAGGAATAGTTGTTCTATTTCGAGGACGATTTGATTGAGGATCGGATAAAGATGGCCTGAAGAGGAGATGCTAAATGGGATAATTTGTTTGTGCCGAGTCCCTTAGATAGAAATTTTTTAAATTTCAGCTCGATAAAGCCATGTAACAATGGAATCAACCAGTCAGGAAAAAGCGGGGCTTCTAACGTGGCTCTGCTTTTTTCTGCTGGTTTATTCCAAGCGTTCAGAATAAATTTTGTTTTTTAGGAACGGGGATTATGAAAAAATGTCGGGAATGTAGTCATATTTCTTTCCTTAAAGAGCCGATCAATTTCAAACCTCAGATCCGTTGAAAGTTTTTTCTGTCGAAGTTTTGAGATTTGAGGAATGAGAGTAAATACCTACTCAAATCTCGATACTTAATCGGCTCCGGATTTTTTACGAGGCCATCAATTCTTTAAATGACCGCTGTATATATTCTGAGCTATCCATGCATCCAGCTTATCATTATCATCCTGGATTGCAAACGCCAACATGCTGCAATTAAGGGTATCTTTCAGGCATCTTGATGTTTCATATAAGATGCAATTAATCAATCAAAAAGATTTTTGACATCCCGGTTGCCTTTAATTATGTTTTGTTCTACAGAGAATACTTGTCTGAATTCTTTAAACCAAACACTTTCATAAAAGAGAGACAGTGATGACGAATAATGAAACCTTTCTCCAGGATACTCAAGAGAGTTTGAAACAGATACTGCAGCCCTACCAAAAGGAACTGAATCGAAAGCAGCGTATGGCCGACTTTGTGAAACAATGCATTCGTTGTGTCAGCCGGGATGATTTTCTTGTGCTCGATGAACTGTTGAAAAGCAAACTGGCCGATACTATTCAAGAAGATGAAGACTTGAATGAATGTGGGGCGTTGTTTGATCGTTTGGGGGAATACACCGACGAAAAGGTGGAACGGTATCGTATGCAGTTGGTTGAAGACCTTGGCCGACTTGCCCAAGAAGCTGATCTGGAGATGGATATTGATTTTCCACGTTTTGCAAGCCTCAAAGGAATTGACGGTGAGATCAGTTTCAGCAAACGCACGACCACGATCAATAAAAAAGTGTTGAAGTCCATTGATCCCCGGCGTATCATTACAGCCGTATTAAACCTTAAGCGCCAACTCTATGACAGTCCTTATAACCCCCAGACCTTTATTGACAGCCTTTACCAGACGTATTCGAATATTATTCAAAAAGAAAAATGGACATTGGGGCATACGGTTCCCATGCAGCGCTTTTACTTGGAGTATGTGATCTCTCTGCAGAGCAGGGTCTTTTTTCAGAATATGGATAAGGCCAAATTCAAGGGATGCAGTCTGGACCAGTTTTCGGTGAATCTCTGGCGCTACTTTCAGGCCGGTATCGGAGGCACATCCGATGGCTATGTACTGCAATTAAGCCCGGGACGCAACAGTTCCCTCTGGCTGATTGACAGCGATGGCGAGCGGCGTCAGATTACCGGAATATCCTTTCAGGAGAAAGAGGAATGATATCAAAGGAACATCTGGATGAACTCAAGCCTTTCCAGGCCCGATCCATCATTGAAGAACTTCGCAAAGGCAGTGTGCCGACCGAGTATGTTCCCTTTTTTACGGTGGGCCGTGAAAACTGGTTGACGTTCATCGACGATGATCTTGATCATTATATTGGCGAAGGCGGGGCCAAAGTCCGCTTTATCAGCGGTGATTACGGAGACGGCAAGACGCACTTTATGTCTGTCATCCGCAATCTGTCCCTTCAAAAGAACTTTGCCGTCTCTTTTGTTGTCCTGACCCGTGAAGTCCCGATTCACAAATTTGAGACCGTCTATCAGACCATTGTCAGGCAGCTTTGCGGCACTTTTGAAGGAAGCGGGATTCGAGGCCTGCTGGACACCTGGATAGACGGCCTGGCGGCAACGTTGATCAATGAGGATAAACCCTCATCACAGGCGTCCATAGAAAAACTTTCTGAAACCCTTCGCACACTTCCCGGAATGAATATCAATTTTGCCAATGGGGTGATTGCGCTGGTAAACAACCGGCTGGCCCCTTTACAGGAAGGAGAGAGCGAAGAAGAACGAGCAGCGGATCGGGAAATCCTTTATCACTGGTTTGAAGGAGGTAAAATCACCAAAAGGGAGTTGAAACCGTTCCAGATTTTTGAGGTGATCAACAAAACCAACAGCAAACACCTTCTGAACGCGTTGATCGTTTTCCTTCGCTATCTGGGCTATAAGGGTCTTATTCTTCTGTTGGACGAGTTGGAGACGGTCATTGCCCAGGCCACATCCATTCGCAATGCAGCCTACGAGAATGTACGCCTTCTCATTGATAACACCGAGCATACGGAGTATCTTCACATCTTCTTTTCAATCATTCCGGATGTTCTTATTTCAGAAAAGGGCTTTAAATCCTATGATGCCCTTTGGAGCCGTGTTCGATCCATTGGTGAGAAAAAGAAGCTCAACTACCGGGGTGTTCTGATCGACCTCCATCGTACGCCGCTTAAAACAGAGGAACTGATCGAGTTAGGCGTATGCCTTCGGCGGATTCATGAAATTTCCTACCGATGGGAAGCCAAAGATTCGGTCAAGGATGAGCTGATCGAACAGATTTGCAAGAACCAGAAGCAAATGGGGCTCTTGAGTGAGGTTCGTCTCTTTGTCAAACAGATTATCCGTATTCTTGATATGGCCGAACAAGGAGAAGCCCCCATGGAAGACCTGGATCTGACGGAACAGATAACAACCAGCCAGCGGGAGATGGAACAGGAAAAAGTCGAACAACTTCAACCCCGTTGGGATTCCTGATGGATACTTCTATTTTTTTGCAGGCCCTGGAGCGTGTGACTGCATTCCAGTTACGGCGCGTGGTGGAACGTTTGCGTGACGGCCTTTTTGATCCTCTTGGCGTCCAGTTGCTGACAGCCCATGAAGCACACTTGAACCGTGCATTTGACCAGGGAGGCAACGCATTGGCCAATAATTCGCCGGCACATCTGTGTATTTGCGGCGCCTATGGCCAGGGCAAATCCCACAGTCTGACCTATCTTCGCCAGCGGGCCCTGGAGCAGGGGTTTGTTACCAGTCTGATCAATCTGGACCCCAGGGAAATTCCGTTTTACAATTTCAGACAGGTTTATCAGGCTCTTGTGGCAGAGATTCGGTTTCCGGGCATGGAAAAAACTTCCCTTGTCAACCAGTGGAAAGCTTGGGCAAAGGAAAAGAAAGCGCAAAACTCAAACTTCGACGTCCTCGATCTTCTTCCTGATGAAATGCCTCACCTGTTTAAGGCCGTTCTCGTGGCCCTTGCCCAGGAGAACGTTCGGCTTTCAAAACGTGAAAAGGCTTTGAAAAAACACGCTTCGTTCCGCCCCAGAGAGTTTCCGTATTTGCTGGCACGGGCTTTGGGTGGTGAAACCATTCCGGTATATCGGCTGAGGCATGCGTTCAGGTACCGAGAGGTCTCGTTTTACAAGGATGCATCGTTGACCTGTCGAGGAACAGACCCGTATGTCCGGATGGTCTATGGCCTGGCCCGTCTTTTTCAGCAGATGGGGTTTAAAGGATGGGTGCTGCTGTTTGACGAAGGAGAATCCATTGTCCAGACCCGCATCACATCCCGCAGCAAAAGCTATCGAATTCTTCAAAAAACGTTTGTTCCCGATGCCCCGGTCTTTGGATTTTACCCGGTGTTTGCCTTTACCGATGATTTTTTTATGAAAGTCCGGGAGGAAGATTATGAGCAGGTCGGAATCCGAAATGAAGTTGAAGTTCGCTATTTTGATCAAAATTATGCCGAATCCTGGCGTGATTTGACTGTTTACCGCCTGCATGATCTGACGTTGAAGGAATGGAAGGAGTTGTCCGAAAAACTGATTGTTCTCCATGCCAGGGCCTATGGATGGCAGCCGCCTGAAATAGGAACCCGTCAGGAGATGGCCGACCGGTTGTCAAAAACACGCCGGCAGGAGGCCCGTCTTAAGTTGAAAGCACTGGTGGATCAATTGGATTTGATCCATCAGGAGCAAGTTTTAAAATCTTAATCCGGATAAACCGGGAAAGTGCCTAAAGTGAGCTAAAGTTTGAAGTGAGCTAAAGTTAATGAGTTGCTTCGCTCGGTCTTTTTATATAAGATTGATAGAACTCCTCAACTTTAGGCACTTTAGATCACTTTGGGCACTTCACACTTTTTTTAACTTCTTAAATTAATCAAGAAACACGAAAAGAAATCAGAATAAATTTATTTTGTTGGATTCACCGCTTTTACAACTCCCCAACACCTATCGTGCCTTTTACGGAACCTTTCCCTCCCTCCATTTGATTCAAAAACAGGCTATTGTGCCTATCCTTGAAGGGCGGGACCTGGTTGTGCAGTCCTCCACCGGATCGGGCAAGACCGAAGCGGTCCTGGCACCCTGTCTGGAACGAATTATCCGATCCAAACGGACCGAGGCGCTCATCTACATCGTCCCGACCCGTGCCCTTGCCTTTGATTTAAAACGGCGGCTTGAGACTATTGTGACCCAGCGACTGGGGCTTCGCCTTTCCATACGTACTGGTGACATCAAACGTTCAGGCGGAGAACGGCCGGATCTCATGCTCACCACTCCGGAATCGTTAGATGTCCTGCTGGGAAGTTCCAATCCGGATTTACAAGGCTTTGTGTCCCGGGTCCGCATGGTGATTATTGATGAAGTTCACCTGTTTGTTCACAACTACCGAGGCCGGCAGCTTGCTTATTTGATCACCCGTCTGGAACGCCGATTTTCCCGGCCATTACAGAAGATGGCACTTTCCGCCACGATCGCCGACGTGGATTCCGTGATTGAGTTCTTCGGATTTCAGTCTGATACCATTCAATGCGCCGCAAACATACAACGGGATATTGTTCCTCATCTGATTCACCTCAAAAATGAAGACCGGGAATTCGTTGCCCTTTTAGACGATCTTTATGATGTCTGGAAATACCGCAAAATTTTGATCTTTGCCAACAGTCGGGGCAAATGTGACCGGTTGTTTGCCATGGTCAACCAGGAGGGGCGGTTTCAGGAGGTATCCGAGCTTCATTATTCCAATCTCAAGACCCGGGAACGCCGGGCTGCGGAGCGCCGATTCCGACAGCGTAGCCACGCGCTCTGTATTGCGACCAGTACCCTTGAACTGGGGATTGATATTGGGGATGTGGACGGTGTACTGCTTTATGAACCGCCCGATTCCGTATGCACCTTTCTACAGCGCATCGGACGGTCCAATCGACGTCAGAACCGGATACATTTCTGGGGTATCTGCCGGGGGGAGCGCGCCGGGATGCAGCTTTTACGTTTTTTAGGATTGTTGGGGCCGGCGATACAAGGCGCCGTAGAATTGCCATTACCCAGGACATTGCCCAGTGTGCTGGTTCAGCAAGTGTTATCATGTGTTTATGAAAAAAAACGGATTTCTCTGCCGGCCATTCAGGACCTTTTTCCCCGGCAACGGGAAACCCTGGATGCTCTTTTCGCTTCACTTGTCAAACAGGGATGGCTGGAGAAGACTCAACTTAAAGATCTTTTTCAGGGAGGATGGCGCTATCGGCGCTGCCGTTTTGAACGCAAAATTTGGGGTAATTTCCCGGAAACAGAGGAAAACTACACCCTTGAGCTGCCGGGCGAAGCTGTTGCCGATATTCCCTGGTCCATTGTCCGTCAGCTTGATCCCGGAGACCGGGTGTATCTGGCAGGAAAGCGCATTCAAATCCTGCACATCGATACCGGAGAACGAAAACGGGTACTGGCTCAACCGGCAACCCATTTAGATGACAAGCAAATCGTTTGGCTGGGCACCGGCTGTCATGTTTCTTACGAGGTTGCCCGGTCCATCCGTGCGTTGCTCAAATCAAAGGATGCAACGGAAAATAGAGAAAATTTCGGCTTGTTTGCCCGCACCCGTAAGCTTCTTGCCGGTGAACTCAAACAGGATAAGCAGTCAGCAATACTGGGAAACGGCATTGAAGTTTTTCTGGGATCAGATGGTTTTTTTTGCTATCGAACTTTCTTAGGCTCCATCGGTAATCTGATACTGCAATGGACCATTAAACACGACCTCGGAGCAAATGTAGAGGATCTCTACATCACTTCCGATGAAATCGGGATCAATTGCTCCCACTGGATTGATTTTAGTAAACTCAATTTGCCTCTGGATCGAGACGCGTTCGAAACTTGGGTGAAACAACATGCCAAGACGCTACGTGCCCTTTTTTCGCTGAACAGTTTCTGCACGGCCCTGCCGCCCGCTTTGCTGATCGAAGAATTGACCGATTTTATTTTTGACAGCCGACTTGCCCAAGCCTTTACCGGTTATTTGCATAAATCTTCGGAAATTGTGTCCGGCAATCTGAATACGTTTGAATCGCCAACAGAGAAACCAAGATGTCAGGAGGTTGCCTTTCTTGATACGCCGGTTTCCATAGAATCCATGCTGGCCTGGGAAAAACAGCGTTGGGGGATCGATCTCCAAAAAAATGATTTTATTGAATCTGTAGGGGCGAACCCCCGTGTTCGCCCTATGGATGATTATGCAGCCACAGTCAGGCCCACGCTGCGTCCTCTCACCGGAACAATCATCGGCGAGTATTTCAGGCACAAACAATGCAATCGATGGTTCAGCTTCAACTTTCTGCCTCCTGATCAACAGCCTCCCCGGCGTACGCGAGTGGAAAACGAACTGAAAATGCTGAGAATAGAGGAGGGGCGTCAATACGAAGCAGATGTACTGGAGTATCTTAAAGGCCAAAGTCAAGCCCTGATCAGCATACAAGAAAATGACGGACACGGTAAATCCCGATCTTTGAAACAACGCTTCGGGGAATCAATGAGCCGATTACAAGAGCTGATTGACAGAGCTAAAGCACCTTCCCAAAAGCCTTTTTACCTGTGTCAGGGAGTCTTTATCCTCGAATCCGTTCTAAAATCAAGCCATTCCAGGTTGCGGTGCGTAGATGGCATAGGTATTCCCGATCTCATCCGGGTGTATTATGGAAAACAAGGGCCGGTTTTACAGATTGGAGACATCAAAAGCAGTCGGTCTGCCCGCTACAATCAGAAATGGCAGGTGGCGTTTTATTCCCTGCTGTTAAGAGAATTGATCGGTTCACGAAAAATTCCATTGCAAGTAGAGGTTGCACGTACCGGTTTTCTGCTGACGCGTCCGGAGATGAAGACCGGGAACAAAGTGCCAGGCAGTGAGGGGGATTTCCAAGTCGGTCCTCAAGAACATACGTTTGATCTTGATCCTTATACAGCGGCCTTTCCATCGGTTTTTCAAAATCTTGCGGGTCATCTGCTGCAGCCCGCTTCAGAATGCACCTATCAGCTTGACGAGCACTGTGTGACCTGCGCCTGGTTCGAGTTTTGTTATCAACAGGCCCTGGAAACGGAAGATGTTCAATTTCTGCCTCAATTGACCGCGGGAGAATTATGGAAAATGCGGGACCTGAAATTGAATACCATCGAAACCACAAGCGCTTGGTTTGAAAGTTCTCGGGCAGCATCGGATCAAAAGAAAAAATTTTTTAGTCCCCAGCAAAAAGAACGCATTCAGAGACGTGTCTCGGCCTTGAAAACAAACCGAATTGCTTTGTGTAAAAAGGCCACCCGGTTGTTTCCTGCAAATATCTCAACAAGTATATTTGTGCACCTGATCAGAGATCCGCTTTCATCTTTGCCTTGTGGCCTGGGTTGGCGTGTGGTGGACAATGCAGGGAAGGTGATGGATGCTTGTACCTGGCTGATGGTTACACAAGAGGAAAGATCGTCGGTGTGGCAGGATTTCTCCAGTCGATTTCTCAAGGTTTGGAAACAAAGTATCGGCCAGGGCAAGGGGCCTCATCTTTTTTATTTCGGGGCAGGGTCCGGGCAGGCGTTGCAGGATTGGGCAGGAGCCATGGCAGAGAACAACCCTTTGGATTTTCTGTGGAACGCTCCTCAGCCCCATGGGACGGACTTGCGCCAAATGCTCGGCAAGCATTTTGATTTGCCGGTTCCCGGAATTTTGACGCTTTTTGCCATCAGCCGTATTCTGGGACTGACCCCGGAACCGGAATTGCCCGAAAGCCTGCTCCATAGCGATACGATGCCATATGCTTCCATCGATGATCAAAAAGAAATCATCAAATATCTTGAGGACTCACTCATACTCCAGGATAAGCTTTGGCAGTGGGCCTTAAATCACCTGGAAAGCGATTGGAAACAGGAAAACCAGGAAACTTCCCACGAACCCCAGGACACCTTGCCGGCTTCTTATATCCATTTTCTTGAAGAGGAAAGGCGTCAAAAAGAAGAGGACATCCTGACCCTGCAAAATTATACGTTACCTGAACGGGTGGATCGTTTCCGGGCCATGGGGCCGTTGACCTTTGTGGGAACAATGCTCGACCATGAAGGCTGCTTTCTCTACAATTTCAAAATTGCTCAAAAAATCGGCCTTTCCAAGTTCCGCGAAGGAGATTTTCTTAAACTTGCCCCGGAAGGGATATCTGATTTGCAAAGCGGGTTTTCGGTTATCCTGACCCATTATGATCATCATGACGGTTTTCTTTCCGTCCGTTCCCGGCAAGGCCGAATCGCATTGAACAAACGTATTTCCTATTCTCTTGAAGAGGATTTGACGGATTGGAATGAACCCAAGCTCAAACACGTTGTCCGTACCGTCTTTTCAGGAGACTCTCCCCATCCGCTGGTCAGACTCATCCATGGCCGGTGCATTGACCAACAACCTGTGGAATCTCTGCACTGGGTCCGGCAGCAACTGCAAACATCCGGGCCTCTTTCGCAACTGAATACAGCCCAGCAGCGTGCTTTGGAACTGCCCTTCAGATATCCTTTGAGTCTGATCGAAGGACCTCCGGGAACCGGCAAAACCCATCTTTTGGGCTGGATTCTGATCTCCCTTATCCAGCAAGCCTATGAAGAGGGAAGGCCGCTGCGCATTGCCGTCAGCGCCTTGACTCACCAGGCGATCGACCACGTGCTGCAAAAGGTGGTGGAGTTGGTCAATGCGTATCAACTTCAAAACTTTCCGGCCCGCTGCATAAAGTTCGGCCGCTGGAAAGACCCGCAAACAGATGAAGAGAATCCCATTGCCCAGGTTGAATCCTCAGACAGCATGAAAGATATCAGGGAAACTCCTTACCTGATTCTGGGCGCCACTGGATATGGCCTTTATCAGCTTTTTGAAAGCCGCCATGGAAAGTTCCCCCACGTCTTTGACTGGGTCATTTTTGATGAAGCTTCGCAGATCCTGGTTCCCCAGGCTTTACTCAGCTTAATCTATGGCAAAGGCAATTTCCTTTTTCTCGGAGATGTCAAGCAGTTGCCGCCAATCGTTCTGGGTGAGTATGAAAATGATCTTCAGCAATCGATATTAGGGCTTCTTCTGGACCGTTATCCGCCGACGCAGCAAACTCGTTTGGATTTAACTTACCGAATGAACAAACACCTGTGCAAATTTCCCAGCCGCATGTGGTATGATGAGATGCTTCATCCGGCTCCCGACAATGCAGATTCCCGACTATCATTTGAGGCACAAAGGCAGAGCAAAAAGCAGATGGCACGAGAGGGCAGGGGAGAAGCGGATCTTATTGATGAGATTCTGGACCCGGAAAAACCGGTTGTACTGGTGCTGACCGATCATCAGGGATGTCACCAGGAATCAGAAATAGAAGCTGAAATCATGGCCCAACTAACCTTCAGGCTGATGATCGACTTTGAATTGAGCCCGGACCGATTGGCATTAATTTCTCCGCACCGTGCCCAGAATAATGCCATAACCCAACGCCTTGGCGGATTACTTGGAGACAAAGAGACTTCCCTTCCTCTCATCGACACCGTAGAATGCGTTCAAGGGGCCGAAAAAGACGCGATCCTTTTTGCGTTTACCACATCTGATATCGACCATACCGCAAGCGAATTTCTCAATAACCCGAACCGATTCAACGTTGCCATCACCCGGGCAAAGCACAAGTTGATCGTCATCGGAAGCCAGGCCTTTTTTTCAACCATTCCCCATACGGAAAAAGCCTTGCAGGCGAACAGGTGTTTCAAAGAATTTTTAAGATACTGCCGGGAACTGGAGAGTGTTTTTCTTTGGAAGGATACATCCTGATTTTCAGAGTATCCTGATATCCCATATTGAACAATGCAGGCCTTTATGATAGATTTCATTGTGGCTAAAGTTGGCAAAGTATGCAAAATCATCAGGCTGCAAAGGTGAATAAATGTCAAAGATGCATCCGGATCTCAAAGAATACTTCAGGCAGTTTGTCCCTCCCAGAGATCCATTGCTGTTGAAACTCGAGGAGGAAGCCCACCGAGAAGAGATACCTATTATCGGGCCGGTCGTCGGAGACCTGTTATACATATTGGCCCGGGTTACACAGGCCAAGCAGATTCTGGAGCTGGGTACTGCCACAGGGTATTCCGCCATTTATCTTGCCAGAGCCTGTGAGACTTTAGACGGGCGGCTTGTTACCCTGGAAATGGAACAGACCCTGGCAGCCAGGGCACGGACCAATTTTCAAAGAGCAGGTCTTGAACACCGTATAGAAGTCATAGTGGGAGATGCTCTGGATGAAATGAGCACCATGGACGGAGCGTTTGATTTGATTTTCCTGGACATCGATAAGGAATTCTACTTTCATGTTTTAAAACATTGCCGCCGACTTCTTAAAAAAGGAGGACTCCTTGTGGTCGACAATGTCGGATTTAAGGAAGCGGATAATTTCAACCGGGCAATATTCAATAGCCCTGAGTGGGAAACGGTACACCTGCTTTCTTTTCTCCCCTTTCATTCGCCTGAACACGATGGATTGTGTCTTGCCACTCGTATCTGAAGATATATCGGATTTTTTTGCGCGTTCTTTCCAGCAGCAGGTTGGGCGCAACGGAATGTTTATCTTGTTGATCACTCTGCTTCTTGGGCTTTGTGGGGTAATTGGATAAGGAAAGGATATCTGCAAGTAGTTAATATTGCAGATATTGGCAAGATAACACCTCCGAAGCATTTATGAATTGTAGGAGTTTAAAAAAGGTCAGTACCGCTATGATTTACACTCATCTCCTGAACAAGGGGGATACGAAAATTGTTCGAGGGAATTTGACCGGGTTTATACAGACTGCATAAACCGAAAGCGTTAAACTGTAGAAAATGGCGTATGTTAATTAATATTAAGCAGTTGACCGGAAACGTGAGAAAGTGCGGCAACTTCTTATACGGACGCAAACAGTCTATCTTTACAGTTTTATACAGACTGTATAATTATTGTTGGAGCGAAAGAGAATGACTACAACCCGGGAAGATATTGCTGCGGACATGGCGATCTCTGATCTCCACGACGAAGCCGTCATGGCACGAGCCGCCAAGGAGCAAGTCATCTTCGTGTTCGTCGAAGGCGATTCCGAAGAAGTGGCGTTGCCAATACTGTTCACTGACGTAATTGATCTGGAAGCAGTCGGCGCGAAGATTGCAAACTATAACGGTCACGGTAATTTGAGAGCAGCTTTGCGCCTGCTGAAACTCACGTTGAGCCACGATAGGCCTGTCATCGTCACATATGACAATGACCCTGAATCCATCCGTTCTGTCGACAAGTGTAAGAAACAAGATCTCTTAGGCGAGTCAATCTACCTATTCCCAATACCGGCCGAGCCAGTCGTCTCTTACTCATGCGGTCACGTTGGCGGGTCATTCGAGGAATCCTTCCCTGTCGAGATATTTCTGAATGCCGCTTTTAGCGACGCAATCCTCCCTGCGGATGTCATTGCGCAACGTGCCTCTTTCGAGTCGCAGTTTAATCCAAAGAAACCTTGGCTAAAGCAACTCCAGAGTTTCACTGCAGCCATCGGCTTTACTGGATGGTCAACGCGAAAACCTTTGCTCGCGGAAGCCCTCGCCATGGACTGTGACGAACTACCGTCGACATATGCTAAGCTGGCAAAGATGATTCAGGAAGTCAGAGACAAGCACCCAGTGATACACCCCGATGACGTGGAATTGCCCAAGGTCCACGGTCTGACGTACTTTCCGGAACGGGAGAGCCCCAACAATGCCATCGACAACGACGGGGAATAGCGCAGAGCGAAGCGGCGTGCTATTCCCCGCGTGTCATGGCCAACGTTACAGATACCTGCTATAAAGAACAACATATCAGCCACCTGATTGTGCTGTGATATTCATTTCTTAAAAAAAGCAGGGGGGAACCGATAATACGGCTCCCCCGGCGTTAATTGTTATCCATACAAATTCTCGATCCACCTAACGGCTTCAATATCACTGATCTTCCCCAAATAACGTTGCGTTGTGGACAGGTTTGCGTGTCGTAATATTACCTTGCTAACGATTTCAATGGGCACGCCGGATCGAGATGCATACGTGGCAGAATGACGACGCAAATCATGAGGTCTTAAATTGACATTAACCATTTTACCGGCCTTAGATACCATTACCCTTGCCGCCTCATAACTTATAGGGAAAATGCGATCAGATGATTCCTTGCATACCGACTTGGCATATTCCTTCAACCTATCGGCCACCTTTTGTGGAACAAAAACGAACTCATATTCCTTGCCGCTCTTTGGGTCACGCAGGATCAATTTACGATCATTGATATCGGCCAGTGTTAATTTAAGAACCTCACCGATACGCATACCGCCTCTGGCCATCAATTCCAAAATAAGCCGATTCCTGGGTTTGATCGTTCTGAAAATAATTTCGTCGACTGTTTCTTTTTCAAGGATATTCCAATTAGTGGGTGCTTTGGCTTTGAAAAGCTTTTTCATCATTGGATTGTCGCAGGGATTATTCAGAGCCGGATCAAGATTGCTCTTAACGAAGCTGTAGAAGGCTTTTAGGTGGGAATAGCGGATTTTTTTTGTTTGCTGCTTCCGCCCGTTGGTGAGGTCATTCAAAAATGATAAGACATCATCGGTACCGATTACATCAAGTTCCTTGTCACCGAACCTGTGGGAAAATTTTGATATGGTTCCTTCGTACGCCCGAACGGTGTTTTCTCTGGAATTGGCCTTGTGGTAATCGATCCAAATTTTCGCCGCTTTTGATAGTTTCATGGTTACCTCCTTTTCGGTTAACAGTTTGACATTACATGCCATTCAAGGTAACCATGGTGACATAACAAACTTATATCAAAAAGCTTTCATCGGATTGATATTTTGTAGGTTTGGCAAGCTATCTGTAATTATGTTCCTTGCTTTTATTCAAGCCCCTCAAGCCAACTCACCACGGCTGGTCAACAGGGATAAACTTGGGATTTTTTCCCTATAAAAATAAGGCTTTCACCTTATTGGCAAATTTAAATAAATTTTCTATAATAAAATTAAATTCATCTTCCAGCTCATCTTCTATTTGAAATCTTACAGACCGCCTTCTGTTCTTCAGAAACCATTTAGTTTGGAGGTATTAACATGAGAGAAAAACATAGCAAAATTTCGATACTTGTGTTTGCGGTCACAACTGTTCTTCTATTCGGGTTTTTCATGCTTACAACCTCGCAGGCATTTGCTGATAA
>JAUUWG010000168.1 GCA_030589165.1 Desulfobacterales bacterium
GCTGTTAATAGTTTATTGAAAATATCGTCAGATAAAATAACTGTATATGATAGTGGTGTTGAAAACTGGATTAAAACATAAGACCATCAAACAAAAAAGTGCAGTGGAGGCGAACCAGTAGTACTTTTTTGTATTTAAACAGTTTTTTATATCCAAAATGCTTTTTTTACATGTTAATATTATTCAGGTTCGCCCCACTGACTAAATGTAATAGGACAATAAGAATTCGAACAAAATCACAAAGAGTGGGTAACACTCTTCTCCGCGGGTTTAGGAATAAGAAACTGTTCTATCAGTTCCCAGACTTTCTGTTTTTCATCAAGACTCAAATGGTTTAACTTCCCCAGAGCATCAGAGAATTTTTTCTTCAGTGTACCAAGATATTTGTACCCTTTCATTAGCTCCTGTGTCCATTCGCGAGCCCTTCTGAGGGCAACCTCTTTGACAGATCTGACTTTCACCGTCACTGCTTTTTCCAGCATAGACATGACATGGTCGATTGTGATCGGATCTTTCTGATCATTCTCTCGGCGCTGCATGTCGAGCATCATCTGACAATTGTACCGTTCACGGCAATATTGTTTTTTAGCATCATCATCTCGTTTTTGTTGGATATTTTTAAGAATACCAAAAAAGTAGGGAAGATTTTTCCGATTCGATTTCCTGCTGATTGCTTTTATAAATGCTGATTCCGTCTCACCGATGGTTTCAAGATCATAAGCTTTGATGGTCCGTTCAGCGTGTTTTTTCGCTTCAGGCTCTACATTAAGTCCCAAATGGTCGATTACCCAATGCAATCGGTCCAATTTTAGCTGATTTTTTTCGCAAGGGACTTTCGTCTTTTTATGCGCTTTCAGTCGTTGAAGTTCAAGATCACGCTGATCACGGGAGACCGCCATGGACATCTGTTGTTCCGGGGGTGCCTTTTTCCCATGCACACAAAGACGGTTGCGCATATTAATATAGACGGATATCAGCGCCGTCAGAAAACTTTTTGCCAGAGCTTTTGGCGATGACATGTTCAGACGAATGTTTCCCAGCACCTTTTTCATCTGGCTAAATGCACCCTCGTCGGTTCCATTGCCCTTGGGATTTCCCGGCCCGGCCGGTACCAACTCGATTCCCATGTTTTTGATGTATGCTTTGGCATCTTCGCTCAGATTGGCACTGCCGCTGTCACACACAACACCAACAGGGGTGCCCCAGTTTTTAATGTGAGACTCCATTACGTTGATGACCTCTTGAGTTGTTTCCGTATCGGCAATACTGAATGCCGTATGTGCAAAAGTTCCAACATCTACAGCAAGCTCCAGATTGAACTTGAAAAAGGTATCTGCGATCCATACGACAAATTCACTGCCGTCTATACTTAAAAGTCCGTTAGGGATCCTCTGGCGAAGACTTTGGTAAAACTTCGGTCGCTTTTGGCGCGTCCTGGCACCGATAAGATCATTTGCAATCAATATCTCAGTAACCTTCTTAGAACTCAGCACAATCTGATCTTCCTCCATCAGTGCTCTGGTAAACTGCTTTATCCGGATTGTCTTGCCATGGTCTTTCATTAGCTTGGCTTTAGCAACAACACTTTTTACGATTTGTATCGTGACTTTGCCGGCTTTACCCCGGTTTTCAGGCACGATCAGCGGATTCATTTTTTCATCAAACCCGCGATTCCAGTCGCTCAAGGTGCTAAAGGAAACAGACAACACCCAGGCGATTTCTCGAATAGGATGCTTGACGCTCCGAAAAAAAACTACCGCCTTTTTCTTTTGCGTTTGACCGTAGTGCTTTTTTTTTCAGCCAGAAGTTTGTCAACTTCATGAATTTCCCATGCAACCTTTCGTCCTTCGTTTTCAAAACGCACATCGTCCAGTTGTTGCTTAAGAACCTTATATTCCGCTCGCAGCTGTTCGAGTTCTGTATCAACCGGTTGTCTTTTAGAGTCGGCACATTGCATAACCTTTTGGGCTCGTTGATACCCGGTCTTGCGAGATATCCTTGCTGCCTCGCACAGCGTTTTTATATCCGTGTTTTGGTCAAAACCTTTGGCCTTGAGAATCTTGCGCGCTCTGATCACTGCTGCTACATCATCGGCACTTAATTTCTTTGGCATCGGTACCTCCTGGCATTGGTATCGGCCGACCCAGGATGTACAGCGCCACTTTCCCATCCGGATCCAGCACCAAGTTTATAATGCTTCGTTCAATACCAAAAAAAGTGTGCGTCTGGCAATCCGATACGTCAATGCCTTTTTCAATGGCCGACAGTACCTGATCCGCTTGGCCATGAAAACGTTCTGCCGGTACCAAAAGGCCCCCGATCCCCTGGTGGGTGCGCTGATAATTGTAATGCTCAACCCAGCTGCCAATCGCGGTGTCCGCCTCATGGAGATTGGAAAAATGATGTTGATCAATCAGTTCCTGTTTGATCCGACGATTGCAGGCCTCAATCTTGCCCAAGGTTTGCGGATGGTGGGGCCGCGCATGAGTATGGTCAATACGATGTAACTGTAAAAACTTTTCAAAACGGTTGATCCCGCGCCATGAGTAAAACACAAACCCTCGGTCCGTAAGAATCTCATCCATTTTGCCATAACGATCTACGGCTTGGGATACGACACTTCTCACGGCATCCACTGATGTGGACTCAAGTAACCTGAAGCCAAGAATAAAACGGGAAAAATCATCCAAGAGCAAAATCAGGTAAATCTTGAGCTTGTTGATGAAAAATTCCAAAATGTCCATCTGAGCCAACTCTAACGGACGAGTGGCTTCAAAACGCTGGGGGCTCTGACTTTGTTTCTTTTTGCCGAGAACCTTATAGCCATTGGCCTGCATGATCTTACGCACGGTTCGGATGGAAATTGTAATACCCTGACGGCGGAGCTGATTGCGAACTTGGCCTGGTCCAAAACCTGGCTTGTTTTTCCATGTGGTAAGGACAGCCTCTTCTTGTTCAGAAGTAATCTTCTTAACACCACGGCCAGGGATAGCCGGCTGATGTTCAAAAAATGCCTTTTTCCCCTTGGCTTCTAATTGATTGCGCCAATCATATACGGTTGTGTAATGGACACCTGCAATTTCCGCAGCAGGCTTGACTCCCAATTTCTCAGCACTTTTTAAAATTGTAAGTTTCTGTTCTTGACTAAATTGTATTTTTCTCATTACACTTCCTCCTGCTTTTTGAGGGAGAAAGTGTTACCCTGTTTTCACCTGTTTTGTTCGATTTCTTAGTATCAGAAACACCTAAAATGTAAACCTATTTTTGCGCGAACCCTTATCACTTGCTTTTCGCCGGGTTTATAAAACTGCACGGCATCATCGCCGCACACTTGCCGCAAACGTGCGTCGTATCTGGCAGATCTGAAAAATAATCCAGGGTAGCCAGATTCTCGTTTAATCGATCCCAGCAT
>JAUUWG010000033.1 GCA_030589165.1 Desulfobacterales bacterium
CCAACAGAAAGGTTGAGCAAAAATTGATTGCAACCCTGCTGCCATATCCTCTCAATCAAGGGTTTAGGCCAGTAGCTTTGCGTCCTGCTCTTTCGAACAGTTTGCCTTTATAAGTAATTATTTTTGTTTTTAATCTTTAGACAAGTGTGTTGTCAAGAGTTAATGTAAAAATTTTCCTTGTTCCCATGTTCCTGAACAAAATCCACCGCATTTTTAAACAGGCGTATGCCGATGGTAGGGCCTGAATCCATTCTGTTGCTCCGGCGTTTTATCTTTTCTCTGGTGCGTGTCCAGTCCGGATGGTTGGTCCAGTGGTTAAAGGCCTCGGGATGCGGCATAAGACCCAAAATCCGACCGGTGGGATCACAGATCCCGGCAATATCATGTATTGATCCATTGGGATTGAAGGGAAACTTTCGGTCTGCACACGTGCCGTCCGGCAGGGCATATTGGATCACCACCTGGTTGCTCTCAACCAGACGCTCGATGACGGCCTCGTCTGCATAAAATTTTCCTTCGGCGTGTCGGATGGGAAGTTCCATTCGTTCCAGGCCCCGGGTAAATATGCAGGGAGATTTTGCATTGACTTTCAATGTCACCCAATCATCCCTGAAATTACCGCAATCATTAAACGTAAGTGCCACGGACCGGGTCTGGTAGTCCTTGTCAAAACCGGGCAAAAGTCCCAGATTGACAAGGCTCTGGAAGCCATTACAAATGCCCAGCACAAGATTTCCGTTTTCCACGAATTTAAGGATTTTATTGCCGATATTGGTCTTTAAGCGGACCGCCTGAATCACACTGGCACCGTGATCGTCTCCCCAACTGAATCCGCCTACGAATGCCATGATCTGGAAATCTTCAAGGCTTACGGAACCGTCAATAAGGGAATTTATATGCACCCGAACGGCTTTGGCGCCGGCAAGTTCAAAACAATAGGCGGTTTCATGATCGCAGTTCAATCCGTATCCTGTCAGGACAAGTGCTTTGACATCGCTCATATCAGTTCTCCAAAAGGCTGCTTCCAGGCATTTTTAAGTTCCTGAACAGAAAGGGAAATAAGGGTCTGTTTGTCAATACCTTCTATGATAAAATTATCCAATTCTCCGGTGACCGTCCCGATACAGGCGCAGGAAAGCCCTTTGAAAAGCTTTTCAAACCCATCTTTTTGTTCAGGATCGACGGTTACGATAAAACGCCCGGCGGATTCCGAAAACAGCAGGATATCATTCCGGTCAATATGATCTTCAGCCGGATCTGCAGGCACACGGCCAAGATCAACCTTCAGCCCAAGATTCCCGGCCATGGCAACCATTGCCAGGTGTACCCCCAGACCGCCCCGATAGACACCGTGAACCGAAGCGAGAAGCTCTTTGTCCATGGCACGGCTCAAAGCTCGGTAAAGCAGAGCAAACCGGTCCGGAAACACTTCCGGAACATTAAGACCGACATACCCGAAATGTTCGTAGTACTCAGATCCGCCCAGCTCATTGCGTGTAGCGCCCAACACGTAAACCAGATCTCCCGGCATTTTGGAATCCAGGGTAACGCATTGGGTTATATCGTTCAAAACAGAGACAGTTGAAAACTGGAGGGTCTCAGGGCCGGAAACCTTGTGGGCCTCCCCGTATTTTCCCGGAAGATAGCCGTCGATATACATGCTGTCCTTACCTGAAAGCAGCGGTATTTCATATGCCATGCATAAATCCCGAAGCGCCCGGCATGAACGGACAAGCTGGGCTGCCTTGAATCTGCCGTCAGGGTTATCTTCGGGGTGATACCTAATATCCGGCCAGCAGAAATTATCTACACCGCCGATATGCTCCGGATCCGCTCCGACAGCGATCAGTCTTCGCACCGCTTCATCAATAGTGCAAGCCGTCATGTGGTAAGCATCTATTGCCGAATACGCAGGCAACAGGGCCTGGGCAAAAGCAAGTCCTTTTTCAGAATCAAGAACAGGGCGGATAACGGCCGCATCACTGTTGACATCCCGATTTGCGCCGACCAGGGGTTTAATGACGCTCCCCCCTTGAACTTCATGGTCATACTGCCGGGCTATCCATTCTTTTGAGCAGATATTGGGACGGGATAAAAGATCGCGTAACAAGGCCGAATAGTCTTTGGGCTCATGGAGCACAGGCTCAAAAAGCCCCCGTTGATCCGGCGGCTGCCACCAGGCCTCAAATTCCCACTGGGGAAAACCGGAAGCCATGAAATCCATGTCTATAAAAGCACAGGTTTTACCGTTATAACTGATATGAAGCTTGCCTGAATCCGTGTATCGTCCGATAACAGTGCTTTCTACGGCATGCTGTTTTGAAAGTTTCAGAAAGCGGTCAATATGATCCGGGTTTATTGCCAGGGTCATGCGTTCCTGGGACTCTGAAACCCATATTTCCCATTGATCAAGCCCTTTATATTTTAAAGGCACCTTTTCAAGCTGGATCTCGCATCCGTTGCTGTAACGTGCCGACTCACCCACAGACGAAGAAAGCCCTCCCCCGCCGTTGTCGGTAATAAAACTGATAAGCCCCTCGTCACGGGCCTCCAGGATAAAATCGTGCATTTTTTTCTGAGTGTAAGGGTCGCCGATTTGAACATGCCCTGCCGGCGTATGCTCGGAAAAAATTTCAGAGGAGGCAGTCACCCCGTGAATCCCGTCTTTACCGACCCTTCCGCCGCACATGACAACCAGATCACCGGGCGATGTCTTTTTGGTTTCCGACGGCTCTCCCTTTATATGAGACGGCATAAGGCCCAGAGCGGTTACAAAAACCAGGCATTTACCCAAATATCCCGGATGAAAAAGGACCTGGCCGAAAGTTGTGGGAATGCCGCTCTTGTTACCGCCGTCCTTTACCCCTTCTATCACGCCGTCCAACAGGCGTCTCGGATGGAGACGCGGTGTAAGATCTCCGTCATAATCCCTGGGGCCGACGCAAAACCCGTAGCTCCCCATAATGAGTTTCGATCCCTTGCCTGTGCCCAGAGGGTCCCGGTATACACCCACGATACCGGTTATGGCGCCGCCGTATGCCTCCATATTGGACGGTGAATTGTGTGTTTCTCCGGTGATGACGTAATAGTGGCTATCGTCAAAACGCCCGGCACCGGCATTATCCCATAAAACCGATATCACCCACGGTTTTTTCTTTTTCAGCTCAAGTGTCGGGGTCTTGATAAAGGTATCAAAAAGATTGTCCAGACGCTCAACTTCACCGGTGGAAAGATCCCGGTAGTGAAAAAGCCCTTGAAACGTATTGTGGTTGCAATGATCGCTCCTGGCCTGGGAGATATATTCAAGTTCAATATCCGTCGGTTCCAAAAGCCCTGCCGAAGCCCGGGCCGATATCACATCTTTTTTTAAAAAATACTCCCTTATGGTGGGGATATCATTGGGATTCAAAGCGAGGTTACGTTCGTAGCTGACCTTTTCCAGGGCTGAATCACTGTCAACGGGAATGGTCTTAACGGTAGGCGTGCGATCGAGCTTAACCTTAGGAATAATAAAACCGATCCCTTTGGAAACATCCCAGTCTTTTCCTGGAAAAATTTTCCACTGCTGAATAATGTCATTGGCTAAAAGTTCACCGGCTATTTTATCCGCATCTTTGGGTGTAAGGTTTTCAGCCTGTATACAATAGCGTTTTGACGTATAGACCGACTCATCTTTTCCAAACCTTATCTTTAAAAGATCTTCAATAGCCTCAATAGCGGTACTGCCGGGGTTATCCTTTACGCCCGGCCGGTAGCCGACCCAGATGCACCAGTCAAATTCAACGTCAAGGGGCTCAAAGGAAGAGACCTGGGTAATGGGATTGGTAAAAATCTCGGTTTGAATGGTTTCCAACTGATCAACGGAGAGTTTTGCGTCAATGGTAATGACGTGGATGGTGCGAACTTCAGAGAGTTCAATCCCGAAATAGTTTTTAGCTTTTTGGACAATCCCCTTGCCCTCGGCATCAAACAGATCGGATTTTAGTGTTATTTCAAGTCGATATGGCATAAAAAAAGTACCTGTGAATAAATTTTACAACATTATGCAATTATTTTAAAAAAATTGGGGAAAAAAATCGGGAAATATTCTTACGATGTCATTGTAAAATACAAACACCATCAGGAAAAGCAATAAAAAAATTCCTGCCTGCTGGGCAATTTCGCGCACCCGGGTACTTACCGGGCGGCCGGTTACCGCCTCGATACCGAAGAAGAACAGATGCCCCCCATCCAAAACAGGAATGGGAAGAAAATTGAGTATACCGAGATTCACGCTGATAAGCGCAATAAAATACAACAGATTAGCCACACCCGCTTTTGCCTGGGCTCCCGCCATTTGCGCAATCATGATCGGGCCGCCTAAGGTCTCTGTTGATATGGCCCCCTGAATCAATTTTACAATACTGATTACGGTAAGCTTTGAAATTTTATACGTCTGGGTTATACTCATCGAAAACGCCTGTATCAGGTTCAAATCTTTGGGTAACATATCGCCGGAAGCGGTGACCCCGATCATGTAGCGCTCGATCTCTTCACCAAACAAATTTTTGTCGGTTCTCAGTTCAGGTACGATATTCAGGGCTAAAGTTGATTCTCCCCTGCGCACGGATGCTACCAAATTTTTTCCTTTACTTTCGCCGATAATTTGCGACATATCCTCCCATTTTTCTAGCGGGACTCCATCAATCGCAACGATAAGATCACCCTTTTTAAGCCCGCTTTTGTGGGCCGGGCCGCCTTCCTGAACCTCTCCTATGGTCGGTTTTAATATAAAGATACCGTACGCATTGAAAACTCCAAAAAATATTATCGCCGCAAGAAGCAGATTAAAAAAAGGGCCGGCTGCAACAATTAATATTCGCTTTAAAACGTGCTTGTGTGTAAAAGAGAAAGGTATATCTGCAGGGTCAATCTCGGCATCAGGTTCTTCACCTACCATTTTAACATATCCGCCAAGGGGTATGGCGGAAAGAAAATAATCGGTTTTGCCGATTTTTTTACCGAAAAGTCTCGGGCCGAATCCAAGGGAAAACTTCTCGACCCCGACTCCGAACAACCGGGCAACAAGAAAATGACCCAGTTCATGGAAGAAGATCAGCACCCCTAAAACGATTATAAATGCAAAAATATTTGTGGTCATAAGTTTATTGTCCGTTTCAATTCAAGACTAAAAGCCAAACTGCTGTTTAGCTCCCTCCTTACTCAGGTATGCATTCCCACGCAAAAGCGTGGGAACGAGGAAATCGCCCATCGCCCATCGCCTATTGCCCTCTGCTTTCTACTCTCTTTTCAGCCTCTACCCTTGCCCACCTGTCAGCCGCTATGATGTCCGACAAGTCCGGAACTGAAACAAGAGCGTGTTTGGCCATTGTCCTATGGATCACATCAGGTATTTTAACAAAGGGAATACGCTCGTTTAAAAAAGCCTGCACAGCCACCTCGTTTGCTGCATTTAATACGGCCGGAAGGGTTCCTCCTGTTTTGCAGGCTTCAAAGGCAAAGGCCAGGCAGGGGAACTTTTCCAAATCGGGCGGCTCAAAGGTGAGCCCATCCATACTTGCAAATTTTGGAATCGGCTGTTTTAAATCCAGACGTTCCGGATAAGCCATGGCATATGCAATAGCCCCTTTCATATCAGGAATTCCGAGCTGTGCAAGAACCGATCCGTCTTTGTAAGAGACCATTGAATGAATCACGCTTTGCGGATGGACCAGGACCTCGATACTATTCTCTGAAACTTCAAAAAGAAATTTAGCTTCTATGACCTCAAGGCCCTTATTCATGAGCGTAGCCGAATCAATGCTTATTTTAGGGCCCATTTGCCATGTCGGATGATTAAGCGCATCTTTCGGCTTGATATTTACAAACTCATCTTTGGATTTGTTGCGAAACGGGCCGCCGGAAGCGGTAAGAAGGATCTTTGAAAGATCCTCTTTGCGATGGCCCTTGAGGCATTGAAATATTGCGCTGTGTTCACTGTCGATGGGAAGGATTTTTATCCCTTTTTGTTCGGCCCTTTTCATAACGATCTCACCCGCCATAACAAGGGTCTCTTTATTGGCCAGAGCAATCTGTTTACCCGCATCGATTGCAGCCAGGGTCGGTATAAGACCGGCGGCTCCCACCATGGCCGATACCACCATATCGACGGAATCGTGGGTAGCCGCAACCCTGTAGCCGTCATCCCCATGCATGATTTCAGCATTACATGGCAAAGGGAGAATTTTTTTAAGCTCAAGCGCCCTTTTTTCATCAAAAACAACAACGATCTCGGGACGGAACCGCTCTATCTGACTGGCCAGCAATTCAATATTTTTTTTTGCCGCAAGCGCTTTAACAGCAAAACGCTCCGGAAACATTTCCACTATTTTAAGAGCATTCCGGCCTATGGATCCGGTAGAGCCAAGTATAGATAAGTATTTCATAGAATTGTAATTATTATTTTAAAAATCTGAAACTATCCTGAAAAGTGAGATAGAGTTTGAAGTGATCTAAAATCAATGTAGTCGCTTCGCTCCATCTTTTTATATATAAAATTGATAGAATTTCTCAACTTCAGGCACTTTAGCTCACTTCACACTAATATGTATTCCTTGAAGAGATAAGCCAAAGGAGCGGCAAACAAGAGAGAGTCTATACGATCAAGAACACCACCGTGACCGGGGAATATTGTACCGGAATCCTTGGCATCTCCCGAGCGCTTAAGCTCGGATTCAAAAAGATCACCTGCCTGTCCGACAATTCCGACTAATATAAAAAACAGGATACTCAAGCTCCATGACAACTGAGGCATAAAAAAAGACTTGATCAAAGCCCCGATGGCTACATTTGCGGTAAGACCGCCGATAGAGCCCTCAATGGTCTTTCCCGGACTGACTGCAGGACAAAGTTTGTGTCTCCCAAAATAGGAACCGATATAATAAGCACCGGTATCACCGGCAAAAACAACACATAAAAGAAGAAATATCCATGAAATACCATCAATGCCGTTTCTTATCAAAACCAGATAGGAGAGTAAAAGCGGAATATAAATAATTCCCTGAACCTGCTTTGAAATAATGTCCAATACCGATGGATCGAGTTTATACCGAAGCAGGGAGCTGAGTCCGACTGCAATCATATTTATCGTAATAAGACCTAAAATGATTTCAGATGAATTTGCCCGGGCAGCGAATATAATAGCCGGGCCGATAAAAAACCCCAAAAGGGGTATGAGGCCGAATATCTTTTCAGTAAAAACAAGCCGGAAATATTCCGCCAGAGCAAAAACACACAGAATGCCTATAAAGAGAGCAAACAACGACTCCCCTCCCTTGTAAATTAATAAAACAAGAAGAGGCACGGCCACAACGCTTGTAATCCATCGTTTTAAATGCATATTTAGATTTATGGGACGACCTTTCCAAACCTTCGGTCACGCAACTGATAATTTTTTAAAATCGTTATAAACTCTTCCTTGCTAAAATCAGGCCACAAGGTATCGGTAATAAAAATTTCGGCATAGGCAATCTGCCAAAGGAGAAAATTACTTATCCGCATTTCACCGCTGGTTCTTATTAACAGATCCGGATCAGGCATCCCCCTGGTATAAAGATGTTCGGAGACAAGCTCGGGGGTTATGGAATCGGAATTAATCAGGCCGTCTTTCATCTTCTGGGCAATCTCTCTGACCATTTTGACAATCTCGGCCCGGCCGCCGTAGCTCAATGCAAGATTAAGAATCAAGCCGTTGTTTTTTTTTGTTAAATCCATCACCTTTTTCAGTGATTGATAAACATTTTGAGGGAGGAGGTCTATCTGTCCGATGGCATTGAGACGGATATTATTATCGATCATTTCTTTTTGTTCTGATTCAAGAAATTTTTTCAGAAGGGTCATGAGGGCAGCGACCTCGAGTTTTGGACGCTGCCAGTTTTCCGTGGAAAAGGCATAGAGAGTGAGAACGGGAATTTTCAATTCACGACAGGTTCTTATAATTGTTCGTACCGTCTCCGATCCCTTTTCATGCCCTTTAATCCGATTCAAAAGACGTTTTTTCGCCCATCTGCCGTTACCATCCATAATGATGGCAACATGGGAGGGCAGATTTGCGGTATTCAAATCTAAGCTGCCATGGGTATAGCGACTAGAATTCAAGAATTTCTTTCTCTTTTTCTTTATAAATTTCGTCGATAAGCTTCACATGCTCATCCGTTATTTTCTGGACCTGGTTCTGGGCGCTGAATGCGCCATCTTCCGAAATATCCCCATCCTTTTTCAAACTTTTTAACATTTCGTTTGAATCACGCCTGATGTTACGCACCGCGACCTTATACTCTTCGCTCATCTTTTGAACTATTTTAACGATTTCTTTTCTCCTCTCCTCAGTAAGGGGCGGAATAGAGATGCGAATAAGCTTGCCGTCATTGGAAGGCGTAAGACCGAGGTTGGATTTCAATATCGCCTTTTCAATCTCCTTGATGATGGTGACATCCCATGGCTGAATATTGATAAGGCGGCTTTCGGGGACACTCAGAGAGGCCATCTGATTGAGGGGCGTCGGTGTACCATAGTAGTCTACCCGAACACCATCAAGAAGGTTCAGGGAAGCACGACCCGTTCTGACTTTTTTCAGTTCATTTTTAAAGGCATTTATTGACTTGCCCATCTTCTCTTTGGTTTCTTGAAATATTGATTCAATCATATCCATTCATCTATAAGAGTCCATTATCATGCTTTTTCACTAGTTACCCGGGTACCGATATCCTCTCCGCACACAACCTTTTTTATGTTTCCCTTTTGTTTAAGATTAAAAACGCTAAGAGGAAGGTTGTTATCCATCGCCAGAGAAATAGCGGTCATATCCATTACATGGAGCTGCCTTGCCAATACCTCCATATATGTTATTCTTTTTATAAACTTGGCATCCTTGTTCACAACAGGATCCGAATCGTAAAGACCGTCGACCTTGGTAGCCTTCAACTAAATTTCGGCATGAATCTCCTGCCCTCTGAGGACGGCGGCCGTATCGGTAGTAAAATAGGGATTACCCGTACCGGCTGCAAAAATCACCACCCGTCCTTTTTCAAGATGACGGACGGCTCTTCTGAGTATGTATGGCTCGGCAACTTCATTCATCGATATGGCACTTTGGACACGGGATTCAATTCCCTTTCTTTCAAGAGAATCCTTAAGTGCAATACTGTTAATCACCGTAGCAAGCATTCCCATGTGGTCGGCTGAAGGTCGATCCATACCGTAAGAACTGGCGGCTACCCCTCTGAATATATTGCCGCCGCCTACAACAATACCAATCTGAACGCCAAGATCATATACGGAACGAATCTCGTCGGCGACATATTTTATCATATCCGGGCTGATTCCGAAGCTCTGATAACCCATCAGAGCTTCACCACTCAATTTCAATAGAATCCGTTTAAATTTTGGTCTTTGCAATGTTTTCTTACTCTCCTATTTGAAATCGTGCAAACCGCCTTATCTGAATGTTTTCGCCGATCTTTGCGATAAGATCGTTTAAAACATCGGTAACAGTAAGCTTGGGATCACGGATGTACGGCTGACTCATCAAGCATGATTCCTTATAAAATTTATTTATTTTTCCATCTACTATTTTGTCTAACATTTTTTCGGGTTTACCCATTTCAAGAGCTTGGTCACGATAAATCTGGCTTTCCCGCTCAACAACCTCTTCAGGAATATCTTCAGACGTAAGCCCCTGTGGATTGGCAGCCGCAATGTGCATTGCAATATTTTTTACAAACTCAAGGAAATCATCCGTCTTTGCTACAAAATCGGATTCACAGTTCACTTCAACAAGGACGCCGATTTTTCCGCCCATATGTATATAAGACAGAACCGTTCCTTCCGAAGTTTCCCTGCCGGCTCTCTTTTGGGCCGTAGCCAAGCCTTTTTTCCTTAAAAAATCTACAGCCTTCTCCATATCCCCGTCGCAATCGGAAAGGGCTTGTTTACAATCCATTATCCCGGCTCCGGTCTTTGCGCGGAGTTGTTTAACCATTTCTGCACTAATCGCTGTCATTTCTATATACTGTTCCTTTCTTCTTACTCAGCCTTAGCTAACCCGGATGAACCGGGAAAGTGAGCTAAAGTGAGCTAAAGTTAAGGAGTCGCTTCGCTCCGTCTTTTTATATATAAAATTGATAGAATTCCTCAACTTTAGACACTTTAGATCACTTTAGGCACTTCACACTTTTTTAAGATTCAGTCGTCCCGGAGTCTTTGCTTTCAGAATCCGGTGAGGCTACAGGTGCTGTTTTTCTTATTATTTCAACGACCGGACCTTCCGGGCCTTCTGAAACAACTTCCCTTTCACCCACTTTTGATTCTTTATTCAAAGCCGCTTTCTCAGCACCCTCGTCCATCGCCTTGTCTGATTCAGCCTGCTGCTTCTCAAGCATAAGCTCCTTACCCTCGATGCATGCATCCGCAATTTTGGATGAAATCAACCTTATGGCTCGTATGGCATCATCATTTCCGGGTATGAGATAATCGATTTCATCCGGGTCACAATTGGTATCCACAATAGCAACTATCGGAATTCCAAGACGTCTCCCCTCCCGAACGGCAATCGCTTCATTTCTGGGATCAACAACAAAAAGAGCGCCGGGAAGCTGATTCATGTTTCGGATACCACCAAGTGTATCGTCAAGTTTTACGCGTTCCTTCCCGAGCTTAAGCCGCTCTTTTTTGGTATAAAGGTTGATTGATCCGTCATTCTCTATAGTATTCAGATGGTTCAGACGATCTATACTTTGTTTTATCGTCTGAAAATTCGTCATCATTCCACCTAACCATCTGTTCTGAACGTAAAACATTTCGCACCGATTCGCCTCTTCATAAATGGCTTCACGGGCCTGTTTTTTGGTACCGACAAAGAGAATCGACTTTCCATCTGCTACGGTATCCCTTACAAAATCATATACATCCTTAAACATCCTGACCGTTTTCTGAAGATCAATAATATAGATACCGTTCCTTGCACCGAAGATATAGGGTTTCATCTTCGGGTTCCAGCGCTTTGTCTGATGACCAAAATGGACTCCGGCTTCAAGGAGTTCTTTCATTGTTACATAAGCCATTGTTTTCTCCTTATCTTAAATTGGTTTTCCCACCGCCTCTATCAGCCCCGTATCCGACTTTCAAGTAAAAGCACCAGGAAAAAGGTCCAAAGGCGTGTGAATTATTAAAAACTCTTTTTCATAACAAATTAGATGCAGATCCGCAACCACTTTTTCTTGAACTGAACAGCTTCTTTATCCGGTTTTGATGGTTTATAAAAAAACCTGATAAGATCCTTTTGATATTTTTTAGACTTGTATACTAAAGTTTTTTCATCATCCGCACCACCCGGTTATGTCCGCCATAATCTTTTATGAACATCACCTCTTCATACTGTCCGCACGCGTCAATTATGTTCCGTACCTTGCTTTTTTGATCATAGCCGATCTCAAGCAGCAAATACCCTCCTTGCTTAAGATAAGGAGGTGCGTTACGGATAATATGACTTAAATGGAGGAGTCCGTCCTCACCGCCGTCAAGCGCCATGATGGGTTCATGTCTGTATATTTCCGGCTGAAGTCGCTCGATATCCCGGGTCGGGATATAAGGTGGATTGGAGATGATGATATCAAACAGGTGGACGTTATCGGCTAAAGCGGAAAACCAGTCACTGAAAAAAAAATTGATCAAACCGCCAAGGTTATGACGCTTTGCATTTTTTTGGGCCAGTTCAATCGCTTTTATCGAACGATCCGACGCAAAAAAAACATGCCCCGGGCGTTCTGATGCAAGGGCAAGAATGATAGCTCCGGAACCCGTGCCAAGTTCAAACACGCGCCTCGGCGTCGAACCATAATCTTCAGTCAAAAGCCCCAGCCCCGCCTCGACAATGCATTCGGTATCCGGACGAGGGATCAAAACATCCTTTGTGACGGCAAGGTTCAGGGACCAGAACTCCTTATTTCCCACAATATATGCAACCGGTTCCTTGTTTATCCGTCTCTGAATCAAGGCTTTGAAGTCCGCAAGTTCATGTCTGCCAAGGGGCTTATCATAATTTATATAAAGATCAATCCTTTTTAGTTTCAGGGTGTGTGCAAGAAGGATTTCAGCAGTAGTTCTTGGACTGTCTATATCGTGGGATTTAAAATAAGAAGCGGTCCAGTTGAGGAGTTTAAGTATGGACCATTCATGATCTTTGAGTACCGGCTGATTCCGCATGCTGTAATGCCTGAGCCTGATAATATATTGTAAGCTCTTCTATTATTTCGTCTATTTCACCCTGCATAATGCCGTCAAGCTTATAAAGGGTGAGTCCTATACGATGATCCGTAACTCTCCCCTGGGGAAAATTATACGTTCGGATTCTTTCGCTTCTGTCTCCACTTCCAATCTGCCCTTTACGCTCTTTGGATCTTTTCTCTTCCTGCTCCCTGACCATGGCATCGTAAATACGGGCGCGCAGAACCTGCATGGCCTTGTTCTTGTTTTTCAACTGGGATTTTTGATCCTGACAGGTAGCCACAACGCCTGTGGGAAGATGGGTAAGACGGACCGCTGAATCGGTTGTATTGACACTCTGGCCTCCCGGCCCGGTTGCTCGAAACACATCCACTTTAATTTCACTCGGATCAATATGAAGTTCAACATCTTCAGCTTCGGGCAAAACCGCAACAGTTACAGCCGAGGTATGCACCCTTCCCTGGGTCTCGGTTGCGGGAACGCGCTGGACACGATGGGTACCACTTTCAAATTTAAAACTACTGTATGCCCCCTTGCCGTGAACCATGGCGATAACCTCTTTTAAACCGCCGACACCCGTTGCATGAAGATTCATAACTTCGATCTTCCAGTTCCTGTTTTCGGCATACCGGCTATACATTCTGAAAAGATCGTTTACAAAGAGTCCGGCTTCTTCACCGCCCGTTCCCGCTCTTATTTCAACGATAACATTCTTATCATCATTCGGGTCCTTGGGGATAAGAAGCTTTTTGAGTTCAGTTTCAAGGCTCTCTTTCTTAACGTTAAGGGCGGCGACCTCTTCTTTGGCCAGTTCTTTTATATCCGGATCTCCATCCTTCAGCAGTTCCATGCTCTCTTCAAGCTCTTTCAAAGTCTGCCTGTACGGATTGAAAACCGCCATTATTTTGCTGAGTTCACCATGCTCCTTAATGTATTTCCGGTACGCATCCTGATCCTGAACGACCTTGGGATCACTCAAAAGTCGTTCAAGCTTCAAAAAACGCTCTTCAACACCTTTTAATTTATCAAACATGCGTTTATCTTACCCATATAGCCCTTAAAGTATATTAATGACAACCGGACCTGAACAAACAGATAATATTTATCGCTCATTAGAATACGTTGCAAAAGCCCTCAATTTTTGTTCGAGTCAAAAAAGGAAAAAATTTTAACCCCAAACAAAAATATACCGTGCCTGATCAGATCCTTAATTTTAGCGGGTTGAATACCACGGGGGCAGGTGCATAAATCAGACGAATGGGGGCTAAGTTCCGTAAAGCTCTCGCCCCAAAAGCGTGTGGTATTTCTGCTTCTGCAGCAGGCCAAAAAAATTACGCAGGTTAAGAAAATCGGTAAAACGCTATCAGCAGCGTTCATAGTTCATTAACAACCAGCGTAATTAATATAATCGTATACTCTTTGTTCCTCAAGAGCGGCAAGGAATTTAAGCCGACGTTTCCTCGTTCTGGAATTTTGCATATTTTCTGCGAAAACGCTCAATTCGACCGGCAGTATCTATAAGTTTCTGTTTCCCAGTAAAAAAGGGATGGCATTGTGAACATATTTCAACCTTAATATCCGATTTTGTCGAACCCGCCTTAATCTCATTTCCACATGCACACTTGATAGATGCCTCGAAGTATTCAGGGTGGATCTCTTTTTTCATAATATTTTCAACTCCCTATCTCTTTTTTATGAATTCATGGAATCAAGAAAAACTTGATTATCCTCTGTTCCGCTCATTTTATCAACCAAAAATTCCAAACTGTCAATAGGATTTAATGTTGCAAGAAGCTTTCTTAAAATCCAGATTCGATTAAGGACATCCTTGGGCAAAAGAAGTTCTTCCTTGCGCGTACCGGATTTTTTGATGTCAATTGCAGGATACAGTCGTCTGTCGGAAAGCTTCCGATCCAACTGAAGCTCCATATTTCCCGTGCCCTTGAATTCCTCGAAGATAACCTCATCCATACGGCTTCCGGTATCAATCAGAGCCGTTGCTATAATCGTGAGACTTCCTCCTTCTTCAATGTTTCTGGCAGCTCCGAAAAACCGTTTGGGACGATGAAGTGCATTTGAATCAACACCTCCCGAAAGGATCTTGCCACTGGGCGGCATAACGGAATTGTAGGCACGTGCAAGCCTTGTGATACTGTCCAAAAGAATAACAACGTCCTTTTTATGTTCCACCAGCCGCTTGGCTTTCTCAATAACCATTTCAGCAACCTGAACATGCCTTTCAGCAGGCTCGTCAAACGTAGAACTTATAACTTCGGCACTTACCGATCGTGCCATATCCGTGACCTCTTCCGGCCGTTCATCGATCAGCAGAACAAATGGGATAACATCTTTATGGCTGGCAATGATGCTGTTGGCGATGGCCTGCAAAAGCATTGTTTTTCCTGTCCTGGGAGGTGAAACGATCAAGCCTCTCTGGCCAAAACCGATGGGAGTTATAATATCCATTATTCTGGTGGAATAATTTTCAGGATCGGTTTCAAGCTTGATTTTCTTTTCAGGATAAAGCGGCGTCAGGTTATCAAAAAGTATCTTCTCCCTGGCCACTTCGGGATTTTCATAGTTGACGGCTTCAACTTTTAAAAGGGCAAAATACCTTTCCGACTCTTTGGGTTGTCGAATCTGACCGGAAACGGTATCACCCGTTCTCAGGTTGAAACGGCGAATCTGTGAAGGTGACACATAAATGTCATCAGGACCCGGGAGGTAATTATAATCGGGTGCCCGCAAAAAACCGAATCCATCCGGCAATATTTCCAGAGTACCTTCCCCGTAGATCAAGCCGTTTTTTTCAGATTGCGCCCGGAGCAAAGCAAAAAGAAGCTCCTGTTTTCTCATCCCAGCGGCGCCCTCAATTTTAAACGCTTTGGCCATCTTGGTCAGCTCACTGATTTTCTTGTCTTTCAGTTCAATAATATTCATAAAAACTTTTCCTCATTAATGTTAGGTTGCATCCAATAATGGCCATCCCTATATGATCTATAAACGTTGATATTCGGGTTGAAGGTATTAACCCGCACATAAAAACCCCTTATAAGCATTGATAATTACTGATAATTTGCTAACTTGGTACCTATAACAGACTACTCTTCAGGCCCATTGCATAGATTTCCCTGCCCGGCAATGGTTTTACTTTGTTAACGAATATTAGAAATATCAAACCCGGCTTTTAAAATAAATACCAGTCGGCAATTGAAAAATCCCACTAACTTTTAACCTATTGAAATTTTAAGAGAAACAAGAATGGGTAAGACAGGATCGAAATGGAACGAACAATTACAGGCAAATTTCTAAAAAATAACAAAGGGGTTAGAGTCCTTGATGTTTTTATGAAGGAATTATAAATATTTCGCGACTTTTTAGAGCAGAATTTTAACAAGAACTTTGCTCTTTATTAATTTATATAGCCATTTAAGGTAATTTCTAAATTCTTAGGTAGGTTCTTTTAGATTTAATTTAAAATTACAACACAGTTCTTTATGTGTCAAGGGTTTTTGTTATTTTTTGCATTTTTTTAAAAACAAGATCAACAGAGGCTATAACCTGTTCGATAGAATCATTATTATCGATTATAATGTCAGACTTTTCAATCTTTAGTTTGTCCGGCATCTGAATATTTAAAAGGGCCTTTGCTTCATCAAGGGAAACATTATCGCGATCCATCAGCCGTTTAATTTTCAATTTATCATCAACACGGACCAGGATGACAAGATCGAACTGATCCTCCATCCCGATTTCAAAAAGCAGAGGAACCTCCGCCACCACCACAAAATGGCCATCCTTCACTGCTTCCGTCATTTTTTGATGCATGCGCCTTATTATTTCGGGATGCACAAAACCCTCCAGCGCTTTGCGTGAATCCACATCATTTGTAATGATCCGGCGCAGCATGGGACGATTTAAAGTGCCGTCTCGCGTCAATATCGTTTTTCCGAAATATTTAACTATCTTTTCAAAAGCAGCCGAACCCGGGGCAACAACCTGTCTTGCCAAAACATCTGAATTGATGACCTTCATGCCCAATTCCCTCAGCCTGTTGCAGACAAAAGTTTTGCCGGAACCGGCCCCCCCTGTCACGGCTATTTTTATGGGAAAGGATTTTAAATTTATCTGTTTGAATTTTGCTTTTATGCTCTCTGAACCCGACTTAAACATATTTGAAATTTTTCAAAAGACTGCAAGAAGAAAAAAGGCAGGGCATTATCGACACTGCCTTTTTGTCTCGTCGGCTATATCTCGCAAGCGGTTATTCTCTGGGCAATTTCGTCAAACACATCCGTCAGTCTTAACACACCCACAAACTCTTTTTGAGCTTTTTGCAGAGCCTCAACAGCCTCATACAAGGTGGCCTCATGCGAAACCGTGGCATACTCGCCGATAGGAATCATTAAATCTTTCACGGCGATAGATTTCATAATCAAACCTCCACGTTTAATGATGATATTATCGAAGGACCTTCTACAGGCGATATAGACGTTTTCTTACAACCTCTTTCTACTTCTTAATAGACGCCAGGGCTTTTTCAAACTTTTTGTTCATCTCTATCGTCATATCCGCCGCATCTTCCAGCAAAGAAACGGTATCAGACATGTTGTTCTCCTTTGCCTTTTCAGCCCAGTCCCGGTATGATACCGCATGATCCTCATTATGCTTAATCCAATGCTCAAGCAATTTGACCATTTTTTCATCAAAGGACAGGATATCTGTTGTTTCATGACTGTGATGATGCTCATGGCCATGTTCATGGGTATGCGTCATTTAAATTCTCCTTTTGTATAATTGCAAAGATTAAAATTCGGGCTTGATCATAATTTGGGCCACTTTATTCACCACGAAAAGCACGAAGGTGAGAAAATATTTAATCATTTCTTCGTGTTCTTCGTGCACTTCGTGGTTAAAACAACATCTCAGATTAACCATGGTGGCCGAAGATACAGCCAAGGCCTAAAATTCAAACCGATCGTAACAGGTTTGATTTAATATGTACAATCATAGCCGTAGATAGTCAATAAAATTAGGTTTTCAAGATTTAAGCAAGAATCCTCACGCTGGAGGTAAAAAAACCCTGATTTTTCATTCTCGATTCAAGCTCCGGTATTCTCTTTGCCCCTGATCAGGTCATTTGCCCATTCGATAATTATTAAAAGTCTTTCAGGTGATAATTTCTTGATTTCATCGTAAGACACCCAACGATATTCATGATGTTCAGGTCTTCCGAGTTCAGGATTAATGGAAAAGGTTACCGCGGATTCCACGGTTTCGGCGATATAATATCTTGCTACTTTCTTCCCTCGATCATAAGGTAATGTCTCCTTGAAAATATCCCCCCATCGAAAATTCAAGTTTGTAATACCGGTCTCCTCTTTAACTTCCCTTTTTGCGGCCTCTAAAGGGGTTTCTGCAGATTCAACCATACCTTTGGGGAAATCCCAGTTTCTATAAGCCCGAAGAAACAAATATTTCCATTGATTTTTTTCTTTTCTGACGACCACTATTCCTGCCGACAATATCATTATTACCCCACTATTCATGCGAGATCCGGGCAAACCGTATCTTCCCCGCGTAGAATACCCCTCCAGGAAACAGCTCGTACACCCCTTTTT
>JAUUWG010000072.1 GCA_030589165.1 Desulfobacterales bacterium
TAATTAGTGTCTGAACGAAAAGTCCGATTTTCAAATAAAATGAAAATTAGAACCACAAGATCTGAAAACAATAACCCAAAAAAGGCAGAAGGCACAGAGGCAGAAGGGCTGAAGGAAGACTTACGTCTTCCGTATTCTTAATTCTTAAGTACTCTTCTTTAACTGCTAATTTGTTTTTTAATGATAAAAAGAAAGTTTTATTTCAGACACTAATTATCAGACGCCTCATGAAATCATTTACGGTACTATTCATGGTGCACTTGCAATTTGAATTCAGCCCTTCCCAAAATTTAAGTCTGACATCCCGCCAGCGGGAGCCAAAAGGGGACATTTCAGAGGTCTCAATAACATGGTACGCAAAGGTTCATCAAGGGAATAAAATATTTTTAAAGAAAGTTATTATAACAAAAGATTAGGGCGGCCGGAATCCTCCGGAATAAGGGACCGATTTGAGCTGAATCGCAACAAATAATTTAAAAATTAAACAATTTTTCTTGACAAGAGAAATTATTTATTATTTATTGTCCACAATACACAATACACAATCGTACAAGATGCTATGACCCCTATATTTAAAGTAGAAAAACGTTCAATACTGGTGGAACAAGTCGCAAATCAGATGAGGGAGGCTATTAAATCCGGTAAGTTAAAGTCTGGTGACAGGCTTATCGAGACTGATATAGCCAATAACATGCAAATCGGACGTAATGCAGTGCGTGAGGCTATCCGATATCTGGAAAAAGAAGGACTTGTCACCAAAGCTCCTTTCAAAGGTGCACACGTCACCATACCGAACATAGATGAAATCGATCAGATGTTTGAAGTGATGAGTGGCCTGGAAGGGATGTGCGCCCGGCTTGCTGCGCAGAAAATGACAAATAGGGATCTCAAAAAAATTGAGAGCCTCCACGCAAAACTCGAGAAACATTACGCCAAAATGGACCCTAAAGCGTACCTGAAAACCAACTGGACCTTCCATGAGTTCATCCAGAAATTGTCAAAGAATAAGGTGTTAAATGAGGCCACAAACGGATTGAGGCAAAAAATCCTTTTATACCGCCAGAGTCAACTGTATCAACCGAATCGATTTGAGGCTTCCATACAGGAGCATCGGGAGATTCTGGCGGCGTTCCGCAAAAAAGATCCCGAGCTTGCCGAAAAGGCGATGAAAAAACATCTTTTACAGCAGGGCCAAGCGCTTGTGAAAAGCTATAAAAGCGAAGGTGCGAATTAATGCCCTGCGGCGACCGTTGCCCCGGGCATCGGCAGGATACGATATGACCGCCAAAACGTTAAATCAAGGCTTTAAAGATGCTTTTATTCGGTATGCCCAAAAGACGGCCATCTGTTTTTTACGAAATGGCAACATCGAAACTGAATTCTCCTATGGCCAGCTAAATCGGCACGTGAGCTGGACAGCCAGTGCGTTTATGACCAAAGGTGTTAAAAAGGGGGACCGTGTGATTCTGTGCTTTGAAAAATCCCTTGCTTTTGTGATTGCCCATCTGGCATGCCAAAGGATCGGCTCTGTTTCAGTCCCTTTGAGCACCGGATTGAAACAGACTGAAATGACATATTTTCTCAATGATATTCAGGCCGCCCTGGCAGTCGTTGGCCCTGTGCAGGAAGATATGATCCACAATTTGGATCCATCGCTTACAACGCTGACAGTGGATACGGCCAAACGTTATTCCGCTTCGCTATTTTCCCGGACAACGGTCGAGGAGGTGCCTGCTGCTACAGTTGAACCCCGGGACCCGGCGCTAATTATATATACTTCCGGAACAACGGGAAAGCCAAAGGGGGCCGTTCTGACCCACGGCAACCTGGTACATGACGCCCAGAACATTATCAATATCTGGGAAATCACCGATGCGGATATCGTGTGTCACGCTTTGCCGCTTTTTCACATTCACGGTCTGTGCTTTGCGCTGCACACAGCCCTGATGGCTGGAGGCCATGTGCTGATGTTGGATAGTTTTTCACACGAAACCGTACTGTCGGTACTTGGGAACAGAAATGGTCAAAACCGTTGCACGATTTTTATGGGAGTGCCGTCAATGTACCGCAAACTCCTGGATAATATCGGTGAACAAAACCGGAACTTTGATCATATCCGGCTTTGGGCGTCGGGTTCGGCTCCGCTTTTGGAAAATGATTTTTATCGCATCAAAGAGATCTTGGGCCGGGAGGTCGTGGAACGTGAGGGCATGTCCGAAACAGGAATGAATTTCTCCAATCCGCTCAATGGAAAACGAAAACCAGGATCAATCGGGTTACCTTTGCCTGATCTTCAGGTTCGTATCGTACAACCCGAGAGCGGAAAAGACGTTGCGCTCGGCCAAATTGGTGAAATTTGGCTCAAAGGGCCTTCCATAACTTCTGGCTACTGGCGCAAACCCAAAGAAACTAACGAAGTGTTTGAAAAGGACTGGTTTCGCACGGGTGATTTGGGCTGCGTGGATGAAGAGGGTTACTATTACATCACGGATCGTCTCAAACACATCATCATTTCCGGTGGCGAGAACATTTCCCCCAAAGAAATTGAAAGGGTCATCAATGGCGTTGAAGGTGTGGCTGAATCGGTTGTGGTCGGCATCCCCGATGAAAAATGGGGGGAAAAGGTTGTCGCTGCCGTTGTTAAAAATCGCGGATACTCGCTAACAACCCAAGCAGTTATAAACACGTGCAGAAAGCATCTTCACAACTGGAAATGTCCAAAAAATGTCGTTTTCGTAAAAGAAATTCCGAAAAATACCATGGGAAAAGTACTCATCGATGAAGTTCGAAAATTTTTCATTTCGTAGCGGTAACCGACAAATCGATAATGTTTTATAAACGGTTTCAGGATTACCGGTTTCCAGACAAACAAACATTGGAACGAGAAGTGGCCAAATGGCAAAACCAGCGTAATTTTATTCGATCCAAGGTAGACTGGCGCTTTTCAACTGATGACGCAAGGATTAAATTAAAACGACTTTATCCAACTTTGTTAACTTGACATTACACAGGGACCAGAGGAAGCGCGACACTGAAACAGAAAAAAACCTTTAAAAAAACAATAAAACTTCGCTAACTACAGACTTCGACATTTTGTTAATAAATACGCTATTTTTTTGGACAAAAGCAATGCGCTAACAATACATCAAGTTGCTTGTTACTGGTTACTGGTTAAAATAAGGCCCGCCTGCCACTGCGAGGCACGAGCGGGCAGGTATTCTACTAATTTTATTAAAAATAATAGACTTGTCCGCCGGTTTTGTGGCAAAGCGAAGCTATTGCTTTTACCACCAACGAGCAACCAGCAACTTGAATGTCCAATTATCATGCAATCCCTTATCATTTAAAGGTTTAGCATCATTTTTGAGTAATAAATTACGAGGTCTGAATTATAAAGATTTTAAATATAATACTTCAGATGGAATTGTTATTTGCGGATGTAAACGGTAACATTACATCAAAGGAGGTGAAAGCGGATTTTTTCATTAAAAATAATGGGAAAAAAGGCTTAAACGACAGGGCCAAATGCAACTCACATTAACAAAAGGAGGATAGAGATGAATATTATTGCGCAAAGTGGAAAAAGATTGTCCGACTGGTCCGAAAGAAACATGCCGAACCCGTACCTATTTGCAGTGATTCTGACGTTCATAGCTTACTTCATGGGTTGGATATTAACCGAAAACGGGCCAATGGACATGATCGAACACTGGTACAATGGATTCTGGAAGTATCTAACATTTGCTATGCAGATGGTTCTGATTCTGGTCACCGGTCACGCCCTGGCTATTGCCCCCGGCGTACACCCTTTTTTAAAACGACTCGCCAGAATACCGAAAACAGGCGGTCAGGCCGTGCTGTTGACGGCATATATCGCCACGACAATAACCTACCTTAACTGGGGCCTCGGTCTGATCGTGGCAGCCATTTTCGCACGGGAAGTGGCCAAAGCAGGGTATGCAAAGAAGATCCATTTTCACTATCCTTTGCTTGCGGCCACCGCCTATACAGGTCAGATGGTATGGCATATCGGCCCTTCCACCTCCGCAGGACTTCTCTCCGCAACCAAGGGGCATGTTTTTGAGAAGATTTTTGGTATCATCCCCATCACCGAGTCCGTTTTCACGCCCTATGCCATTCTGATGGCCATCATGCTCTGCCTGATTGTTATTCCCATCACCATGTGGCTGATGACGCCAAAGGATCCGGACGAATGCAGGGGTATTGATGCTTGTCTCGACATCGAAAAATACGCGCCAGAACTCATGGAATCAAAGGACCTGGACAAGGAGGAAAAACCATCTCCCATCAAGAAAAAGGGATTTGCGGATATGCTTGAGAGCAGCTGGGTCATTTCATACCTGGTCGGTCTGGCGGGTGTGATATACATTATCTACTATTTTGCAACAAAAGGGGTTAGCCTCAACCTGAACATTTTCAATTTCATCTTTTTAATTGCGGGAATCATATTGCATCGAACCCCCATCCGGTATGTCCGTGCCATTTCAACGGCGACACCCGGGGCAAGCGGCATCATATTACAGTTCCCGTTTTATGCCGGAATCATGGGTATGATTTCCTACTCCGGCCTGGCGGTGATTATTACGACATGGTTTCTGGGATTTGCAACAGCCGCCTCGTTTCCTATCATTACCTGGATCACCGGCGGCATCGTCAATATTTTCATCCCATCGGGCGGCGGCGAATGGGGTGTCATCGGAGGCATTATCGGTCAAATTTCCCTGGATCTCGGTGTCCCCGTGGGCAAATCAATCATAGCTTACGGCTGCGGCGATATGTGGACAAATATGTTCCAGCCCTTCTGGGCCATCGCCCTTTTGGGAATTACGGGGTTGCGCGCAAGGGATATCATGGGGTATTGTATAGTGCTCATGATCGTGTCTGCGCCGTTTATTGCATTGGGTCTTTATTTCTTCCCCTATTAATTCGGCGCTGATAAAACAATCCAACAATCCGGCAGCCATGGTATATGGGCTGCCGGGTTGAGAACGACACCAAAAATTCAGTAACGCCTTCTTTTCAGGAAGGCGGGCCGAACAGTATCATAAAAGGAGTTACCCCTGTCATGTTTGAATACCTGAAAAAAGCAATAGAAAAACCTGAAGAAGACATTTCCGAAGTACGGGATACCGTTTCTGAGATTCTCGCAAGAGTTAAAGCCGAGGGCGAAGACGCGGTACGCTACTACTCGGAAAAATTCGACAGCTGGTCACCGGAATCATTTCGTGTGTCCGAAGAAGAGATTCAAAAACCAAAAAAAAATCTGCCGCCAAGTATGGTGGAAGACATTGATTTCTGCCAGGCGCAGATCCGAAATTTCGCTCGTGAACAAATGAATCGGTTGCAGGACTTTGAGGTGGAAACACTGCCCGGCGTTCACCTAGGGCAGAAGATCATCCCGGTCGGGTCCAGCGGATCCTACATTCCAGGGGGGCGATATCCCCTTCTGGCGTCGGCCCACATGACGGTGATAACGCCGAAAGTTGCAGGCGTGCCGCGTGTGGTGGCCTGCTCGCCTCCGATCAAGGGGGAAGGACTCTATCCGGCGACGCTGTACTCCATGGTAGCCGGAGGAGCCGATGAGATCTATTGCATGGGAGGGGTACATGCACTCGCCGCTTTTGCTTACGGTATTGCAGGCCTTCAGCCGGTAGACATGATCGTGGGTGCCGGGAATAAATACGTTGCAGAGGCAAAGCGACAACTTTTCGGTACCGTAGGCATCGACCTTATAGCCGGACCTACGGAGATCCTGATTATTGCGGACGACAGCGCTGATCCGTTTATCCTGGCGGCGGATATTCTGGGTCAGGCGGAACACGATCCGAACAGCCGGCAGGCGCTCATTTCGCTTTCCAGGAAGATTGCCGAAAAGACGATTAAGGAGGTGGACCGCCAGCTCGTCGATTTGCCGACAAAAGAAGTCGCCGCTCTATCCTGGCGAGATTTCGGAGAAGTCATAATTGTCGATTCCCCTGAAGCAGCCGTCGCATTAAGCGATGAATGGGCGCCCGAGCATTTGGAGGTCCAGACGGATGACTGGCGGTATTACCTGGAACACTGCCGGAATTACGGTTCCATATTCCTGGGTGAGGAAACCACGGTAGCGTATGGCGACAAGACCATCGGTACCAACCATGTGCTGCCGACCATGAAAGCGGCCAAGTACACCGGCGGCCTGTCGGTTGGAAAGTTTGTAAAAACCGTCACCTACCAGTATGCAACCAAAGAGGCATCGCTTAAGATTGCAGATGTCTGCGAGCGAGCCTGTAACTATGAAAACATGCTGGCTCATGGAATTTCCTGTAAGGTAAGAAAGGAAAAGTACGCGAAATGATGAATACACAGCTTTCCCTGAAGAACAGAACCGTTCTGGTTACAGGTGCCACCGGCGGTATAGGCGAGGCGATCGTCTCGCTTTTAGGTAGCGCTGGAGCAGCGCTTTATCTCAACGGCACAAATGAGGAGAAACTGCTGCGCCTTTCCGAACGCCTTAATGACCAAGGGGTTGATCACCGATACAAAGCCTTGAATCTAACGGAAAGCGGTGCCGCTGAAAAACTGGTCGACACATGCGTCCGAGAGATGGGGCGAATCGACGTTCTGGTGAACTGCGCAGGCATCAACAGAACTCAGCTCGCCGAAGATGTAACCGAAGAGAATTGGGATGCCGTCCACAACATCAATCTCAAATTTCTGTTCTTCATCTGTCAGGCAGCCGGACGGGAAATGATTAAGAATCGCCGAGGGAAAATCATTAACATCTCCTCGCAGGCCGGAAGCGTGGCCATCCCCTTTCGGGCGGCATATTGCTCCAGTAAGGGAGGTGTGGACCAACTCACCCGGGTTTTGGCCCTGGAATGGTCCAAATACAACATCAATGTCAACGCCGTGGCCCCTACGTTTGTCAAGACAGAGATGACGAAAAAAATGTTTGATGATCCGGAATTTAAAAAGTTCGTTCTTGACAGCATCCCTCTCGGTCGCATGGCAAACCCTGAAGAAGTCGCTTATCCAGTACTCTTTCTCGCAACCGAATACGCCGATATGATAACCGGTCATGTTTTGCTGGTCGACGGCGGTTTGACAATTAAATAGAGATGAAAAAAAAGCTGATCATTCTTGAATCCTCCTTCCCCCTGAACGATGGTTCATCAGACATTTGAAAGCGTGCTTGACGATCAAGGCGGTTATCAATATTAACCGATTCAAATGAGGGGGATACACTGAAAGAATTTGTTGCAGCAGGTGTGCAGATTGTCATTAAGCCAAATGACGTCGAGACAAATATGAGAAAGGTCTTAGAGTGGATCGACTAAGCCGTATTGGAGTACCATGCGGATTTGATCGTTTTTCCGGAAATGATAACGACTGGCCATAATAAGAAAGTATAGAAATGTTTACGAAAGAAGGGAATTGAATGAAACCATTTGTTATAGAAGAGGCAACGATTGCCCAAGTGCATCAGAGCATGAAAGATGGCACCTTGACGTGTCGTAAGCTCGTAGAAGAATACTTAGCCCGGATTGAAGCTTATGATCAACAAAAGCCAAAACTGAACTCTGTTATTTACATTAATCCGAATGCTTTAGAAGAAGCAGATGCCTTAGATCAGAAGTTTATAGCGAGCGGTCTATCAGGTCCTTTACATGGTATTCCGGTATTGCTCAAAGACAATGTCGATACGTATGATATGCCTACAACGGGAGGGTCGTCGAGTTTGGAAGGCTTTACTCCAGAGGGTGATGCCTTTATCACACGTAAGTTTAGAGACTCCGGAGCTTTAATCTTAGCCAAAGTAAATCTTCATGAATTTGCGATCTGGGGCGAAACCATCAGTTCTATTTTAGGCCAAACCTTGAATCCTTACGATCAGACCCGTACTCCTGGCGGTTCCAGCGGTGGAACAGGAGCTTCCATAGCTGTGAACTTTGGCATGGTCGGTATCGGAACTGATACGATCAACTCCGTACGTTCTCCTTCATCTGCTAATAATCTTGTTGGTATTCGTCCAACCATTGGACTCGTAAGTCGTGATGGAATCATCCCTTATTCCTTTACCCAGGACACAGCAGGACCCATTTGCAGAACGGTTGAAGATGCTGTGCGAGTGTTGGATGTGATTGCGGGTTATGATCAAGCAGATGACGAAACAGCATGGTCGATCGGTCGAAAACCAGCATCTTATGTAGTGTTTTTGAAAGAGAGTGGACTTAAAAGGAAACGCATTGGTGTACTGGAAAGCTTCTTTGGTACAGATGCCATCCATGAAGATACGAATAAAGCTGTAAAAAGTAGCATTGAAGCAATGAAAGACCAAGGCGCAGAGATCGTATCTTTAAACGAAAAGATTGATTCTGACTATCTTGTAAGTGAAGTCAGTGTTCACCTGCACGATCTTAAAGATCATTTGAACGTCTATTTGGGAGCTCTTCAAAATCATGCTCCCGTCCATTCGTTTGAAGAAGTTCTGGTATCAGGTAAATACCATCCAAGTATCGAAGAAAACTTGAAGAAAGCAATGGCTTTAAGTACAGGGACACCTGAGTACAATAAACGACTTGTAGAAAGAAGTAAGCTTCAAACTCAGGTTATGAAACTGATTGCTGCTTACCAGTTAGATGCACTGGTTTATCCACATCAAAAGCAGTTGGTATGTAAAGTTGGCGGAAGCCAAAATGAGCGGAATGGAGTTTTAGGTTCCGTAACGGGATTTCCATCAATCTGCGTTCAAGCTGGCTTTTCAACACCTTCAGAAACGGCACCTATAGGTGTACCCATAGGTATGGAAATTCTAGGTCGACCTTTCAGTGAGGCAACGCTTATCGAAATCGCCTATAGTTTTGAGCAGGCAACACATCACCGTAAGCCACCATTAAGTGCCCCACCACTTAATAAATAAAACCACAGTTTACGGGACGAAATCGCCGATGATATTCGATCATTTGGAGGACCGGAATATCGCAATATATAAAGAGATTTTGAAAGAGGCGAAAAGCCCATTTGAGCCTTTCAGACGAATACCGTACGAAAAAGCGACGTTAGAGGAATAAAACGCGGGCCTGTTCGGGAAATGGGACTGCCGGTCCAGTCCGTGGAACCGGACGGCAATAGGAAACGTGACACGAGCAATCCGTTGCGTGTTAATAAACGATGAATGAAAAATGATGAATTCAATTCGCGATAATTACAACGCCGGCAAGGTTATTGAGTCGCGTGATGCAAAGAAACTGCTCTTATCGACCATCCGATCAGGTGATCGGATCGTTTTGGAGGGAAATAACCAGAAACAGGCGACCTTCCTTTCACAGCTCCTGGCTGATTTATCACCTTCAGACGTTAATGACCTTCACATCATGATGTCGTCGGTAACGTTGAATGAGCACCTGGACCTATTCAGAAAGGGAATTGCCACCAAACTCGATTTTGCCTTCTCAGGACAACAGGCTGTTGCGCTGGCAAAGCTGGTCCAGACGGGCAGCGTCACCATCGGCTCGATCCACACTTACTCCGAGCTGTACAGCCGCTATTTCACCGATTTGACACCGAATGTTGCGTTGGTTTGCGCAGAGGAGGCGGATGCCGAGGGCAACCTATACACCGGGGCCAATTCGGAAGAAACGCCGATTCTGTGCGAAGCAACGCACTATGGCAAAGGAATTGTCATTGCCCAAGTCACCAGGGTTGTGGACAAGGTAGCCCGTACCGACATTCCCGGCGACCAGATCGATTTCGTGATTCCCACGGGTGAACCCAACCAAATTCAGCCCCTTTTCACCCGCGATCCGGCCAAGTTGACGAACTCACACGTGCTCATGGCAATGATGGTGATAAAAGGTATTTACGCCGAGTATGGGGTCCAATGCCTGAACCATGGTATCGGCTACGCAACGTCAGCGATCGAACTTCTTTTACCGACCTATGCCATGGAACTCGGTCTTAAAGGAAAGATCTGCTCACACTGGGCGCTCAATCCACATCCCACATTGATACCCGCCATCGAATCCGGAATGGTGAAGTCCGTATATTCTTTTGGAAGCGAACCCGGTATGGATGATTACATTGCCGCCAGGAAAAACGTTTTCTTTACATCACCCGACGGTGTTCTCAAATCCAACCGCTGC
>JAUUWG010000148.1 GCA_030589165.1 Desulfobacterales bacterium
AAATTAGGTTGCACAATACTTGTCCGTGAAGATGGCAAAGAGCAATCAAAGTCTTCACAGAACAATACCGGTTTCTCAGAATTTCTTAGATAAGCACAATCTGGAAAATGGTTGCACGTTGCACAAAGCCCTATAGAGTGAACCGTTTCCAAGTGAGTATCTTTTTCCTTTTGTACCATAGTCTTCTCCCTCCATACCTATATTCAGTTCTTTTGGTATTCATAAAAAGTACGCTTGATAAACATCCTTTTCCAAACGTTCCAGGTCAAATTCGTTGATATAAATTATTCTAGACCGAGTCATCTGTGTCACATTCCAGACAGCTTACGTGTTGCCTTGGTCGAGCATGGCGTTTGCCACTTTTATAAATCCCGCAATATTTGCTCCGCTGCAATAATTGCCAGGATCACCATACCTTTCAGCCGCTTGCAAGCAGTTCTGGTGAATGTCGATCATCACTTGTCGCAATCTTTGATCGACCTCTTCCTTTGTCCACTTTATTTTGGTGCTATTTTGCGCCATTTCAAATCCCGAACAAGCAACGCCACCAGCATTGGACGCTTTTCCGGGAGAATAGAAAATGTTGTTTTTAAGTAAAAGCTCGGTGGCATCCGGGGTTAAGGGCATATTGGCGCACTCGGTGACGCACATGCACCCGTTGCGGACAAGTGCCTTAGCATCTTCTATATTCATCTCATTTTCACAAGCACAGGGGAAGGCGATGTCACATTTGATGCCCCAGGGACGTTTTTCCGGATAAAAATCAACCTTAAACTTATCGGAATAATCTTGAACCCGGTCGCGGCCGCTGGAGCGCATAGTCAACATGTAATCGATTTTTTCCCCTTGGACACCGTCCTTGTCATAAATAAACCCGTCCGGACCAGAAAGAGTGATTACTTTGGCTCCCATTTCCGTAGTCTTTTTGGCTACGCCCCAAGCGACATTTCCAAAACCTGAAACTGCCACTATTTTACCGTCGATGTGTTCACCGTGAGTTTTCAACATTTCTTCGGCAAAATAGGCAGCACCGTATCCAGTGGCCTCTGGTCGGACAGCGGAACCGCCCCAGTCGATTCCTTTTCCGGTCAGCACGCCTTCAAACACATTTTTAAGGCGTTTATAATGACCAAATAAATAACCGATTTCCCTGGCACCTACACCGATATCGCCGGCGGGCACATCGGTATTGGGACCAATATGGTTGTATAGGCCAATCATAAAGCTCTGACAGAAATTTTCGATTTCGATATTGGATTTGCCACGGGGATTGAAATCGCTGCACCTTTTCCGCCACCCAGGGACAGACCGGTTAAGGCGTTTTTGAACACCTGCTCAAAACCCAGAAATTTCAGTATGCTCAGGGTCACCGAGGCGTGGAACCGCAACCCGCCTTTGTAAGGTCCGAGAGCGCTGTTAAATCCGATCCGATACCCTGTGTTAACCTGAATGGTACCGATATCATCCCGCCAAGGCACCCGGAAGATGACGATCCGCTCGGGTTCGACTATCCTTTCCAGAATACGTTCATCTTGATAGAAGGGTTCCTGATCAAACAGCGGGCTCAATGAAAAAAGAAGCTCATCGACCGCTTGAATATATTCTCTTTCCCAGGGATATTTTCTTTTTATCATTTGTGATATTTCTTGTACGTATGAGCTCGATTCTTCTTTCCTGTATAAAGTTGGTTTAGACATTTTTCTATTCTCCTTTTAATTGCCTGTAACTCACATTCCTTGTTTAGCGGAAAATCGGCAGAACCCTGGAGGATACCAGCTGCCGAGTTCCGTCTATAGGTTAATGGAGCAGGGCATAAATCCAATCCGGAAAGTTCTATCGGACTGGCAAACACTTATTAACAGTATGCTTCACAATACCAAACGCCTCCTTCAGATGTTGGAAATAGACATGAAGCTCGGTTTTCACAGTTAAGACACAACCCTTTCATCCTTCCGGGAATCACTTCGATGCTGGGTTTTGAAGATTGAGACGATCGCTCCTCGGAATAGGTCTTCTTGTTTTCAGCCACCTGTAGCGAGGTCCTATTCTCAAAATTTTCACAAAACCAGATCGGTTTGCACTCGATCTGGCTATTCTGATAGTGAACGCATTCGGATGCATAAATACAGGTTTGACAAATGCTTGTATCTTGAGGTTGAGCTTGCATACATATCCTTCTTTATTTTTGGTTTTTCGTTGCTTTTGTTAAAAAAAAGAATGAATTGTTGTTACATTTAAGATAGAGCAATCTATATGCCAGAATGAAGAAGGGGATTGGGCGATATCGGTCGGTTTGACATCCTAGATTGAATGAGTTGAAATATCAGATAGATACCTCAAATTAGAGGAAAGGATGCTAGTGTGGTCAGCGTGTGGAAAAAGTGGTTGTGAGGGAGAAATAACCGGGGAGAAATGCCTCGGCGGGTAAAAACTACCCGATTTCGGCTGGTAGGTTTGCCCGCCTCATTTTTACCCCGAGGGTTTTGCGGTTAATCCCCAGAATCTGGGCGGCTCGAGTCTTGTTCCCCTTAACACTGTTTAGCACATTCGCAATATGTTCCGCCTCAATGTCTGCTAAGGGCCGGTTGAAACCTCTGCGCCAGTTGATGTTGAATCGCATTTGTTCAGGCAGGTCCGCTACATCGATAAAATCATCGTCAGCCAGCACCATCAGACGCTGGATCAGGTTTTCAAGCTCCCGGACATTGCCCTGCCACCGATAATTTTTAAAAATCTGAAGGACCTTGTCTGATAATTGGGGCGCCGGGCGATTCATATCCTTGGAAAGTTTTTCCCTAAAAAACTGAACCAGTAGCAGGATATCCTCACCGCGTTCATGCAAAGGCGGCAAAGGAATTTCAACAATGTTCAGTCGAAAATAAAGGTCCTCCCGGAAGAGGCCCTTTTTGACAAGACGGCTCAGATCCGTATTGGTTGCCGTTATGATTCGTGTGTCGACTTTTTGAACACGGCTGGACCCTACCATAAAAATTTCTTTGTTTTGAATGGCCCTCAGCAGTTTCCCTTGCATATTCAGGCTGGCATCCCCGATTTCATCTAGAAAGAGTGTCCCTCCGTCGGCAATCTGGAAAAAACCGGCTCGGGAAGCGGTCGCTCCGGTGAATGCCCCTTTGACGTGGCCGAAAAGCTCACTTTCAAGAAGGGTGTCACTGAGTGCGGCACAGTTGACCCTGATGTACGGTCCCTGTGCTCTTTTGCTTTTGTGATGCACTAAATAAGAAATCAGTTCTTTTCCTGTTCCACTTTCTCCGGTGATTAAAACCGGTGTTGAGGTTGGAGCTATTCTTTCAGCAAGGTTAATGGTCTGAGTGAGCTTCGGGCTTCTGCCGACAATTGTGTAAAGACTTCCGTTATCTTCGTCGGCACAGGCCTGTGTTGAGACGCTGTGGTTGGGCAGGAAGGTATCTAACAGGTTCTCTATTTTTTCACGGTCGAGTGGCTTGGTCAGAAAATCGCAACATCCTGCGCGTATGGCGTTGACGGCTGTTTCGATAGTTCGTTGTTGGTTTTGTGTTCCTGGCCCTTCAGTTTTCGCTATCATAACCACCGGCAACTCCGGTGAATTTGCCCTGATTTTGGCAAGCAGCTTGAAGCCGCCCCGCGGGCTTATTTTGTCGCTGGTGAACACAAGGTCATAATTACCTTTGTCCATAAAGTCAATAGCTGCTTTTTCATCATTAGCAAGATTTGCGCAAATTCCTTTGCGAGCCAAAATCTCAAGCATAAATCGAGCGAACTGCGGGTCGTTATCAACTATCAATACGTTCGCAATCTGGCCTCTCTGACAGCCACTGCTTTCGCAG
>JAUUWG010000126.1 GCA_030589165.1 Desulfobacterales bacterium
ACCTATCCCGGGAGGGCCATCTGTAAGTAGTAACTCGATATGTTTTTCCTCGGCAAGCTTTTTGCCCTCCTGGCGGATAAGGACCACCAGTTTGCCGGAATTTTCTTCCGCAATGCCAAGGCGGGCATGGGCCATGGGACCGAAACGGGTCTCGGAAAGATACCACTCGCCGCAGGTATTCAGGGGAAAGTCGATGGCTTGCTCAGGACAAAAATAATAGCAGACACCATAGCCCTCACATTCTATGGAGTCCACCACAAAATCGTCGCTAATGGCATCCCACCTGCACAAATCCCGGCACAGGCCGCACTCTGTGCATTTATCCTGATTAATAATTGCCGTGTGCCCGGATTCAAAATCATGACGTTCTTTGATCTCAGGGTCCATGATAAGGTGAAGGTCAGCCGCATCCACGTCCGCATCACAAAGAACCTTGTTTTTGGCCAGTGAGGCAAATGCCGCAATAATACTGGTCTTTCCTGTCCCGCCCTTACCGCTTATGATGACAATCTCTTTCATTAATATTGCTCCTTTTCACCCTGCGATTTTCTCAATATGATTATATAATTCCACAAATTTTTCTTTCCATTCGGGCATCACCTCTACGATCATCTCTCCCCTTGAATAGGCCTCGGCAATCCGTCGATCAAAAGGAATTTCCATCAAAATGGACAGATCTTCCTGTTCGGCATAGACCCTTACATGATCATCCCCCATGTCTGAGCGGTTGATGACCAGACCGCACGGGATTCCAAGGATCTTGACGGCACCGACAGCGAGCTTGAGATCATACAGGCCGAACGGCGTAGGTTCCGTGACTAACAAGACAAAATCAGCGCTCTTCATGGAAGCGATCACAGGACATGAGGTTCCAGGAGGGGCATCGATAATGGTCAACCTGTCAGGCCGGGTATATTCCCGCACTTTTTTGATCAGAGGGGGTGACATGGCCTCGCCAACCCTCAATCTCCCATGTATAAACTCCAGCCCGTTTCTATGTCCCTTCTCGATTATGCCTAATTCCCGGCCTGTTTCCGTGATGGCCTTTTCAGGGCAAACCTCTATGCACCCGCCGCAACTGTGACAGAGTTCATGGAATGGCAATACGGTATCACCAATGACAACAATGGCCTTGAACTGGCATATTTCCCCGCATTTTCCACATAGGTTGCATTTCTCCATATCCACTTCGGGAACAGGGGTGTTGATCGTTTTGACCTCTTCAATGGTAGGCCGAATAAAGAGATGAGCGTTAGGTTCTTCGACATCACAGTCCAGTACCTGAACATCGGATCCAAGAGAAACGGCCAGGTTAGTGGCCACAGTCGTCTTTCCTGTTCCCCCTTTTCCACTTGCAATACTGATAATCATTACTTTTTCCTTGTCATTAATAAGTATCGAGATTGAAATCAGAAGCACAATCAACTTAACTCGATTCTCTAGTAAGATATTTTCGTATCAAAATTATTTTACCTGTTTTTTCTTGATTGCTTGATCATATAGTCATTAACCGCATCCTGAAGGGCCTCGGCAGATAAAAAGGCACAATGTTTGTCTTCTTCAGGAAAACTTTCTAATTTATTTAGAATAGACTCTCCGGTAATATCCACAATCTCATCAGGGCTCTTTCCAAGTGCCAGCTCGGCCGCAAATGATCCACACACCGCACTTGATCCGCAACCATCGGTTTGAAATAATGCTTTTTTGACTTTCTCATTTTCGAATTTTAAAAAAATCTGTATGGTATCGCCGCATGAACCTGTGATGCGCCCATATCCATCGGGATTATCCATGACACCCATGTACAAAGGCTTGAGCCACCTTTGAAACGCGACATCGCCGTAAGCTTCTCTTGTCTCCTCAAAAATCTGGTCCTGTAAACCATTAACAAAATTATCAAAGTCCTTACTCATCAGTTCTTCCTCTTTGGCTTGCGATATTGCGTAACTAATGTTTCCATATAAGGTGATGCATTGTGTTATCCCCTGATCTCAATGCATCTATTCCATCAGCTTACTGTGTTAATTCGCTGTGACGTTTTATTTCTGTTTTAATGGTCACAAACGTTCTCACCCAACACCAGTGTATTCGAAAGGTACTGGTTTGCCAGAGATTCCGGAGAATCCATCGGAGCACCGGTAATTACCTCAATCCCATTTTCCCTCAGAAGTTGCTGCGCCCGTTCTCCCATTCCGCCGACAATAGCGACATCAGCCCCCTTCTCATTGAGCCACCGAGGCAGCACTCCGGGCTCATGGGTAGGGGGAATACGCATCTTGGTTTCTTTTATTTTTCCGTTTTGAGTTTCTACGAATGCGAAATGTTCACAATGTCCAAAATGAGCCGAGAGTTTTCCCCCGGACACGGGAACAACAAGTACTTTTGTACCTGCCGAATCTTTTTTTATGTCTGGCAATTCATTTTTCATTTGTGATTCAGGAAGAGAGTCTGTCGGGGTTTTTGTTATTTTCACAATTTCATCAACGATCTTATTGAACTCCTGTATGATTGAGAGTTCCTGGTTATCAAGAAGGCTCAAATCTCCCGCATCACCCATCTTTACAATCTCCGGTTCCATGGGCAGGGTTCCTAAAAGCCTTAAGTTTTCTTTTTTTGCGGTCAGCATTCCACCTTGTGTTTTGAAAATATCTATCATTTTTCCGCAATACGGGCACGTCAGGCCGCTCATGTTTTCCACCAGGCCCAGAATTTCCATCTTTACCTGACGGCAGAAGTTAATGGATTTTCTGACATCCGCCAGCGAGATTTCTTGGGGGGTGGTAACAATCAAGGCCTTTGCATCCGAAATGGTCTGGGCCACGGTCAATGGTTCATCACCCGTACCCGGGGGAGAATCAATAATCATATAATCAAGATCCATCCACTCAATATCAGCAATAAATTGTCTGATAACGCCGCCTTTCAGGGGACCCCTCCATATGGTCGCTGCATCTTTGTCTCCCATAAGGACTTCAATTGAAATGACCTCCATATTCGGAAGATATTTGACCGGACGGGCTTTCCCCTTCTGGTGGCCGGGCCCGATAGTTCCTTTCAGCCCCAGTATGCGCGGTATACTGGGCCCATGAAGATCCACGTCCATAAGACCTACGGTGAAACCTTTCTTGGAAAGTGCTACGGACAGGTAAGCTGCGACACTACTTTTACCCACGCCACCTTTTCCGCTCATAACCAGGATTTTATTCTTAATATGGTGTAACCGTTCTTTAATTTCCTTTTTTTGAATTTCCATCTGATCTTTCCGCATTTTGGGGTCAGCGGTTTGCTTTTTCTTTGACATTATCAGTCATTACCCCCTTTTATTTGTTACATACAATACAGTATTCAAAAATAGTAAAGAATCCTGCCCAGGAAGACCAGGATTTCAATGTAAAATTAAAATAAAAATTTCATTCATGCTCTTGTGCAGGAATTATCTTTCTCATCCCTGCAAACCACCGAATAATAGACAGCCCTTTTTTTGAGTTCAGAGCGGATTTGTCCGGTTCGGATTAGTTTTCCGAGATATTTGGATACCTCATTGAGATGCATATCGAAAACATCCACAATTTGATCCGCGGTACACGGCCGCCGCTGTAACATTGAAAAAATCATTTCCTGGTTCGCCCGTACATGGTTTCCACGCTTGGCCTTGAACTCCGCAATAATTTCTGCGGTCGGATGAAACAAATCGGTCAGGGCTTCCATGCGTTTTTCGGAAAGGGGCGTTGCATAATCCTCGGACGGTGGACGTACCGCCGTGTTGAGCTGAATCCGATCCGGGCCTATTTCTTTTGCAAGATCGGCGATTTTCCGAACATTGGCAGGGATTGAGTTTATCCCTGCTATTAAAAAAATTTCCATCCATAGCTGACCCTTAAATTGTGCACGAAAGTCCTTTTGTCCCTTAATTAAATGATCAAACCGCAATTGTGGATGTGGACGGTTTACCCATCCATAAGAAAGCTGGTCCCAGGCACTCAGAGAAACTTTCACTACGTTTGCACAAGCAGCAGCAGCACGCACTTCCGGCAGGTTTAGCATTGTGCCGTTGGATAGAAGCACCGCAGGAATCTTGCTGTTTGCACGGATGAACTCGAGCACTTCTCCGAAGCGGGAATGAAGCGTTGGTTCTCCGGAACCGGAAAGGGTGATGTAGTCCGCCTCGCCATCTTTATTTAACCACTCTTCCAGTTCGGATAACACAATGTCTGTTGGAACATATTCTTTCCTGGCGACTGTCTTTTCAGTGGTTCTTCCTAACTGGCAAAAAATGCAATCCATAGAGCATGTCTTGTAAGGGGTCAGATCGACGCCCAGTGACCGTCCGAACCGCCGCGATGGTACGGGACCAAATAAGTATCGATATTTTTTCTCCATGATTTTTCGCGCACCTATTTTTTCTCCAGATCTTTGATCCTGGCTTGAAGGCCTTGCATCTGTCTAAACAAGTCGTTTGCCTGATCCTTGAGTTGTTTCAATTCTTCTTCTCGGGATAAAGAATCGGTTTTAGAGGAATCCGGGGTAAT
>JAUUWG010000170.1 GCA_030589165.1 Desulfobacterales bacterium
AGTGAGTTCCATATTAAAGGCCTTAAAAAAGATTGAAAGCGAGCTGCCGGAAAAAAGCGAAATTCAATTCCGGCAGAAAGAAATAAATACGCAAAAAATTATCCATAAGCGCATAACGGATAAACTGCGCTTAAAAAAACAGTTTTTCGTCATTTTTGCCGCCATAATTCTGGCCGCAGGGGGAGGCCTGGTCCTGGGCCGAAAACCCTGGGAACATATACCGTCACCGGCAACAAAAACAGAAACCGAGCATACAAAACCGTTAAACCGTATCGGGAAAAAGACGGCCGACCGGGATTTGTCTCAGAAAAAAAAGCCCGTTAAAAGGGGTGACGAAAAAATTACAGCGGTTAAGCAAGTGGCAAACAAGAAATCCCTCTCTGTCATAAAGCCCCGGGAAAAGGAACCAGCATCGGTTAAAAAAGCGGAAATTAAAGTTTCAAAATCTTTGAGCCGTAATAAAAAAAAGATTGCCGGGCAGGATTTGATTCAAAAAGATAACAATACCAAATACAGAGCCGAAAAATCCGGGCAAAATTCAAAAAACAGACGAATATTATCTATACCCGTTAAACAGGCCGGTGAGTCGAAGCTTCAACTGCAGGCCATTGCCTGGTCCAGCGACCCTAAAAGCCGCATTGCCGTTATAAACGGTCGGGTGCTTCGGGAAGGAGGATCTGTCGAAAGGGTTTTGGTAACCCATATCGGCAAGAATGAGGTGATTTTCAAAAAAGGAAGAGAAGAATGGAAGCAGTTGTTCAGGCCTAAATAATTTCCACCACCAAAGATTGATGAATTCGCAAAAAGTCCATAAATGGTCAATTTTAAGTTGTTTTTTAAGTGAACCATTGGATTGACATTTTATTATTACTGATTACTGTTATAATTTTTCTCACTTAAATAGTGCCCGAGCGAAAACCAGGATTTTTCGTTAAGATCAAGGAAGACGAAAATTTTAACCACAGTAATACTGGTAGTATTTCGAGGATTAAAATTTGAGTCTGACGCAGATATTGGCGGAAAAGACAGTTTTCGTTCAGGCACTAAATAGACTCTTGAGGTTATGCCATCGAAATTATTACGACAACCAAAATGATGCAGGCGCGTTCCGATCGAATGCGTCGTCAGTATAAAACCATTGTTTTGGTCCCTACCATGGGATTTCTCCATGAAGGTCATCTGTCTTTGATTAAAGAAGGCCACAGGCATGGGGATGACATGGTCGTGAGCATTTTTGTCAACCCCACACAGTTTGGCCCAGATGAAGATTTGGAGTCTTATCCCAAGAATCTTGAAAGGGATTTGGAACTGTTACAAAAACAAGGGGTGAATGCGGTATTTACCCCTGATGCAAAAGAAATTTACGGCAAAAAATTTCAGACCTATGTTACGCTGGAAAAACTGCCGAATTACCTTTGCGGCGCCTCCAGACCCATACACTTCAGAGGTGTTGCAACCGTTGTTACCAAGCTGTTCAACACTGTCAAACCGCATGTTGCCGTTTTCGGCCTGAAGGACTACCAGCAGCTTATTGTCATTCGTCAAATGGTTCGTGATCTCGATTTCGGCATAGAAATAATCGGTGCTCCCACGTTAAGGGAGCCGGACGGGCTTGCCATGAGTTCCCGCAATAATTATCTTACTGCCGAACAGCGGATTAGCGCCCTTTCCCTGTACAAATCATTGCAGAAGGCAAAGGAGCTTATCAAGAGCGGGATACGAGATGCGGCGACTATTATTGACGCGGCAACAGAGCTGATACAGTCATATCCTGAAACCGATATAGATTATATTTCCATCTGCGACACGGAAACACTTGTCGATATCAAAGCCATTGACAGGCCAGTAGTGATGGCTCTGGCTGTCAAAGTCGGAAAAGCCCGCCTGATTGACAATATGATACTGAATCAATAGCGAACAGAATTTAAAACTAAAGAAGCCCAAGGAGATGCTTTATGAGTAATGAACAATTCTTTTTTACATCCGAATCTGTGACCGAAGGTCATCCGGACAAGGTTGCAGATGCGATATCGGATTCCATTCTCGACGCAATTCTTGAAAAGGATAAAGCCTGCAGGGTTGCCTGTGAGACTCTTGTAACCACCGGCCTTGCTTTTATTGCCGGTGAAATTACAACCAGTTGTTATGTGGATATGCCTGAGATTATTAGAAATACAATTCGTGAAATCGGATACCATTCATCCCAGATGGGGTTTGACTGGCAGACCTGCTCGGTCATTACAAGTATTGATCACCAATCTCCTGATATTGCTCAGGGGGTGAACGTCGGTGAAGGACTTTTCAAAGACCAGGGCGCCGGAGATCAGGGACTTATGTTTGGGTTTGCCACCGATGAGACGCCTGAATTAATGCCCATGCCGATTATGTATGCCCATAAATTATGCCAGCGTCTTGCCACGGTTCGAAAAAACGGATCCCTTGATTTCTTAAGGCCTGACGGCAAAACTCAGGTGACCATCGAATATGAAAACGGCAACCCGGTACGGATTGATACCGTTGTTATTGCCGCCCAGCATAAACCGCATATTGCTTACGATGAGTTGAGAGAAGCGATCGTAGAAGAGGTCATAAAAAAGGTGATCCCCAAGGAGCTAACGGACGGTGACACCCGATATTTTATAAATGCCACAGGCAAGTTTGTGATTGGCGGCCCCATGGGAGACTGCGGGGTTACGGGGCGAAAGATCATTGTTGATACTTACGGAGGCCAGGGGAGTCACGGCGGCGGATGTTTTTCAGGAAAAGATCCTTCCAAGGTAGACCGCAGTGCTTCATATATGGCTAGACATATAGCAAAAAATGTTGTTGCCGCAGGCATTGCAAAAAAATGCGAATTGCAAATTGCCTATGCCATCGGTGTGGCAAAACCTGTTTCCGTGATGGTAGATCTTATGGGAACCGGTGTAATTCCCAAATATCGGGTAAAAGAAATTATCAATGAAATTTTTGATTTAAGACCTGCAGCAATTATTGAATATCTGGACCTGCTGCGACCAATCTACAGTAAAACTTCAGCCTATGGGCACTTTGGACGGAATGAACCTGAATTCTCGTGGGTAAAAACCAATATGGTTGATGTTATTCGGGAAAAGGCAGGGGTTTAGGGATTGACGATTGTCGATTGATGACGGATGATTGTTGATTGAAAATTGAAATTTAAAACCGGACATCTGGTTTTTCAACCCTGAACCTTGAACCCTAAAAAAAGGAGATTAATAATCCATGGAATATGATATTAAAGATGTAAAACTGGCCAGGGAAGGTATGCTGCGGGTCGAATGGGCCAATCAGAGCATGCCAGTCCTAAACAATATCAAGAAAAGGTTTGCAAAGGAAAAGCCCCTAAAAGGCAAACGCATAGCAGCC
>JAUUWG010000206.1 GCA_030589165.1 Desulfobacterales bacterium
AAACCCACGTTGATGGTGCGCCCAATATGGCGTAGAGTGAATTGAAAAGGATCTTTGTCATGATCAAGCCCCTTCTCGCAGGCGGCAATTAATTCCGCCATAATGGCACCGACCACCGGGGCGTTTTTGTACTGGTTCCCGCTGGTTCCGATGGCCATGTAAAAGCCCTTCATATCTGATTTATCGTAGATCGGAATCCAATCATCGGAACAGTCATAAAGATCGCACACCCCTCGAGGCTGGTTCGGGATCTGCATGCTCGGCACCCGCTTGGCACACCGGTAGGTTTGGGCTTTCCATTGGGCTTCGGTGAGTTGATTGTCCCTGCCCGAACCGCCCTTTCCGGCATAAAATTCGTCCGGATCCACCCATACTTGAGGATCACATTCCGGATCCTCGCTGCCGATGAGAAACATGTTACCAACCTCCGGTCGATAATAGCAGGCAATGTCGCCGTCAGAGGTATGGTAACCGTCATTTAGATAATCGTATCCTTCGGGTGACGGGCAGTGCATGACCTCGTGCCGCAGCGCCTTGGTCTTGATGTTGCATCCTTCATAAACTCCTTCGGCCATTTGATTGATCTTATAGGAATGAGGGCCTGCCGCATTGACGACCACCGGTGCATCGATTTGAGTCCCGTCCTTAAGCGTTACACCCAATACCTGATTGTCTTTGCTGCGAACATCGACGACTTCGGCATTAAACAAGAACTCACCGCCTTTGGCTTCGGTAGCCCGCATAATGTTATGAGTGGATAATTCCGGATCATTCACATAACCGCCTTCCGGACAAAACAGCACACCTTCGAGCATTTTAGTCGGCTCGTCAAAAAACTGGGAATCCTCGGGGCGCGTTACAGGCCAGAACTCGTGTAAATCATATACCGGTACCATTTCATTGATTTTCGTATTGTCCCATTCTTCATAGGCAACGCCAACAGTGTCGTAGTGCTTTTTGACTTTGCGCCAGTCGTGACCCTGGGATTTAAGAAGAATGGAACCGGTATTCATAAATCGGGCCAGGCCTTTCTCATCTTTTACGTGACCAAGATAATTCTCCCAGTCCAGCCAGTATTTGAAACCCTCGTAGGCCATGGCCACACCATCCTCAGTCGAATAGTGGGCTCGGACGATGGCGCAGGATGCGGCGGTGGAACCCGAACCGGCATCGGACAATTTATCGATGTTCAAGGTCTTATAGCCCATCTTGCAAAGCTCATAAGCGATGGGACTACCGATAATACCCGCTCCGATAATAATGGCATCGTACTTTTTGTTCATGGTAAAACCTCCTCATTTTATTTAATATTTTATATTTTTGTATTTATGTGTTTTTTGTTGTAAAAAAAGCTTCTAACACATTTGAAGCCACTTAGAATAATAGACGATTTTCGATTGACGATTGTCACTGTTCAATTTTTCTGCTAAAGTCATGTTTCCCCAGATCTTTTGTTTCATTAACCCCACAACTCATTGAACCAGTTGGTAAAAGCGTTCTCACCGGCAGGACGCAGTCCAAATTCCTTCCCTGCTTTAAGAATCGACGCAATCATATCCCTGGCATATCCCCTGGAACAGGTAATGAGAATACCGGATCTCTCCGCCGTTTTTTCCAGGGCTACAATTTGGCAGGGTACATGCGAAAAAGGGCCTTGCAGTAAAAACGGTGTTTCCTTTGAAGGATCAAGAAAATCGAGAGAAGTTAATTTTTCCGTTATTGAAAAAATTTCTTTACCGAACAAAGCCAAGAACACAGTCGTATCGGTTACGTCAGTAAAAGCGGGATTATCGGGGACACCCAGTTTTGCTCCTGATAGATGCCATATCGATACCTGGCTCAGGTTCATGCGATTTAAGAGAATTCCATTTTTAAATAAGCATTGGCCAGGGGACTCCGGTACATTCATACCCCAGGTCTGAATTTTCGAAATATCCACGTCCTGAAAATCCCATCTGGCTCTGTGGCTTAAATCGATCAAATATGGCCCTGTTTCTTCAGCCTCATATTCCAGTACTACGGTCCAGTTGTCCCGCATTTCAGTTTTCGCCGGCCTGCTGTCAAATGATACAGGGGATCGTCTGATAATGTTTTTCATTACTTTCACCTCTAGCCGTCTATATAGGCCAATATCTTAAATTTTGAGCCGAGTTTCAATATATTGTGGTGCAAATAATCTAAAGATACTGGATGCGGGTTTCTGGATACTGGGTGAAATAAAGAATTTTATCACTTTTTTAATCTTTCGAAAAGGACCGTACAACAAATTGATAATATTTCCAGTTGCTGTAAATGGGAAAGTCTTTATCCAGCATCGAGCATCCAGCAACCAGCATCTCTACGCCTCAAGCAAAAAATTTGATAAACGCACACAAACTCGTCGGTTTGAGGCCTTGGCTTCGCTAGTAATACTGCCCGTTCTCACATTCGTAATCTTTTTCCTTCAGGATCATAAAAGGGAGTTGGTACCACCGT
>JAUUWG010000240.1 GCA_030589165.1 Desulfobacterales bacterium
GTAACATTGTTTGCCCCAATAAGGTTATCGCTAAAGTTTCCAGGGTTGAAGTTGCCGGAAAATATTTTTCACCGCCGCCGGAAAAGCTTCTGGCACAACTGGTGGAAAGAAAAATGGTAACCATAGAAGAAGCTGACCTCGCAAAATCCATACCCATGGCCGAGGACCTGACTGCGGAAGCAGATTCCGGAGGACACACGGATAACCGGCCGGCAATTACCCTATTACCTACCCTGATTGCCCTGCGTGACGAATTATCTGAAAAATACCGCTACAACAGACCCCCCTGTGTAGGGCTTGGCGGAGGCATCGCTACACCGGATTCAGCCGCCGCTGCATTTGCCATGGGCGCTGCCTATATCCTTACCGGTTCCATCAACCAGTCCTGTGTGGAGGCAGGTACATCCAAGATTGTCCGTCAAATGCTGGCTGAAGCCGGCCAGGCTGATGTGACCATGGCGCCTGCTGCCGATATGTTCGAAATGGGGGTTAAAGTCCAGGTATTAAAACGCGGGACCATGTTTCCACTTCGTGCCGCAAAACTATATGATCTGTATTGTAACTATGACCGTTTTGAAAATATTCCGGAAAAACAAAGGGTTGTGTTGGAACGTGACTTTTTCAAGCAAAGTTTCCAGGATGAATGGGAACAGACAAAGAATTATTTTGCAATCCATGACCCCAAACAGATCGAACGGGCCCGGAAAGATCCCAGGCACAAGATGTCCCTGGTTTTCCGATCCTATCTCGGCCAATCCTCAAACTGGGCCAATTCAGGTGACCCTTTAAGAAAAATCGATTACCAGATATGGTGCGGCCCGGCAATCGGAGCCTTCAATCAATGGGTTAAAGGGTCATTTCTTGAAAAACCTGAAAACCGCAAAACCGTTAGCGTTGCCATGAACATTCTGTGCGGTGCCTCTGTTGCAACGCGTGTAAACTGGCTTAGAAATCAGGGCGTTGTATTACCTGCCGGCATAGGGAACTTTTCTCCGATGCCTCTTCATGAAATACTGGAATTGCTTGAAGAAAGTTCCTGATAATGAGTTCGACCTAAGTTCAAACGCACAACAAAATTATTTAGGATATCGGTTATATTCAGCGTTTTAACTATATTCATATCAATTGTTGAAACCTTTTCCGGTTGTAAACCGATTGATGTTTCAACATAAAGTTCTTTCATAATTTCAAAGCTTTTATAAGTGACCGGTTCATTGGAAATTATTCCTCTAATCGTATATATAAAGCTGATAGTGTTATCCGGATCTTTTTCACGCTCAATAAATATGACATATTTTTTGATGAGTTGGTCCACACCTTCGTTTACCGTTCCATTGCTCCTGGCATCAAAATAAAACCCTTTTTCGGCAAACCATGAATGCAAATCTTTTATGATTTGCTTTGCTTCCGGAATCGTAAACTTCAGGTCAGCCACCAGATGTCCTCCAAAATAAACCGTAAACGCACCATCGGGACTGTATTGTCTTGCAAAGCCGGATTGCATTCCGCCCAGAGGGTCAGGCGGAAGAAATTCCCGCGACCAACGTTTCCATTTGGAAAGATTTATATTCAGCCTGCTTGATACTTCCCTGTTTGTGAAAAATTTTATCATAATAGCACCTTGATAAATTGTTGTATTAATATATCAACTGTTACTCGTAACAGGTTCTTTGAGACCTTTGCAAATGACACCGAGTCCCATTTAAGCGAGAGGTAAAAAACCTGACCCAAAGGACCAGGCTTTGGTT
>JAUUWG010000008.1 GCA_030589165.1 Desulfobacterales bacterium
CAAAAGTCCTATGTTGCTGATCTCGATCGGGTACTTTTCAAAGATGCATAGGCTGAAAAGTACAAACAAAACTGCTAAAGCGGGTCTTATATCCCAAGGATAAATCCTTGGGTTTTACGGCCTAAAGGCAAATATTATAAGAAACGCAACAAACTTTAGCTTACTTTTCCGGTTTGTCCGGGTTAGTTTTTTTAAATAAAAGAATTCAGGACGTATTATAAATGAAAGATATCCAGAATGAGCGTGATTATCGGAACCTACCTATAGACAAGGTCGGTATAAAAGATCTGCGCTATCCTATAAGAGTTCTTGACCGGGTTAACGGTTTTCAGGAAACAGTCGCTTTCATAAACATGTATGTTGATTTGCCTCACGAATGCAAGGGGACGCATATGAGCCGTTTTGTTGAGATGCTGCATATGTTTCGTCCGGAGGTCTCTTTAAAATCATTTTCAGATATCCTTGAGCAGATGAAAAAACATCTGAATGCAGCCTCTGCGCATATTGAAGTTACGTTTCCTTATTTTATTGAAAAGAAAGCTCCGGTCAGCAATTCACCGGGCTACATGGATTATACATGCAGGCTTATCGGTTCGAGCGACCCTGAGGGTAAACTCGATCTTGTTGCAGAAGTCATTGTCCCGATTTCTTCTGTCTGCCCCTGTTCAAAGGAGATCAGCAAAGCAGGTGCCCATAATCAGCGTGGAGAGGTCCGGCTCAGGACCCGATTCAACAAATTTATATGGATCGAAGACATGATTGAACTGGCGGAAAAGGCCGGGTCCTGTGAAGTATATTCCGTTTTAAAGCGTGTTGACGAAAAATTTGTAACCGAAAAGGGTTACAATAATCCGAAATTCGTTGAGGACATCGTGCGTGATATCGCACAAGAGCTGTTCAAAGACGATAATATAACATGGTTTAACGTCAGTGTTGAAAATTTTGAATCGATCCATAACCACAGTGCATATGCCTGTATTACCTGCGGGGAAAAAAGGCGGTTCAGGTTTTAATTTAAGCTTTTTAAAATTTTCACCATAATATTTTGTGTTGATTTGCCGGGTGTATTTATCATTACGACAAAACGATATAATTCTCCTTTGTTGTTTTCGATATAACCGGCTCTTGTCGCAATGCCTTTTAATGTTCCTGTTTTATAAAACTCCCTTCCCATACGCCGCATGAGAATGCGGTGCTCTTCAAATTCTTCGAGAATTCTGCCCAGCATTTTTGCGGAAATATGATTCTTTCTTGATAATCCTGAACCTTCAACAAGGCATATCTCCTCTATCTTCAGCACGTCTTTTGCATAACGCGTTGCGGCGGCAACACCTTTTTCCAGAGAGCCCGGAGAGCCGAAAAGTTTTGCTCCTGATGCAACAAGGAGCTGGTTTGCCATAAAGTTGTTTGAATAGCGAAGAAGTTTGGATATGATCTGCTGCAATGAAAATTTTGAAATATGTTTATATATGAGTCTGTCATTGTCCTTGTGAACGCGTCCGAGCCTCACCCTGCCGTTGCAATTTATACCCTTGTTTTTAAGAAAATAAAAAAAGAGATGACCGGCATAAAGGATGATTTCATCTTTTTCTTTGGAAAGTACAATCCTTCCCTTATTCAGCGAAGCGTCTTTTATTTTTTTTAAAGCAAAGGGTAAAAGCGGGGTCTGGGGTTCGGCGCTGATATAGGAACCATCGGGACCACGTTCAAAGTTGATGGTGTTGAAATTGGCGCACAGGGCTCCGTTGGGTGCGTCATAGGGTTCCGGCGAAAAGCTGTTTCCGGGGATAATTATAGGACTTGTAAAATAAGAATCGTCTAAAACAATATCATTGATGCTGCTTATCTCGGAATCGGCAAGTTTTGTGCCGAGGATATCGGATATTTGATCGATAATTTCCGATATCAGAAGAGGGTCCCCATATCCCTTTATCTTTAGATTTGACTGCTTATCCAGGTAGAATTCAGTTGTGAACCTGTAATCTTTGCCTAAATAATTTAATGCAACCAGGGATGTCAGCAATTTCAATGTTGACGCCGGGACCAGTTGTTTGTCGGCATTTTTGCTGAAAACGATCTTGCCCCGGTGATCTGCAATAAAAGCTGAATCCCGGTTTCCTATGAGCGTATTAATGTCGTAAAGATTCCCGGCATGAACTCTTTTTGTCTGCCATGGAGAGAACAGGATGCAAACAATCAGGAGTACCAGGCATAAAGTATATGCTTCGGGTACAGGCAGGTTATATTTTGCGCTGAAATTTTTCTGCATGCTACACTCCTCTCCCTCATGATTTAAGATCTGTTTTGCTTTCGACGATGAGTGTGACCGGCCCGTCGTTTATCAGTGATACCGCCATCATAGCGCCGAACTTTCCGGTTTTGACGCCGATTTTTTTTTCTCGGATCTGTTTGACGAAGTATTCATAAAGCCCATTCGCCTGTTCAGGTCTTGCGGCATTTATAAAGGACGGGCGTCTTCCCTTTCGACAATCACCACACAGTGTGAATTGTGATACAACGAGCATTTCACCTCGGGTTTCTATCAAAGATTTGTTCATTTTTCCGTTTTTATCTTCAAAAATTCTTAAATTTGCAATTTTGTCAGCAAGATAGTCGGCATCATTCGGGGTATCTTCCTGGGCCACTCCAAGAAGTACCAGAAGTCCGCCGCCGATTTCACTGATCAGTTTGTTATTTACTGATACGGAACTTTTTTTTACCCTTTGTACGACTGCACGCATGATTTACTCCTCTCTTTTTTTAAATCCAAATATCTTTCCCCGGTTTTTATGTCAAAATTTTTTTAGAGTCTGTTTAAAAAATTCAGCAATTCTGCTTATGATATTTTTTCTCTTACCATTGTGTGTTACATCCCCCTTATCCCCCTTCAAAGGGGGGATTTAACTGAAGGATTCCCCCCTTGAGGGGAGCCAAGGGGGGTGTTATTCTTCAAAATAAGTATTGCTGTAAAAATTTAAGACGCATTGCTTTTTGGCAATGTTAGCGGCCTTGTGTTATAGAGAATTCTGGAGTATAGGATCTGATTCGGATGGCAGGATCAGGCTCGGGTAAATTATTATTTCAGGTTATGCTCAGCCATGCCGAAATAAATTAAAACTTTTTTACGCTGAAAAGAATCAAAACCAATGAACAAGAAAATGCCGATAGCCGTGGTGGGAATGGCCGGGCTCTTTCCGGAAGCACCTGACATTGAAACATTTTGGCAAAACATCATCAACAAAGTCGATTCCATCTGCGAAGTGCCTGAAGACAGATGGATTGTCGTCCCTGATTCCATTTATTCTCCCGGATACGTTCCGGATAAGGTCTGTTCAAAAAGAGCCGGTCTGATAAAGGATTTTGTATTGGACCCGGCAGGCATCGCCCTTGATAACAGCCTTTTAATGGAGCTTGATCCGCTTTACCATATGGTGCTTCATACCGGCAGGGAAGCGCTGTCAAATTGCAGAATTTCACCTGAAGACAAGATGCGCGCCGGTGTGGTTCTTGCCGCCATAGTGCTTCCAACCGATTCATCATCTTCGATTACGAGACAGATACTGGGTCGTTCATTTGAAGAAAAACTTTTCGGCAATCGGGTTTCCAGTGCGTATAATGGCCAGGTTAAACCGCTTGACCGGAATCAATGCTTATCAAGCCGGGTAACGGGTCTGCCGGCGGCTCTTCTGGCTAAAGGGCTCGGTCTTAAGGGCGGAAGTTACACCCTTGATGCCGCATGTGCATCGTCTATTTATGCAGTTAAGCTTGCCTGTGACGAACTGAGAGGGTGCCGGGCGGATGTTATGCTGGCCGGCGGGGTATCAAGGCCGGAATCCCTTTATGCCCAAGTGGGTTTTACACAGCTTCAGGCCCTGTCACCGACAGGAAGATGTGCCCCGTTTGATGAAAGCGCCGACGGCCTTGTCGTGGGTGAAGGGGCAGGTATTCTGGTTTTAAAAAGACTTGATGATGCACTGCGTGATAAGGATAATATTCTGGGTTTAATTCACGGCATCGGACTGTCAAATGACGTTGGCGGCAATCTTGTTGCTCCGGAAAGCGAAGGGCAGGTTCGGGCCATGAGAAGTGCCTACGAATCTGCAGGATGGGCCCCCCATGATATCGATCTTGTTGAATGTCACGGCACCGGAACACCGGTTGGAGATGCTGTTGAGCTTTCGAGCATGAGAACCATCTGGGGTGAATCCGAAAGGTCTTGTGAGCCGTGTGCCATAGGTTCGGTTAAATCCATGGTCGGGCATCTTCTGACGGCAGCCGGTGCTGCCGGTATGATAAAAACCCTTCTTGCCTTTAAACACAAGATACTTCCGCCATCACTCAATTTTTCAAAACCGACGAAAAACAGCCCGTTGATAAACAGCCCGTTTCAGGTCCGGACAGAGCCCCGAAAATGGCAGAGAAGAGATGCTGAAACCCCACTTCGCGCCGGTGTAAACGCCTTTGGATTTGGTGGGATAAACGCTCATATTCTTTTTGAAGAGTGGCGTCCGAAATCCTCCCGGACATATGTTTTAAAAACAGGACAAGATTCGGATGCCGAAGAAAACTCCCCTATTGCCATTGTGGGAATGGGAGCGATCTTCGGTTCCATAAACTCCCTTGAAGATTTTCAGGATACGGTACTTAAAGGGAATTCCATAATCAGAAAGAGACCGGAGAACCGATGGAAAGGTTGTGATGCCCTTGCATGGGCCTATCCGGGCGGTAAAACTGCATTCGGCGGTTTTATGGATGAGATTTCCGTTTCCATCGGAGAATTTCATATCCCGCCAAATGAGATCAAGGATATACTCCCCCAGCAGCTTTTGATGCTTAAAGCTGCAGCCGATGCCATGAAAAACGCAGGCCTCCCTTTAAGGCCGGACCGTATTGAAACGGGCAGGCCGCGCATGGGGACAATCATCGGCATAGGGTTTGATTTTGAGGCAACCAATTTTCACCTGAGATGGAATCTTTTAAATCAGGTTGAAAAATGGAAGAAAACATATGGGCCCGGTCTTAATATCGATCTTGATGATGATGAGACAAAGGTCTGGCTTGAATCCTTAAGGGATTCCTTCTGCCCGCCGCTGACTTCCTCCCGGACAATCGGTAATCTGGGAGGAATCGTTGCGAGCAGGATTGCCAAGGAGTTTTGTCTGGGAGGGCCGAGTTTTGTCGTTTCCGCTGAAGAAGGCTCAGGCCTTAAGGCCCTTGAAATCGGCGTAAGGTCCCTGCAGCAAAAACAGACGGATGCTGTTTTGGTCGGAGCCGTTGACCTTGCCGGTGATGTCCGCACCATTATAATAAATCACCGGATAAGGCCCTATTCGGAAAGAGAAGATATTCGTCCCTTTGATCCATCGGCTGACGGGACCCTGCCGGGAGACGGTGCGGCCGCTCTTGTTTTAAAACGGCTTGACAGTGCGGTAAAAGACGGGGACCGGATATACGCCGTGATCAAAGGAATCGGATCTGCAGGCGGAGGCTTGATCGGGCCTGGCGATCCATTAAGACATTCCGCTTTAAAAGAGGCTTATCGGCTTTCGTTAAGGCGTTCCTTTCATGATGCCAGTGTTTCGCCCTCGACCGTGAGTCTGATCGAAACCCACGGCAGCGGTGTTGGTTTTGAAGACAATGCGGAATCAGAGGCGCTCTACGATTTTTTTAGCGACAGCAAACACCCATGTGACGCCGGTCCGGTTTCCATTGGATCGGTCAAGGCGAACGTGGGACACACCGGAGCTGCCGCAGGCATTGCCTCTTTGGTTAAAACGGCCCTGTGTCTTTACCGGAAAATAATCCCTCCCTTTGCCCATGTTACCGAATCTGAAAATAATACTCTTCAAAAAGGTGGATTCCATTTGCCATCGCAACCGGAACACTGGCCCATGGAGTTGGAAAACGGTTGCCGACGGGCATGTACGGGTGCTGTTACAACAGACGGTAACTGCATGCATGTTGTTCTGGAATCGTTTGAAGACGCTTTGACCGATGATACCCTTCAAGACCCTGATGCTCCGGTTGCCGGTAGAAGCCTGGCCCCGAAAGACCATCCGGATTCGGGGAAAAAGCATACTGTATCGCAAGTTGTTCAGATTATTGGCGGAAGCCCCCCTTGTCCTGAACTGCCCCGAAACAAGAGGCTGAAATCTCAAAGCCCGGATTTGTATGCTAACGATTCGGTCAGTTCAACGTCCGGCATGATATTGCTCGACATCCCTTTAAAAGACCACAAGAATGTTAAGATCCCGGAATTTTCCATGGGCGACCCGGATCTCCTTAAAAATACGGGACAAACAAATACGAATATTTATGCCGATCTATTAGAGCCCATGACAAAAAACATGGAGGCCGTATCTGATGCCCACAGGCGATTTTTAAAGTTTTCAAGTGAATTGACGGATGCTTTTGGGCAAACCTTTGGATTCCAGACCCGGCTTCTTGAAAAGATGGCCTCATGCAATGAAACAGGCTCACTTCCCGAATTAATCGATTCCCCGGCAAAGGATATCGGCAATCATCAAACAATTGCCACACAAAGACCGGCCTTTTCCCGTGACATGTGCCTGGAATTTGCAACAGGCGCTGTTGCCAATGTTCTGGGGCCTGAGTTCGGAATAATCGATTCGTATAAAGTAAGGGTGCGCCTTCCGGATGAGCCGCTGATGCTCGTGGACCGAATCATTTCGGTTGAAGGAGAGAAGGGGTCTTTGGGTTCCGGCCGCCTGGTAACGGAGCATGACGTATTGCCCGATGCATGGTATCTGGACGGGGGATGCGCACCCACATGCATATCCATAGAAGCCGGTCAGGCCGATCTTTTCCTGTGTTCATACCTCGGTATCGATTTTGCCGTCAAGGGCACAAGATCTTACCGTCTTCTGGATGCCTATGTGACATTTCACAGGGGGCTTCCCCGTCCGGGTGATGTTATCCGTTATGAAATCGAGATTGAAAAATTTATGCGCCAAGGCGAAACCTATCTCTTTTTCTTTAGTTATGAAGGGTATGTAGGGGATTCTCACTTGATCACCATGACCAATGGATGTGCCGGTTTTTTTACCAAAGAGGAGGTCCGAAATTCAGGCGGTATTATTCTGACCGCAGAAGACACCCGGCCTGTTCATGGTAAATCGACTGCAGCGTTTCCCCTTTCAGGTTCGGATTTTCCAGCTCAGGGCGAGACCTACACGGATGAAGCCTTAGAAGCGCTTCGAGCCGGAAACATTGACGAATGTTTCGGACCTTTGTTCAAAGGAATACGGATTGACGATTCTCTCAGGCTGCCGGGCGGACGGATGAAACTTGTCGATCGGGTACTTCATCTTGACCCCAAAGGGGGGAGGTACGGGCAGGGATTTATCCGGGCCGAAGCGGATATCCATCCGGATGATTGGTTTTTAACCTGCCATTTTACGGATGATATGACCATGCCCGGAACCTTGATGTATGAATGCTGCGCACATACCCTGAGGATCTTCACCCAGCGCATGGGATGGGTAACGGACAAACCGGATGTCTGCTATGAGCCGGTTATCGGCATGGAAATCAAGATGAAATGCCGGGGGCCGGTAACTCCTGAAACAGCTCACGTCATATATGAAGTGGAAATCAAGGAATGGGGATACGGACCCGAGCCTTATGTTGTTGCCGACGCTCACATGTTTGCCGATGGCCACCGGATTGTTCTTTTCCAGGACATGTCCATGAAGATGACAGGAATAAGCCGTGAAGAGATTGAATCGTTCTGGGATAAAAACAACAATGAATTAATTAAAGCCGATGGCCCTAACGGTAAAAAAGTCCTCTTTGACCGAAACAGTCTGCTTGAATTCGCCCTGGGCAAACCTTCCAAAGCCTTTGGCGAGTCCTATGAGGCATTTGATGAAAAACGGTTTATCGCAAGGCTCCCGAACCCGCCCTATCTGTGTGTGGACAGAATAACCCGAATCGAACCTTCCCAGTGGGTCTTAAAGCCCGACGGATGGATAGAGGCCGAGTTTGACGTTACTGATGATGCCTGGTATTTCAGGGCCAATCAGACGCCTTCCATGCCGATCAGCATACTCCTTGAAGTTGCTCTCCAACCCTGCGGATGGCTTGCGGCTTTTATGGGTTCCGCGCTTAAAAGCAAAAAGGACCTCAAGTTCAGAAATTTAGGAGGAGACGCAACGTTATTTCACGAGGTTTTACCGAATGCCGGGACCCTGACCACGCGGGTCCGTTTAACGCAGGCATCGGAAGCAGGGGATATGATCATAGAGATGTTCGACATGGAGATTTTAAACAGGGGTGATCTGATTTACAAGGGGAATACGACTTTCGGATTTTTTACGAATGCATCCCTGGCCCGCCAGGTGGGCATCGGAAATGCTGAAGAAATGGCCTATAAACCGGATACCGATGATTCTGATAAATCTGAGAGCAGGATCATTTCACATATTTTTGAAGACAAGGCACCGCTTTCACCGAACGACCCCGATACGGATCAATCGTGTTTGGCGGCAATGCCTTCAAATGCCATGCGCATGATCGATTATGTTGAGACCTATATTCCGGATGGAGGCCCTTCGGGTCTGGGGTTTATTCGCGGCATAAAAAAAGTTGATCCGGATGAATGGTTTTTCAAGGCGCATTTTTATCAGGATCCGGTATGCCCCGGTTCATTGGGGATAGAATCATTTGTGACATTGATAAGATTCATGGCACTTGACCGCTGGGGGCACCTGACCGACACCCACAGGTTTGCCCTTGCAACGGATAAACCGCACAAATGGATTTATCGAGGCCAGATCGTTCAGGAAAACAAACAGATTGAAGTGGAAGCCGTGGTAACAAAAATAGAAAACAAACCTTTCCCGGCAATTTATGCCGACGGGTTCCTGAAAGTGGACGGACTTTATATTTATAAAATGGAAAATTTCGGTATCCGGCTGGTACCTGACTCGGATAAACCTTAAAAAGTGATCTAAAGTGATCTAAAGTTTGAAGTGAGCTAAAGTTAATGAGTCGCTTCGCTCCGTCTTTTTATATAAAATTGACAGGATACCTTAACTTTAGTCACTTTAGCCACTTTAGCCACTTTAGCCACTTCAAACTTTAAGCACTCAAGGAGCTGCTATTGTTTAATCTTCTTTTTGTTGGCGCCGGTGGCGGTTTGGGGGCGATATCCCGGTATATCATCAGCGGCCTTGTGTATCGTATGTTAGGGACTTCCGCTTTTCCGTACGGGACTTTAACCGTTAATATCATGGGATGTTTTCTTATCGGGTTCGGGGGAGGTCTCATGGAAAGCCGGCAATTGTTTACCCCTGAAGCCCGTTTGTTCGTTTTTACCGGGATGTTTGGGGGATTTACGACTTTTTCGACCTTTGGTTATGAATCGTTTAATTTGGCTCGTGACGGGCAGATGGTAGCTGTTTTGCTAAATATAGGGCTTCATCTGCTCTTGGGTCTTGCCGCCGTATGGGCGGGAAATCTCTTGTCTCGATTTGTGTGAGGTGAATAATGATACTTCCGGAAGAGGGTCACCTGCTTCGTATCTTTATCGGTGAAAGTGACAAATATGAAGGCCAGCCCTTGTTTGAATGGATCGTGAGGAAAGCCCGTGAACAGGGGCTGGCTGGGGCAACGGTTTTGCGCGGGTTGTTGGGATTCGGCGCCCACAGCCGCATCAGCACCGCTAAAATTTTAAGACTGTCGGAAGGATTGCCGATTGTCGTCGAAATCATCGACACGCGTGAAAAGATCGAAGCCTTCCTTCCGATTATTGATCAATCCATATCGGAAGGCTTGGCCACCCTTGAAAAAGTGCAGATTCGATTCTACCGTTCCGGGAAATAAAAGGGTAAAAGTTGTGCAGATTATAACCACACATAAAAGTACTGATTTTGATGCGCTGGCTTCCGTGATTGCCGGAACCGTTTTGTATCCGGATGCCGTTCCGGTCCTTCCGGTAAATGTCAATCCGAACGTCAAAAGCTTTTTGTCCCTTCACAAGGACCTGTTTGAGATGCGTTCACCCAAAGAAATAGATCCGGATAAGGTCAAGCAAATGATTGTGGTGGATGCAAACAGTTGGGGCCGTCTGGATAAGATGGATAAGCTCAAGGCAAAAGATGATCTTGAAATTATAATGTGGGATCATCATTCAGGCAGTGGCGACTTGAATCCGGCCTGGAAATGTCAGGAGATTATAGGTGCCAATATCACACTGATGGTCCGGAAGCTGAAGAAAAAAAAACAGAGGTTAACGCCCATCCACTCGACTCTTTTCTTAACGGGTCTGTATGAAGATACAGGCAATTTGTCCTTTCCTTCAACAACAGCCGAAGATGCCAGGGCCGCAGCGTATCTGCTGGAGCATAAGGCGGATTTAAATGTTCTCAATTCTTTTTTGCGGCCCGTATACGGAGAAAAACAAAAAGATGTACTATTTGAGATGCTTCAATCGACCTTAAAGGAAAAGGTCAATGGATTTAATATCAGTTTTAATATCCAGGAGATAAACGGGCATGTGAGCAACCTCTCCGCAGTGGTTCACATGTACAGGGAGATACTGAATGTTGATGCGGCATTCGGCATATTTATAAGTAAGGAGCGCAGCCGATGTATGGTCATCGGCCGGAGCAGTGTGGATGAATTGAATATAGGGTCAATCATGCGGAGCATGGGCGGCGGGGGCCATCCGGCGGCAGGCTCGGCCATGCTCAAATCCGTAAACCCTGATGCGGTTAAGGACTGGATCATGGAGCTGATTGAAGGCAATCAGCAGTCTTCGGTTCAAATCAGTGATCTGATGTCTTATCCTGTTTTTACAGTACCGCCGGAGTGCACCATGGAGGAGTTTCAGGCGATTTTAAAGGAGAAGGGATGCACGGGTCTTCCTGTTGTCGATGACGGTAAAATGGTCGGGGTGGTCTCCATAAGGGATTTTAAGAAGATAAGGAAAAAATCCCAGATGAAGTCGCCGGTCAAGGCGTTTATGAGCACGAATAATATCGTTACCATCGAACCGGGTAAAAGCCCCATGGAGGCGGCCCGCATCATGGTGAAACATGATATAGGCCGACTCCCCGTCGTTGAAGACGGCAAGATTATAGGAATTATTACCCGGACCGACGCCATGCGTTACTTTTATGATCTGCTGCCTGAATAAAGGTTTTGTCGTAACTTGGTCCCTATACCACAAAAAAAAGCAGAAAAGTTTCCAATATACAGCCAAATGCAATGGCAAAAACACGAAGCAGCCCAAAGGAATTTTTTTAAGAGACTCCGTGATGTTTTGAAAAAACTATGAATATTATCTGATTGAGAAAACAATGGATAAAAATCTTTTTGAAACCCTCCAAACGATAGAAGACAGTAACGGCATTCTCAAAATTGCAGGTGATAGCGATCAAGATTATTTAGACTTCGACAATCTTACATTAAAAGTGCGAAAATTGGATAAAATGGGTCTTGTAAATTTTGATGAATCTAAAGGAAAAACAATTAGGAACGGAAGAAACAACAAATCGCAATATATAGGTTTTCAATGTAGGATTGAATATCCAGGAAAAGAAATCCTATCTTTTGGTTCTTTTGAAGAATATCAAAAATCAATTAACGCTATTGAAGGTAGAGATCCAAAATTGCTGAAAATATTTATTAGCCATTCAGAACTCGATGTTGATATTGCAGAAAAGATGGTAGAATATTTAATATCTGCACTTGAAGTTCAAGATCATGAGATTAGATGTAGTTCAGTACCTGGTCATAAATTGCAATTCGGCAAAATTTCAGAAATAATAAAAAAGGATATCTCAAATAATCCAGTTATTATTGTAATAATTACACCAAAAAGCCTGAAATCAAAGTGGGTAATGTTTGAGTTAGGTGCTTCATGGGTAAAAGATTTAACAATTATACCGATTGTGTCCCCCAATCTCACGTACAAAGCCATTCCTGACCCATTAAGCGAACACGCAACCATAGAACTATCTAATCCAAACTCCGCCTCACGCTTATCTGACTTAATAACTCAAATTTCAGACGAAAAATCATTAAAAATAAAACCGGGAAGCAAACCAGACCACTATAAAAACAAACTCATTCAAAAATTCACTGAATCGTATCCCTTAAAGACAACGAGCCAGAGTTTAGATGATATTGATTATAAGATACTTTCATACATTTTTAGCCTAAGGGCTTTAAACGAGAAAGCTAATTCAAAAAATATTGCAAAACATACAAAAGCTACACCTGAAATAGTTCATGCTCATTTGCTAAAGATGCATAACGAGCAATTAGTTTCTTTTTTAACAGAGGGTGGTCTGGATATGGATACAAATTTCCATTTATCTCCCCCTGCGTTGATTTTAATTAGAAACCATTTTGATATTATTGAAGAATCACTTATGAATACATAACAAGGCGGGTGGGCACGGACGGGAAAACTGCGCTGCTTCACTTTGCAGTTCCCCGCCGGTCATCCGCTACGATGAAAAGTACAGGGGCGCGAAGCGCGGCCCATCAACGCGATTTGAGACAGACAACGCCCCCCATCCAAGGGCAAAACCCTGGCTGGAGAGCGTGCTCCTCACCCGCGCTCCGTTAACTTTCCCCAACAGGTGAATTAAATGGCGAGAAGTTGGTCAGGAAAAAAAGAATTTAAAACAATTTCTTTAAAACTATTAACTTCAGAAGGATTAGCTTTCCAGCGTCTTTCTCTCTCCTTACTAAGGACGATATGGCCTGAAATAGCCGAAACATCAAGTGGCTGGACTTTAGACCGTCAAGGGGTTGATCACATAGTTCGGGGTGATAGGAACCAAACATTTTTGGTATAAAAATCAAACGTAGACTTGATCTCTATGCCTTACAATAATACCCCGGACTTTTTCTTCAACTTCTTTCAGGTCGTGTTCATCCGGCCGGCCCTGAATATTGCCGAGTCGTCCATTGATGGACATCTTTTCCAGTTTTACCGGTTTATACTCTCCGACAAAATACCACTCATCCAAAACTTCAATCCCCAGATGATCAAAAAGTTGTCCCATGTATTTAACTGCGGGGATTGCTTCGTTGATCCCTGTATGAACACCGCCGTATGTACAGTAGATTACCGCCTTTTTATCGGGCAGTCTGGGTGAGGAAGGCTTGATATGGCCCTCCCGGACATATTTTCCCCTCAGTTTTTCGAATAAATTCTGCAAAGGTTTGCCCGGCAGCCAGGCATAGACACCGGATCCGGCAAAGACAAAATCATACTCAAGAGGATTAACCTCCGTGTTTTCGGTAATTTTCACGGAATCCAACTCATGGCCTGCAGCTTTTAGCGTCTTGTCGATTCTTTCAGCCACTTTTGATGTGTTTCCGGTACTGGAAAAATAAAGGTTTAAGATTCGCATAACAAAACTCCTTGTCTTAAGTTGTTTCAGCATATTGATTTTACCTTAACCGTGCGTCAAAGCAAATTTTGAAAACATTGTTGTGAGTCCGGTGGCGAGAGTATAAAGGGCTTCAATATTGAGGTTCTCTTCGGCTGTTGAATCAAAAAAAATGTTGAGATCGGATTCCAGTCCCTCTTCCGGTTTCCAGTAGCAAATTAAAACAGGTACCTTGGGCAGAGGGTGCAACACAAGGGAAATGTCGGAAGAGTAATGATTTTTTACCGGTTTTCCGTTAAAAACTTCAATCATGTTCTTAAAAAGAGAGGTATGGGTATCGGCAATTTTTTTTAAGGGTTTTTCACATGTCTGTCCAAAAAGCTTATACCATTTTTTCCCGCCTTGAAGTTCCCTGAGCGGGACCCATTTTCCGGAAACAGGGACTCCCTTGCCGCTTATTATGTAGTTAAATACCGGCATGGTTATCCAGGGATTTACATGAATGTCGGTTGTTATATTTCCGGCAGTATCCACACTAAAATCTTTACCAAGGCACTTGATGATTATTTTTTCGTTGGAAAAGGTCGCACCTAATCTTTGTGCGGATGAGGCAAGATCTATGGTGGCAATTTTTTCTTTCAAATTCTTTAATGATTCCTCAAATTCCCGGTCAAAGGGCACTTGCTTGACGACCTGTCCTCCATAGCGCTTAATAATTTCGCTATCAAGATTAGGGCACTCGTCAAGTTGCTTTTTGCCTTGGAACACTGCACTGGCAAAGGCAAGGCACGTTGGTTCGTTGCATTTTTTGCAATTTGATTTGTCGAGCAATTTGAAAATTTCCATGGCATTGTTAAGTTTAATCATGCGCTGATCCCCCTTATTAAGCTGCAATAGATAAGTAATCTTGAGCTTTCCGAAAATAATTTTTTGAACAAATTTAAATTAAATATAAATTTGTTTTCTAACAACTGTACTTTCGTACAGTTTTATTTTTTATGCATTTGGATAAAAGAATAAAATAAATATTCAAGATAGTACGAGGCTGTGTGGATTACTTGAATATATCTGATAAAAAAAGGGGGATATTGCGGAACATACCTGTGGCCACAATTTGAACCAGAGCCCATTTAGTCATTATAGAAAAGGGGGACAATATATGTTTCAAGATTCAGAAATATTTGAAAAACACTACAATGATTATTGCGACCAAATTGCCAAAATTAATTTTAAAGTCATAAAGGACCGGCTTGGAATTAGGCATTATGGCGACCGGATGCTTCTTTCTTTTTTCAACAGGGAATATGTGGTTTCAGGTAACGGAATTGAGGACCTGTCAGGCAACAGACCCGAATACATGCCTTGTGTGATCATCGCCAAGTATATCCTGCTATGCCCGGATCAATCCTATCATGACACGGAATGGGTATCTTTCAAGGACTTCAAAAGAACTTCACATTTCACGAATACAAACTTCTTTAAAAGCGATACGGAACTGGCCATTGCGAAACATTTTTCAGGCAGACTTGACGAACTCTCTAAAGCCGGCAAAGAATTGGGAGGCATTCATCATGAGATGAAAATAACATACGATTTATCTATGCAATTCAATGCCCTCCCTCGCATATCTCTGCTGTTACTTTTCAATGATGGTGATGAGGAATTTCCTGCTCAATCTACCATTCTTTTTCAGAAACATGCAGAGTTTTATCTTGATCCTGAATCCTTGGCCATGTCAGGCGCCTTTCTTGCCAAAAGTCTGAAAAGATGCTGATTATAACGGATTTGGGTGAGGAGATAGCTTGCTGAAATTTCAGAAAAGTTTAAGTTAATCCGTGGCGTATTCCCTTGGCTACGGCTTGCGAACGGTTGACGACATTCAGTTTTTTAAAAATATTACTGAAATGAAATTTGACCGTTCGTTCCGATATGTTGAGAATCCGGCCGATTTCCCAGGAGCTTTTCCCCTCTTTTGCCCATTTCAGTACCTCTATTTCCCGATGGGATAAAATATTTACGATGTTTTTTCTTTCCGGATGATGAGGAATCGACCGGTTTAAAGCTTCGTGAACGTGCGGTGATATAAGTTGCAGAGTTTGAAAGCAATTTACCGGGATTGTTTCTTTTTGGGTTTCAATTGCGATTACGGTATCTGAATGTGTAATCTCCCGGGAAGGGCAAATGATCGCTATTCCGTTATAAACGCCGAACGCCTTTGCAATCCGGAGAAGCTCAGAAACTCCTTTTCCCTGTATGCATCCGCTTTTACGGGCGGCAGCCCAGGTAAATGGGAGATCGGTTTGCATTCCATAATGGAGTATGGGATCAACTTTATCATACTTATTATGGCGGTAGATTTCCAACCATTCGTTACTATATCCGCTGGTTATCCAATGGGAAACGTATGTGGGATGCTTTGAGTGGTTTAATAATCCGATAGCCACGGCCTTAAAATTTGCAATGTCATATATACGCTCAACAAGCGCAATGATATTTTTATCATCTCTGGCGCTAAGAGATTGATGCATAATGTCAATTATTGTTTTTAATTCATACTTGGATAATGCTGACGTCATTGCATTTCCTCATAAAAATCAGTAAACGTCAAATAGCAATCAATGGTCGTCCGGTATCAGACAAAATTTGACTCCTTATTCAACCATTCTTTGAGTCGGCAAAGGCCCTCGGCGGTGGAAATCTTCGGCACATACCCCAAGTCTGTTTTTCCGGCGCTGATGTCGAACCAGTGGGCCGTGGCCAGTTCATTGGCAACAAAACGGGTCATCGGCGGTTCTTTTTTTATTTTAAATCCTTTGTAGATCATCTCCAGCAAAGCCCCTATGAACCAAGCCGTTTTGTGCGGCATCGACCGTTTGACAGGGCCAAGTCCCGCCGCCTTCAATATACCGTCCACCATCTCCCATAAGGGCAGGGGATCTCCCTGGCTTATGAAATAGATTTTTCCTGAAAGTTCAGGGTTTTTATTCAGTTTGTCGGCGGCCAGAACATGGGCGTCAGCGGCATTGTCAATGTAGATGGTATCCACAAGGTTTTTCCCGCTTCCTATCCTGACCAGTTTTTTGGCCCTTGCAACAATTCTCGGCACAAGATGGTTGTCTCCAGGTCCCCAGATCAAATGGGGCCTTAAGATAATCGTCTTTAAACGCTCACTTGCAGCGGCGGCAACACATTTTTCGGCAATCGCCTTTGTTTCAGGGTAGGGGGCGTGAAACCGGTCAGGGTAGGGGGTGGATTCGTTGACGCCTTCCATGTCCGTTCCGTTGAAGATAACACTGGGGGAACTGGTGTAAACAAGCCGTGAAACGTTATGTTTGACGCAGGCGGCGATGACGTTTTGCGTGCCGATCACATTGGGTTTAAAGTAGTCTGCGTAATCTCCCCATACGCCGGGTTTAGCGGCAATATGGAAAACAAGGTCCATGCCCTCTGCCGCTTGTTCAACGGCATTTTTATCCGTGATATCTCCCTGAATCTGCTCGACGCCAAGAGCGGCGAGTTCAGGATAAAAACCCCGGGAAAAGCTGCGGACAACATCGCCTCTTTTTATAAGCCGTCTGACAACGGCCCCACCCAGAAAACCTCCCCCTCCCGTGACCAAAACCTTTTGGGATTTTTTTGTCGACATATTTATATTTCCTTTAAATTAACTAAATAATGGGAACCATCGGGACCGCATTTCTTAATCAGTTGATTGACTACTTTTCTGGTGAAAGCCTCACTATCATTAGGGCCGGCAATGTAAAACGGTTTACCGTCTTTGCCAAACTCAAATGAACGAGGACAGACTTCCCCTTCGATATCTCCAAAGATTTTCCTTGCAGATTGATAATCTTTATGAGGAGAGAAACCTAAATTCTTCGCATATTCTTCTGCTCCTTCTACGAGCTTTCTCGCACAAGATGGATGAGTGGATTTAAGAGATTCATGCTTTCGAATATGTTCTAACCTTAAAAGATACTCTTCTTCCGACATGAGTTTGATGTAGGCATTTTTAACCCCTAAGCAGAAAATGTCCAGTAAGAAAGCGCTCATCAGGATATCATTGCGCGGTGTTTTCCGAGACACAACGATAGTTCCGATACCTTGGTCTCCCTTGAATAATTGTTCCGGCTCCCAACATTCATAAATTGGTGATTGAAGTGCTTGGTTAACAGCCATTCTTCCCCCAACCCCCATTATTGCTCTTCTTTTTTTTTCTTGAGCTTTTCTTGCTTTGCTTTTGGCAGCTTGTTTAGCTTTCTTTTTTTGGAGTTTTTTACGATCTAATCCCATTCTATGTCAGTTCCAATGTTAAAGGTTTGATGCTTTGTGCTTTGCACAGTCTGAAAAGCGTATTTTTATAAATCCAATCCGGCACCATGTTTTTTCAACCACATCTTCCGCTCCCGGTAATCAGGCATAACCTTGTCCACTTCATTCCAAAATGCATCCGTATGGTTTCTATGGTGCATATGGCACAACTCATGGACCACCATATAATCGATTATCTTTGCCGGTGCCATCATGCACTTCCAGTGAAAGTGCAGCGCGTTGTTTTTTGTGCAGCTTGCCCAGCGATAGCCCAGGTCTTTAACCTTTATCCCGGTTGGATTTACCCCCGTTTTAGGTGCAAAATAGTCCGTTCGCCGGCGTAACCGGTCCTCACCTTTTGCGCAATAAAACGCTTCAAAAGCTTTTTTAGCAGCAGATTCTCCTCCCTGCTCAACCAAGGTACGTTTTAAACAAAAACGGCCTTCTTTCAGTTTTAAATCCGCATCCTGTTCAGCGACCAGCGCAAGGCGGTAGCTGCGGCCCAGATAGAGAAAAGACTCACCATTCACCCATTCACGAACAACTGCCGTGGCATTTAAATCACGCCATTGGGCCAAATTTTTGTAAATCCACATGCGTTTGCTTTCAACAACGGCATCCACCTGTTCCGGGCTGAACCCTTTGGGCGGGCGCACGGTCACTACGCCATTACGTTCAATCACAATATCCGTGGTTTTGCGATCTGTGCCGGGCAGCAGCACATAATCAATGTCTCTTACACGACGTGCGTTCATTCCTCTCCACCTTTCAGTAATTCATCATGGCGGTTTTTGGCCAGTTTCATTATTTCTATGGCTGCCCGTTCACGGTTTTGTTTAAGTTCGGCAATTCCCGTCAGCGTCAAGGCGGTTTTTATTTTGCTGCGGATTTTCTTTTGCTTGTCAGCGTTGGTCCAGAAATCAATGCTGCCGATACTCTCCTGTAACGTATCGACAATCGTTTCCATCAAATCCTTCATTTTGGCTTTGGCCGTACCGGGTACCTTGCCATCGGTAAATGCCTGGTTGGCGATATGCTCGTAAAAGGTGGTCGCTTCTTTGCTCATTCCCTCTTTGCCGGTTTTGCGTCCCTTTATGGCTTCTGTCCGCAGTTTTTCCAGTTTTTCGGCCAACACTTCCCAATTGCCCTGGTATTGATCGATCAGGTTTTCTACTTTTTCGGACAGGCTTTTGTAGAAAGCCGGATCTTCATCATGATGCACGGTGCAATGTTTACGAATGGCATGTTCCATTTCGCTGGCTTTGGCTTCAAGATTACCTCCGGCATGTTGGTTCAGCTTTTCGATAAAATCATCGGCTAACAGCTCTACCGGCGGTACCATGGGATTGATTCCCAAACTGATCAAATGGGCATTGATCAATTCTTTTACCTTTTCACCGGCATCACCCAGATCCAGACTGGTATCTTTGTATCGCTCTTTGGCGACCCGTAAAATATACCCGAAGCGTTTTGCCGGGACCCGGTAAGGGTGAGCAGCCGGGTGAGGCAGAATGATGTCCATGCTCATTAAAAATTTTTTCAGGTAGATATCAAAATCAGCACGGATTTTTTCATCCTTGAGCAAAGTTACCGCCACATGGACCACTGCTGCATCAGCTTCCATATCCGGCAGTCTGCCCTGTACAAATGCTTCCACATGCTTGACTTTGTTGTCCGCAAACAATTGCAGCAGCCGTTGATACCGCTCTTCCAACACGGGCATTTCAGAGGTGATGCTTTTTAACCCTTCGGCCAGTTCTTCCTGTTCATCGGTTGCCGCATAGATCGTTAAGGCTTCCGTGAGATGATTGGACAGCCCGATATAATCCACGATATAGCCGCGTTTTTTGCCTTTTGCCACACGGTTGGTCCGGGCAATCGCCTGAAGCAGTGTATGTTCCCGTATTTTTTTATCAATATACATCACCTGTTCAATGGGGGCATCAAATCCGGTTAGCAGCATGTCACAGACAATCAAAAACGCGACCCCCGTGTATTCCCTGTCCGGGTCGTCAAAATCAAAGGGCTTGCAAAAATTTTCAACCGCATTCCACGCTTTGGCCTGTCTGCGTGCTTGGGTAATATATGCGGCTTCATTTGTCCCATTACCTGACACCACAACCGCTGCTTTTAAAAAGGCTAATTTTTTGATCAGTTTCAGATCCGGCTGCGCCTCAGTCCTTGCCTTTGCCAGCCGCTCCTGCAAGGCATCCTGAATCGCAGTCTGATACCGTATGGCTGCCAGTTTGGAATGGCAGACCACCTGCGCCTTAAAACCATTGGGCAATATGTTGCTGATATAATGATCAACCATATCTTTGGCAATGGCGTTGATGCGCTGTTCCGCTTCCAGAATATCACCGGTTGCCCCGTATTTCTTTTTGATCGCCAGCAATTCTTCTTCGCTTCGGTCCCTGAACATGTCCTCAAACGCGGTTTCAAAAGCGTGTTTATCGGTCAGGGCGGCATCAGCGGTTTTCCCTTCATAGAGAATCTGCAAGGTGGCCCCGTCGTTGACCGCATCCATCAGCCGGTAGGTATCGATATACTGACCAAAGCGTTTGTGGGTCCTCTTTTCACCGTGGCGTTCGGTAATCAACGGGGTGCCTGTAAAGGCGATGCGGGCGCCATTGGGGAAGGCTTCAAAAATATTATCACCCAGATTAGGGCCTTGGGTTCTGTGGGCTTCATCAATCATCAAAATAATCCGCTCGGAATCATTGACCACGCCAAAGCTTTTTCCCGACGGCATGGCCTGCCAGGTGCCCAATGCCTCGGCAATCTTTAAGCTTAAACTTTCTTCACGCTGTTGAAATTTATGCGCCATCACCATGTTAATATCAGAGGTATCCGTACTCAGGTCCGTGCGCAGGGTGCCGGTGCTTTGGATGATATTTACCCGGCCCCCGATCAGGGTTGCCGTTTTGCCCAGTTGTTGTTCCAGATCAATGCGATCATTGATCAGGACGATTTTAAAATCGTTTAAGTCTTTCGAGGCACGGACCATGCGCGCCACAAACACCATGGTCAGGGACTTGCCCGATCCTTGTGTATGCCAGACCACGCCGCTGCGTTGGACAACGGTTTTACCCTTGCGCAACTGCTCACAAATTTTACCCGCCGCTCTGAATTGCTGATAACGGCACACCACCTTAATACGCGGCCCGCTGTCCGTGTCCATGAATACGGACGAGGTCCGTAAAATATGCAGCAAATTTTCTTTGTTCAGCATACCGGCAATCAGTTGCTGCTGCGGGTTCATGCCTTGGGCAGTGGAATCCTCATGGGGCCACTGGGTTTTCCAGGGAAAGAAGTGTTCCTCCCCGGAGGTGATGGTGCCGAAATCGGCTTTCAGTCCGCATGAACGAACCAGTAACAAAACCGTGTGAAATAGACGCGGTTCACCTTCTTTCAAACCCTGCTGATGGGTGGCCTTGCGCCTGTTCATATAGCGCTGCAATTGCTCAAACGCCTCATTCATGGGATTGGCACAGGTCGGCCCGCCTTTTTTACACTCCACCACCACCAGCGGTATGCCGTTCACAAACAGGACGATATCGGGAATGATAAATTGCTTTACACAACCCGGTGTATCCATACGAAACTGGTTAATGGCGTGAAAGCGGTTGTTCTCAGGGGTTTCAAAATCAATGAGCTTTACCACCGGGTCCTGCTCACCCGTGATTTCGTTGACATCCACCTGGGTTTTGAAGATCAGCTTTTGAATGGCTTCATTGGCTTCAAGCAGGGTACGATTGGGTTGGCGCAGGATCTGGTCTTGCAGGTCGCTTAGTTGTTTATCGGTCAGCCAGCTTTTACCCTCTGCCGTTTTATTGATGGCAGCCACCGCTTTGGCAAATACATCGGGCAAGAGCCACTGGCGAAAGGTCTGGCGCAGGCTCTTGCCGGGGTCCTGGGGGATTTCCGGCCCCTGATCAATGGCTGTCCAGCCCAGTGATTCAAGCTGTTGCAGAAACGGCTGTTCGACTTCGGTGTATTCAGACATGGGCTGTTTCTTTCTGGTCAATTTTGACTTGGACTTTGCCGGTTAAGAGGTCGTATATGAGTCCGGATTTTTGTGATTTAAGCTTATTTTTCTCATTTTTAAGATTTTGTAACTTTAAATTTATTGAATTAATCCTAACTTCGATCCTTTTCTGTTCCAACAATTCAGGTATAGCTATAGGATAAGTTTTCAATTGTGTAGAATTAATTGATGCCAGATTCGTCGACTGCTTAGAGCTTAATATAAAGTACTTTTTACCAAAATCAGACTCTGTCCAATAAGCCAGATAATACGGTCTTAGTTGAGCTGTACTTACGCGAACTCTAAAAACATGGTTTTGATGAATGCAATTATCAATTTCTCCTTCCCAAACTGTACCTCGCCCCAGTTTGTCGAAGTCCCCTCCCTCATTCATTAAAACATCACCTTTTTTCAAGACTAAATTATCAAAGGTTTTTTGGTTAACTCGAACCGTTTTAATCTCACTTAAGTCCAAATATCCATCTTGAACGTTAGCAACTCTTAAATAAGGGACTTCAATTTTTTGATCTGGAGATATTTTTGAAGTAAGTGTTACACCTGAAGCTATTTCGGACATTTGGGACAAGGGTATCACTTCCCATTCCTTCGGAATCCAGCCAATGGGGGTTTCTTTGTAAAGCTCCGGGGCTTGTTCTCTGGGTGGGCGGAGTTTGCCATCGGCGGTAACGCCACGGGTAAACAAGTCGCGCATTAAACCCGCTTTGATTTGCTGGTATTTGTGGATCAGGGATTCGGTTTTTTCGATGGTTTGGTCGGTGGTACTGAGAATCTTGGAAATCTGTTTTTGCCTTTTTTTATCAGGATACTTAACCCCTATACCTTTTAAATCATTTATGACAACTTGTGGTTGTGCAGAGCCCGAAACCATTCTTGCTTTGGAGACTAACTGTAAAACATAATACAAAAATTTAGTTTCGATATTTGCAGTTTTCAAGTGAATAAAAATACTGTTATTTGTTACATAAGAAAAGGCTGGAGCAAGATTTATAGTGCCGCTATATTCACCACGGCAACTAACCAAAACTGTTTCTTTATCTAAATTAGCTTTAGAGTGAAATCCAATATGGCCGTTTGCACCGTAAACCGGAAAACCGTCAGTTTGCATGTCACTACCAAGCAAGTTTTCTCCATATTTGAGAGATGAAATGTCGTTCAGCTTTGCATAACGCCACTCATCATTTCTATTCATGATTTCAGCCACACCTGTCTTTTTCTGTTTACTCATACCCCAACTCCACCAAAAACATTTTTAACTGCTTCGATGCCACATCCCGCTCGGATTCGATCTCCTTGGCCGTCACTGCATATTTGCTCCACAGGTTTTCAATAGCCTTGATGCAGGCCCGCTGGTCTGCCCGCAGATAGGCCTGGTAGGTCTCCATTAACACCTGACGCAGACGTTCGATAATCACGGTGCGGGCTTCATCAGTGGAAATTTTCGCCCGTGCACTTTGCACCAGTTCATCCCGTTTGTTCTCGATGCTTTTGATGGTTGCCTTCAAAGCTTTAACTTCATCCTCCAACACCTTGTGCCGGGCAAGACTCTCTTCAATACCGGCGGCGAGATCTCTTGCCAAAGCCCCTTGTTCCATGGACAGCAAAAGTGGACCGGCAAATTCGGATTGATGATTCACCTCACCGGCCAGGTCGAGAATACGCCCGCCGTTGGTAAACTGCACTTCTTTTTGTGTTAACCCGTCAGTGCAATAGTAGCCTTTTTTTGCACTTTTTGGCAGTAATCCGGCTGCCTTGATTTCTGCAAAGATATTACCCGCCAGTGCTTTAAGCTCTTTAAGCCGGGTTTTCCATTGGGCATTCAGGGTTTTAAGTTCGTCCTTTTTGCTTTTTACCTCATCACCCGGCAGAACACCGGTATCTTCCGCGTCTTCAAAGTCTTCCTCATCAGCAGCACTGAACAGGGTTTGCAGCTCGGCAAGACGTGCCTGTGCCTGCTCCATTTCTTCCAGCACTTCAGGAAACTGGCTTTGCAAAATCTCATCGTCGGGGATCAGTGCCGGTCCCCATCCACTTGCGGCAATGGATTTGAAATCCGCCTTGAGCAGGTTCACGTAGTTGGCAAGGGCCCCACGCACCTGGTAAGAGGTAAGCAGATCTTGTTCTGCCATCACTTCGGCAATGCTCTTAAGCAAGCGTCTACGCATAAGGTAGACGTTGCCCGAATTTTCATGCTGATTTTCAGGATCATGGGCCAGTGCCTCAACAACGGGTAAGTTGGCCTGCCACCAGCTTTCCAGTTGCTTCATAAAAGCCTGATGGCGTGTTACCACACCCGGATGATTTGTCACAAAATCAGCAATGCTGCGTTTCTCGGCAATAGGTTCGGCAATATCCATGTAAATGTCATCTTTTGGAATAAAACAATCTTCACGCAATCCTTTGTAGTTGCTCCAGAAGTGTTCCAAAGCATTGATTTCCGCAATGGGAACGCCGCCATGCAAATGGGCACGCACATCATGGGGTTCGGGTGGCGGGGCGTTGTCCACATAACGGCGGATATTGCAGTTGTAATCTTCCGCTGCTATTTCCGTCACCGGGACTTTGCGGGCATAGCTGGGTATATCAAGGCCCTTTCGGTAGGCATGAACAATTTTGTCGATGTCTTCAGGCCGCAGATGATTTTGTGCTTTGCCTTCCCGGTACTCTCTGTCTGCATTGATAAACAATACATGGTCCCGGTTCGCGGCCCCTTGTTTGTTCATTACCAGAATACAGGCGGGAATGCCGGTACCGTAAAACAGGTTACTTGGCAGACCGATAATGGCTTCCAGATAACCCTTTTCAATAAAATACCGGCGTGCCGCGCGTTCTTCACCACCCCGGAACAAAACACCGTGGGGCATGACCGTGGCCAGACGGCCGTCATGTTTGAGGACCGACAGCATATGCTGAACAAACATAAGATCGGCCTTTTTGCCCTTTTCAGGCATCATCACCGGAAAACGGCCCGGAAAAATGAGGTCTTTTTTAATGTAGTTCTGACTGAACGGCGGATTGGCCAGCACCCGGTCAAAACGCCTGAGTTCGTTGTTTTCATCTTGATGCTGCGGTTCCCTGATGGTATCTTCCTGACGAATATCGGCATGGGATATGCCATGCAGCAGCATGTTCATTTTGCAGATAGACCAGGTTGTACCGATCTTTTCCTGACCGTTGAGGGACAACTCACCGGGATCACCGCCACATTCCCGCAAATAGTCCCGTGTCTGTATCAGCATACCACCGGAGCCTGCTGTGGGATCATAAATGCTCATGCCTTCTTTGGGATCACAGATTTCCACACAGATGCGCACCACTTCGGCAGGCGTATAAAATTCACCGGCCTTTTTACCGGCTGAATCCGCAAAGAACTTAATCAGCCATTCATAGGCCGCACCCAGCAAATCAGGGAATTCAAAATCTTCGTCTTTGAGGGGGATTTTTTCAAAATTTTGAATAAAATCAGCCAGGGTGTTATCATCCAGCGTCCGCTGGCCGATCTTCCGGTTAAAATTGATTCCTTTCAGCACATCCTGCAAAGCATCAAAGTTAGCATCTTCAATGGCTTCAAGGGCTTTGTTCAGCTGTGTACCGACATTCTCTTTGACATGCTTTAAGGCAGGATGGTGAATAATTTCCGTCTTGCCGTCTTTTATTACCTGTTCATCCCAGCCCTGATTCCAGCGTGCCCGCTCCGGAACATAGAAATATTTGCCGGAATAGTTGTCAGAGTCATTTAACTCCATGGCAATATCTTCCTCAGACATGCCTTGAGCCGCAAGCTCTGTTTTCAGTTCCGCCTGTCTTTGATCAAATAAATCACTGGCACGCTTTAAGAACAACATGCCGAAAATATATTCCTTGTACTCGCTGGCATCCATACTGCCGCGAAGGTCATCACAGGCAGTGAGCAGAAGATTTTCAAGGCGCGAAAGTGTGAGTTTGGTTTTTAGCATTATGGGTTTGTTTCCTCTGAGGGACTTAAGCCGCTTGCAGCATGAAATCCACATGCACGGCATCAAAGGGAAATTCGATTTGACCCTTATCGGTTTTTTGCAGTATTCCAGTATTCAAAAGAACCTGTACATCACCATGCACCCCTTTTACGTCTCTGCCCAGCCGACGGGCTGCCTCTCGAATTGACATGGGGCCGGCGCCTGTCATAATCTTGAGGAGTTCCCATCGCTTGCCCGAGAGCACCTTGAAAAGGAGTGCAGGCGACTCAAAGCTGATGAATGTTCCTTGGGGTTTTCCCTCTAAAGCTCCAAGCAGCCGCTTGTTGATTTTTTCACGGGAAGAAATCCCCAGTGTTACGGTACGCATGTCAAAACCTCCAGTTGTCCACATCATTCCAAAAGTCTTCGATCAGTGCTTTGGGTGTGGTGAAAACATATGGGATTTCATCCTCACCCATATGCTTGTGATCACCCTTACCTGCTTCGTTGTCGTAACGCAGCACACAATTGCCGTCTACAACAAGGGCAAGTCGATACTTGAAGCCGTGGTGACTTCCTGAAATAGGTGAAGGTACTATCCACACCACCATTTCAACAAAAACATTTTCGGAGAGGATGTGACGCTCATTGAGCATTAACTTGGCGTTCATGTTGGATAGAATAACAACAGGGGCAACTGTTGTCAAGAATTACAACACCTATTATTTATTGGTCCGATATACTGAAAACCAACGCGCGAGATGAGCGAAACCTTGGTATGGAAAATTCGGGTTTTTTGAATTTTTCGTGCCTGAGGCGGCGCGAACGTACTCTTCAGCGGGCGCTGTTTTTTGCTTTCCCCGGAAGAGATTGTTGTGTGCCGGGCACGGCACGTATTCTTAAGGGTGAGCCAAATGCCGCAGGTGTAACGGCATTTGGCAAGTCCCAGATCCAGCCTGATGGAGGCGAAGGATGTAGCGGTATGGCAACCGGATATCCGGCGACGGTCAAATGTATTTATAAAAGCCAAACGTAGACTTGACCCCAATGCAATGCATGCCGCCGATCGAAAAATTTTCATGATGAAGGGTTTTCATCATCCAAATGGAAGCCAGGCGGAATTTATCAACGGGTTGGCCATCTTGCACAACTTGGTTCCCTATCAGCGTCGGGCTAAAAATGCAGGGCAATGTGGAATCGAAGTAGAAGGAGGAAAACTCCCCTCGGAAAACTGGTTTTTAAATCTTCAGATTCTGGTATCGGGGGGCTTCCAGTGACCGCATGCGGGGCTTACCACTAAATTCGGTGGAATCTGAAATATTTAAGATAACAGGAGAATATTAACCAGGAGACTAACGCTGCCGGACGAATGACAAATTATTTTAAAAATTGAGGCTGCCACACAATTATGTCAATGGCCGCACCAAGGTTGGCTCATTTATTGAAAAGCAAGATAATGGTCAGATTCCCCTCCTGACCAGAGGTCAGAAACATTAACCAAGGTGGGTCAATTTTAGGTTGCCGAGGCGGGTCATTTTTGGGTTGTCATTTACAGTGGCTAAGCCCTCAGACATTTTTGAGCACCAAGAGGGAAGCATCCGAGGGCTCAATTTGGCTGATATTACCCACTTAAAACAGCGAGGAGCCATTTTTTTAAAGTGTTTCTTCAATAAATCAATGAGTTATCTTGGTTCGACAAAAAACCAACAGTTAAGCGATATAATCAGATGGTTAAAACTGCAACGCATACCGGGTGTGTGGGGGAAGGGGGAAGAAAAAAACCGGCTACCCGATGAGCATTCGTTGGAATTAATCCTAAGCTTTCCGGCGTAAATACGAAAAAAAAGTCCTATGCAGCATATTTTATAATTTCTAATTCTGCTTCTGTATTTACCCTTTCAAGAATTTGCTCCACACGTTCCATGACAGGATCGTCTAAGATGTATTCACCACATCCGCCACATTGATACACAGGCAGACTTTTGATGATAACAATTGTGGTCTCTGTTACCTTGAAAGGAAGGTCAGTTATTTTAGAGTTCATTTTAGATCCACATATATGGCATTTCATAAAGATCCTCTCCTTGTTTTCAAGTCTTCTTCCCATTCCTCTGGGCTCGGCCGATAAGCAGTGATGATCCGGATATTATCACCATCTACATCAACAGCAAATACCACATGAAATAAATCGTCCCGATAATGAGAATAAACGAGATAGCTTGGAAAATATTTATCCCTTGGATACTCTTCAACGATTTCATAGTTGGCTACGGATTCAAGGATAACCTGTCGAGGAATGAATCTGTCTTTCACTCGCATATTTACATGATAAGTCCATAGGATTTTCCTCTGTTTTACGCACCTTTGGATGAAGCATAGTGCATCATCTGGGAGTTTATGTTTAGGTTTCATATCCCTGCTTTTATATTGATATAGATGCTGTCAAGGATGGTCCTAAGCGTTTGGAATAAATTGTGTACGACCGGCATGGACCTGAATTTATGGGGCGAAAGCCCTGTGCAGCTGAATCCTGTTAATGCCTATGATATTAACAAAAGTACTGTCCGAAGACAAGTGGGGCAACCGTGAGGCGCCGTCTGAAGAAAGTCGGAGCGCAAACCTGTGAGCCGACGAACAGAAACCGCATACAAGGGCTATCCCCCGGCAAGTTAGTACAACATAACAAAGCCCGAGGTTGAGGAGAGGAGAGGGTAGATGCCGCGGCCCAAGTAGCGAAAGTTCACGCTCTTAGCCGGGAAGACCTGTCTGGCTCTGAGACCGGAAGAATTCCAAATAGTCGGGGTGGCGTTATGATAAAACTTACTCCGTCAACCGTTTTAATGAGTAGATCCCCTTCAGGCCGCTGACCGGCTTTGGCAGTTTTTCCTTTTGGGTATAATAAATGTCCTTGAATCTGTGGTAGTTGTTTGAAACAAACTCTTTTGTGCCGATAACCCCTGAATCCGAAAAGTACCGGTTGCGATATATGAACCGCTGCACCCGGCTTACCTTGGAATTCTTTTTCCGCTCTTTTTCTTTGATTTTTCCATCATTTACATGAACATCCGCCTTTTCCGAAGTTTTCAGACCAGCGGCTTCATAAACATACTCCTGGTAGTACCTTAAACGTTCAGTATTATTCATCTTGCCAAATTCTTTAAGGCCGAAATCCAGAGAGAGAAAATTGTTTTTATTGGAAGTCTGAACGTGATATCCCAGCGAGTTCCAGCGATAATCTTCAGGGCTTTTTACGATTCCTGCACGCAGTGGATTGAGATCGATGTAAGCTAGGCAGTTGATCAAGGTTTCACCACTTTCAACAATGACGCTTTTGAACCGTTCTCCCCAGAGGGTGCCCCTGCGGTTATGCCTTTTATTATAAAAAAAGGTAACCTTCTGCTTGGTCTCTTTGATAAACTCCGAAAGACTGGACCATTTTTCTCGAAAATAGGGGATCTGTTTATTTGAAAAGTCCCGGTCTTTGCCATAAAAGCTTATATAGCGTTGCTTGATATCTTTGTTTGAAAAATCGCTGCCGGGAAACATTCGAGCCAGAATGTGGTAATGGTTTCCCATGATGCAATAACCTAATATTTCAACAAAATACAACTTACTGAATTTCTGTATGACTTGAACGATGCAATCTTTTTCCACATCACCAAATGGAAACCCGTCTAACGCCGTACGGGATATTACATGATATACTACTTTTTCATCAGGAATAATCATCCTTGCAATACGCGGCATTTTCCCTCCAAGATAATTTTTTAGCCATTTTTTCATTCTGTAGCTTATTTTAATCTTTAGTGTCAAGAATTATTCTCCTGTCCCATTTTTCACTTTTTCCTGAAAAAATATTTTCACCTCTTCTTCCCCGGTTCATCACATGATACCAGGCGCCCGGATATTCTATTCGTAAAGGTCTGCTCATATGATTTTGGTATCAAATGTATTTATAAAAGCCAAACGTAGACTTGACCCCTATGCTTTGTGCTTTGACCCCTATGCTTCTTTAAAGCTCCATGACATAATTTTTGTTAAACTGCCCATTTTTATACCCAAAAAGGTGCGTTTAAGCCCTAAAAACGGCCTTTTTTAAGCTCTTTTGTAATTATTTTATAATGTTACCGTGGTCCGACTCCAAGTCCCCGGCTTTCGTTTGAGCTTCTTGAGAAAGTCGCCGCTGAAATTATCCAAGAGGTGCCGGGCATCGTCAGCGTTACCTACAACATCGCGCCAAAGCCCCCATCAACCATCGAAGCGGTCTGACAAAAGCTGTGGACGGCGCTGATTTGTTGATATTTTAAAAAAATAAATATTTGGCTTGCTATTACGTATAAAGGCGCTTAGTATGTGCCATCAATTAAGTCCCGCCGTAAATTGGCGGGAGGGTTTCTTTCTGTGGGAATTATCCGTTTGTTAAACGCTATCATCCTTCAGTTTGTAACGTTGAAATTTTTAGAAAGGAGGATGATATTATGATAAATGGGACTGTTAAGTGGTTTAATGACCGCAAAGGTTTTGGATTTATTGAGCAGGAAGGTGGCG
>JAUUWG010000092.1 GCA_030589165.1 Desulfobacterales bacterium
CATGTGATGAACCGGGGAAGAAGAGCTGAAAATATTTTTTCAGAAAAAAATGATTACCCGGTGTTTATTGATCTTCTCAAAGAATGCAGCGAACTGTGGAATGTCAGGATAAGCGCCTTTTGTTTGATGCCGAACCATTACTACCTGCTTATCCAAACCCCTGACACCAACCTGTCCCGGTGCATGCGGCATCTGAACGGGATTTACACCCAACGGTATAATCGGTCCCACCATTGCGACGGCCAACTGTTTCGCGGCCGGTATAAATCCATCCTCGTTGACGAAGACAGCTATCTGCTGCAACTGGTCCGCTATATACACCGAAATCCCCTCAGAGCCGGTCTGGTCGACAACATGGACAATTATCTCTGGAGCAGCCACATAGGATATGTTTCGCAGTCGAAAAAATGGCAGTGGCTGAACCGGGATTTTATTCTTTCCATGCTGTCCCCGGACAAGCGGAAAAACCGGAAGATTTACCGGCAGTTCGTGAATCTGGAAGATTCCGAAGAGATCAACCGGGTTTTTGAAAGGAAAAAGTGCCCTTCCCTGCTGGGCAGTGATGCGTTTATCCGTCGGATCCGGGATAAATTTTATCTCCAAAAGGACCATCAAGAGATTCCGTCATCATCGGTTCTGGCACCGGATATAAAAAAGATAAAGGATGTCGTTTGCAGACATTATATGGTAAATGAATCCGTATTGGGTAAATCCCAACGCGGCGTAGCCAATGAGCCGAGAAACGTGGCGATTTATCTGGCCAGGCAATTGAGGGGCGATGCGTTGGAGACGATCGACAGAGAATTTGGTTTGAAGCGATTCAGCTCAACCAGCAGTGCCATTCAAAGAGTGAAAAAACAGATCGTTAAAGACCGGAATTTCAGGGAAAGGATCGAAAAGATCAGACAGGAAATAACTAAAGGTCAAAAATAAACTTAACCTCCCCTTTTTCAAACTTCACAAATCAACTGTAACAAAATCATTGAGGTAAAGTCATGGAAGAGTATTCCGTTAACCGTCCTTTAAAACGTCCACCGATTCATCCCGGTGAGATTATGCGTGAAGATGTGCTTCCAGCACTCGGGCTGTCAGTCAGCGAAGCCGCACGGCGTATGGGTATTTCTCGACAGCAGTTACATCGCGTTTTAGCCTGTACTCACCCCATCACAACTGAGATGGCTCTCAGGATTGGTAAGTTTGCAGGCAACGGCCCAGGACTCTGGTTGCGCATGCAACAAGCATATGATTTGTGGCATGCTGAGCAGCGGATGAAAGACGAGTTGTCCAAAATTGAGCCAGCTGGAAATAACAAGGCCCAGTCTACGATTAGCTTTTGAAGATCGTGCTTCGTCAAGTTTAAGAAGAAAGGAACAGACATCAGTAGAAGATTATTTGGAATTCTGTGCTGAACGCGGAAAGAAAACAGAAAAGCCATATTCAGGCAAATTCATAGTTCGGGTTGAACTTGAACTTCACAAAACACTCGTCATCCAAGCACAAAAAAATGGTAAAAGCCTTAATACATGGGTGTACGATGCCTTATTAAAGGCCCAGAGACTTTCCCCTTTTTTGTTTTTTTGTGATGTGCAATACAGGCGTTAAAGGCCACTAAATTCAAAGTCTATGGCAGATTGAATCAAGTGAAAATCCTTAATATTTTTCGTTACAACGACAGCACCGATCTGACGAGCGATGGCTCCGATTGAGATGTCGTTGTAGTGTTTCGGATTAACCGGATCAACTTTGCCGGATACCCTTAGCTGCGGCAGACCTCACCGATCAAGACCATGGTGGTGACCGTAGGGACGATAAATCGCTGACGTTGAATAAACGGGTAATGCTTTGAGAATAAAGGAAATCATAGTTGTTGAAGGAAAAGATGATGAAAGGGCCGTGAAGCAGGCTGTTGACGCGGAAATTATAATCACCAGCGGTTTTGGCATAACCAGGGAAACCTTCCGGAAAATTGAATTTGCCCGAAAAAAGAAAGGCGTCATTATTTTCACGGATCCCGATTATGTCGGCGAACAGATAAGAAAAAGAATAAACGACAGGATAAAAGGCTGCAAGAACGCGTACCTGTCCAAAAAAGATGCCTGCAAAAATAATGATATTGGAATAGAAAATGCCGATCCTCAACGTATTAAAGATGCTCTGAAAAAAGCAAAGTGTATTATGGAAAACGTATCTCCGGTGTTCACGATAAAAGATTTATATGAAAATGATTTTATCGGAGGAAGCCGGGCTGCAAAACGAAGAGAAGCATTAGGAAAAATACTCGGCATCGGCTATGCAAACGGTAAACAACTACTTCGAAGATTGAACAATTATGCCATTTCAAAAGAGCAGTTCGATCATGCAGTGAATGCACTGTCTGAAATGGAGCACAGCAAAAGCTGAAATCCTTCGGTTCGAGGTAAGGGAATCGGCAAGAATAAATTATCCCATTTAGCATCTCCTTTTCAGCCCATCTTTATCCGATCCTCAATCAAATCGTCCTCGAAATAGAACGACTATTCCTGTGGCGATTAGATTTCGGATCGAATAAATTTGACCCAAATATGAGTACTATCTGGGAGATTTTATTCGTGCCGAGTCCCTAAAACTTCAGGCGGTTTCCCGGCTGGTTTTGATAAAAAACGGGGCATGATTGGAGGTAAAGATCGGCGGGTCTCTTCTTAAAATCGGCGCAATGGCCGGGTGCCGCTTAAATTCCCTGTCCAGAAACCGGCGTACCCGATGCCGATGCCAGCCCCTGGGATGTTCAAAATTTCGATACAATGAAAGATCCCCATCATAAAAATCAGAGGTGTTGAGATTTTGCACTTCAGGCCCATAGGCCGGCAGGTTAAAAATGGCAAGGTTGAGAAACCCGATCTTGTCGCTGTGGTCTGCGGTAAAGCCCAGGGTCTTTTCCGCCTCGACCCGCGTTTCCGCCGCAGTACCGAAAAGCAGATACACATAGGTGGCGATCTTGGCTTTTTTAAGGGTTTTCAAGGCCGCTGCGGCCATTTCAAGATCGACGCCCTTGTGCAGACTGTCAAGGACCTTCTGGTCCCCGGATTCCAGACCCAGCTTGAGCATCAGACAGCCGGATTCTTTCAGAGCCCTGCAAAAATCCGGATCCGTCAGGTGAGAAGTGACCCTGGCAAAGCCGTACCAGGGAGGACCCGGCGGATTTTTTATTATCGCTTTCATGAGTTTCGGACTCACAGCATTGTCAAGCAGATGGATGAGCACGGGCCTTGTCCTTGCCGAAAGGGCATGAAGGTCCTTGATGACCATCGGAACCGGCACCGGCTTGTAGGGATTTTTCTCAGCCCGTTCCGGACAAAAGGAGCAGCGGTTCCAGTAACAGCCGCTGGATGCGCTGTAGGGGAGTATAAATCCGGGAGACAGGTAGGAATTTGAAGAGAAATTGTCATAATCGGGGATGCTGTAGGGGCAATCTGTGGATATGCCCAATATGTCAAGCAGGGGTGCTTCCCCGGCTCCCGCCACCATGTGATCGAACAGGCCTTCAAAGGGATTCTGCCAATGGGGTGCTCTCATCCAGGACGTTACCAGACCGCCGCCGGCAATAATGCAAGTTTCCGGGCTGATCCGCTTTAAATATCCGGCCATGGCAAAGGTGCTCAGAGCCTGGCTGAGATAATTCAGAGAAAACCCCACAACATTAGGGTTTTCTTTTTCCACAAGCCCGGAAAGTCTCCGGCTGAAATAAGGGAAAAAAATGTTTTGCTCCGGGATTTTGGCGGCCTTGAGCAGATCCTGGCTCCGCATGGGCGAAAGATGCTCATCCTGATAATTGGCCAGACCCATCTGTACCCCCTCCGGCCGGGCAACCGTATAAACAATGCGGTTAATATCCGAAACCGCCCGTTTGTAACGGTCCATATTGTCAAACCCACGTCCATCTGCCAGTGTTTCCAGATTGGTCTTCAGGTTACGGCAGGCCCGCCGCGTCCAGGTATCGGACTCCCGGACAGGGGAATTCAAAAGATGCTGCATTGCTTCCAAATTGGCATCCAGGGCCGTAAAAGCGATCCGGTGCTGTTGCAAAACACCGGCAAGCTTTGCGATGCCGGCGGGAGGTTCACAGGGTTTTGCAACGGGAGGATATATTAAAATTATCTTGTTTTCAGTCATGGACTAATAGTTTATCTGTTGGTGATCAGCAATTCTAATTATGGCATTTTTCCTTTTACAATCGTGTGTTACATCCCCCTTATCCCCCTTCAAAGGGGGAATTTAACTGAAGGCATAATAACGGCTACAAAAAAATTCAGCCGGATAATATATCTTTAAATACGACACCGTAAATCTCCCATACCGTCACGAAAAGCGCGGCTACGATAGGCCCGACGACGAACCCGACAGGACCGAACAAAATAATCCCCCCTAATGTTCCGAAAAGAATCAGCAGCTCGTGCATCTGGGTGTCTTTACCCACCAGGCGTGGACGCAGAAAATTATCAATGCTGCCGACAACAAGAGCGCAAAAAAGCGCAAGGCCGATTCCTTTGCCATAGGCGCCACCTGCAATCAGAATGATAGCAGCCGGCCCCCAAACAAACGCCGTACCTATGCCTGGAAGGATTGAAAGCACTGCCATAAGCGTGCCCCAGAAAACAGGACTCTGTATGCCCACGACCGCAAAGGCAATGCCTGCTATACCGCCCTGTAATATCCCGATCACGGCGGTGCCCTTGAGTGTGGCCCGGGTTACCGAGATAAACTTATTCAATAACAGTTGTTCGTCCTTCTCTTTGAGGGGAAGGTAATAAAGGATCTTTGCAATCAGCTTTTTCCCATCCATGAGAAAAAAGAAAACCGTATATAGAAAGATGAAAATTGCAAATAAAAAGTTTGCTGTTCCTCTGGTGGCCGACGATAGGCTTTGTATCAAAAATTTACTAATAATACCAACAATTTCACCGGCTTTTTGAAAAATCATTCCTCGATAAGGCTCGATCTGATCATAAAAGGGAAGGGATTTTAAAAAATTGGAAAGTACGTCCGGCTCGGATAGCTGTTTCTGGATCCAAGGGGTAACCGATTGTCCTACTTTGATAGCTTCTGTAGTAATAATCCCTAAAAAGAGGCTCAGGGGCAACAGGATCAGGAAGACGATTAAAAAAAGCGTCGCAAAGGAAGCCAGGGCCCGACGTCCGCCAAACCATTTGTTAAAGCGGCGATATAAGGGTTGGGCCAAAGCGGAAAAAATACCGGCAAGAAAGATCGCCATTAAAAAGTGCTGAATCATTGATAAAAAAATGGATGAGATGAGGACAACGATCAGCACTAAAAATAATTTATTGACATTTTCTTTGTTCATCTTTTCGTACTTTTCTTGGCCTAACGGGACGCGGGTAAGACAGTTGCCCGGCCGAACCGCCGGATACGTGACCACTTCGTCCGGTGTGTGGGAGGGGCGCTCAGCGATGGGCGTCCCTATCCCGATAGCCTTTTTTATTGTTTTTTTGTTCGATGGTGGGCTTGTTGGTAGACTACATTTTTGTCCCTTTTTCCAACCGCAATAACCAACACACATATTTCCTGGTCGATCACTTCATAAACTAGACGATAACCACTTGCCCTTAATTTTATTTTATAATGATTTTCAAAACCTGAAAGCTGACTTGGTTTATTATGCGGCTCTTTCAGGCGTTCTTTTAATTTCTTTTTTAATTGTAATTGAATGAAGGCATCGAGCTTTTTCCACTCCTTAAGGGCCGTGGGAAGGAATTTAAGTTTATAATTCATCAATATCCACTTCGATGGCGGAGATCTTTTCGTTTTGCCTGTCTTTTACAATTAAACCCAGTTGATAGTCTTCAAGTTTTTCCATAAGTCGTTCGTAAGTTTCTGCAGGAACAAGATATGCTGTAGGCTTATTATGATTGAGGATAGCAATAGGTTCACCCTCGGCCTGATCAATCAGGGCACTCGGATTCTTTTTTAATTCAGATATGCTCGCTGAGCAGCTTGCCAAAACGGCTTTCATATTACGCACCATAATTTAAGATTAATATTAGCATCAAATTATGGTTATATTTTAGGTCTTGATTTATTGTTGGTCAAGTGATTTTTTTGACTATAAGCTCAGTGCCATAATACCGGCTTACATTCTTCAACAAGACTCCATGGAGGAAAAACAGAAACAGAAGAATAAAGGCCTGACCCTCTGCTTTTCACATCTTTAGATATTCTCCCATGAGCAGCCTGTTTTTGGGGGTGATATCGTTGGGAATTTTCTGGGTCACAATCCGGTATCCCTTTGATCTAAGCCTCAGTGCTCTTACCGCATCCACGGCAAGGGTTTTATCCATCCAACCTTCAAGGCCGTCTGTGGAAGATTCCTTCAAATCATGACAGCAGGGCAGAACCGCTACTCTGGCATGCCGTTCAATGGCCTTATCAATAATCAGATCGGTTAAAGACCCACAGGCATGGGCAGATACCACAATATCATCCGGAAGAATGGTGATTTCCTGGAGAGGTACTTCTTTGTAAATGACTCTGTTTTTCAGTCTTGGCCAGGATGTGATCAATGCGTTGGACAATTTTCCTGCATTTAAAGGGATTTCTTTGTCCACGGCAATGGCTGTCTTTGAACTGTCATCAAGGATGAGCATGATATGCGCCAAAAGGCCATGACCGCAGGCAAGATCTAAAATCCTGCCGCCCCTGTATTTTCGCCGTACCCTTTTTGCCACTTCCCATGCTTCATGGAGCTCTTTTCTTGGAAGCGTTCCAGCGCGGCAGACAGCCCTTGCAATTTTATCGAAAAGGTTGTTGCCGGAAAAGAATGACTGCTGCCGGGGTGTCAGCCTGTTCTTTGAAGATTTTTTCATGATCCATAAAATACGTGATTATCTGACTTTTCACAAGCCATCGTATATAGAAAATAATTCTGTCCCCTTTTTTCATTCTCCGCGCCGAACAGCCTGCGGATGTATGCGCACCCATTGTTGCAGGGTGCTAAGCGTTCGGTAATCGTAGGAGCACTTGGGGTCAAACCTTGAATTCTGATTAAGAAAAAAACTTCTAATTAAAATCAAAAATCAAGGTTTGACCCCGATCTTTCGCTTGCCGGGAAAGAATGACTGCTGCCGGGGTGTCAGCCTGTTCTTTGAAGATTTTTTCATGACCCATAAGATACCTGATTATCTGTCTTTTCACAAGCCATTGTATAGAAAATAATTCTGTCAATAATTAAGTAAGGTGTCCCCGGAATTCGATGGTCCATAAGATACCTGACTATCTGTCTTTTCACAAGGCATCCTATAGAAAATAATTCCGTCCCCTTTTTTCATTCTCCGCGCCGAACAGCCTGCGGATGTATACGCACCCATTGTTGCAGGGCGCTAAGCGTCCGGTAATCGTAGGAGCGCTTGTTCTTCTCGGCTAAGGGCCTTTCTTAACCTTCGCGACGTATACCCCATTCGTCGCCGTTTTGCCCTGAATCGGATTTGCAAACTCGACGACATGTCCATCAACCTGATCGAACACACTGGACAGAATGGCCAGGAATCCCTTGTCCGGCACGTCATTAGACCACAACCCGAACACGCCTCCCGGCCTGAGGAACGCTCGCAGGCGCATCATCCCCTCCTCCGAATAGAGGTCTGCGTGACTGGGATTAAGCAGGGCATCAGGCGTGTGATCAATATCAAGAAGTATGGCGTCGAACTGGTGCCCCGGATCATCCGGGTCGAAGCCGTTGCCCCGCGCGAGCGCAAAGAAGTCCTCATGGTAATAGCGGCATCGAACATCTTCCGAAAGCAGTGTACCATTGGGAACAAGTTCACGCTGATGCCAATCAATCACCGGTGCCAGAGCCTCCACCACAATCATTCGCGCGACCTGGTCATATTTCAAGGCGGCCGCCGCGGTGTAGCCCAAACCCAATCCCCCGACCACGACATCCCAGCCTTCGCCCGTAAGCTCGGCCAACCCGAGATCGGTCAGCGCCACTTCGCCTTCATGAAACAGCGACGACATGAGGTATTCATCATTGAGTTTCACCTCGAATATCTCACGTCC
>JAUUWG010000100.1 GCA_030589165.1 Desulfobacterales bacterium
CAATACAAGGAATTTTCATGAAGGCCTCTGAATAAAAGGTTTTAATATGCAGTATTGAGCTTTTTGCTATAATTTGGAAAATAATTCAAATCAAAATTCATTCTTCCATCTGTCAATATCAATTTTTCGAAAACTCAAGTAGTTATTTACCGTAATCTTTTTCATCTGTTATTCTGCTACCGAACGCCATGGTTCACCGGCCGCAAAAGTCGTCAGCAATTTTAAAGCACGAAAAATGTAATAAGTGACAGATTTTATTGCGGACTAACTTTTGCGGTCCGTGTGGAATCGATTGAGTACACCCGGCATGGGTGTGAGCTTATGGGGTAAAAGTCCCCCTGTACGTAAGTACCTAACCAAAAGTTTTTCAACATAATAAAAATGACCGTGTGTCAAAGACGCTTTACCATAAAATCAGATTCAAGCTGAAAGCTGAAGGCTCAAAGCTCAAAGAAAAAAAAGGGCTTATGCATTCACCGCCCTTTCAGCTTTGAGCTAAAACGTTATGCCATGGTCGAACATTATTTCAAAATGTTGTAACAATTTATGCACGGGTACTTAACTTCGTGGCTAAAAGAACATCTCAATTTCAGCAAACTATGTTTTTTTATTTTTTGTCTTTAAAATCCGGCCATGTAAATCCTGACCGGATGTGAATATCTCTTTGCGGAAACGGGATTTCGATACCGGCTTCCTCCAGAGCGTTGAATATCTCGAAATAAAGCTGGCTTCGTACTTCCCTTTCGCTGACCCTGCGGACATCGATCCAGACCAGCAATTCGAAATTAAGCGAATTATCACCGTATTCCACAAACCAGACTTTGGGTTTCCGGACCTTGCTCAGGTTCTCGTTGCCATCCGCTACAGTTTGAAGGATTTTAACGATCTCTTGCGGCTTGGAATTATATGAAACCCCGATCGGAACATGAATCCGTATTTCCGGGTCCGAAAGGGTATAGTTGACGATGGTGCCTGAGGTCAGCTCGGAATTGGGGATCAGGTATTCGATATTGTCGCGGGTTCTAACTCTTGTCACCCGAAGGCTCACCTCTTTGACATGCCCCAGAGTATCGCCGATCTGGATCCAATCGCCTTTTCTGATTTTTCGTCCGAAAATCAGGCTGAGACCGCTGATGAGATTTGCCGCCATGTTTTGCAGACCGAAACCGATCCCAATACCGATAGCCCCGGCAAATACCATGAATACTCGAAGATCCAAACCCACTAACCGCAGGGAAAACAAGATTCCAACGGCGATGAAAAGATAGCTCAAAAAGGTGTTGAGCGAGTAAGCCAGGCCTTCATCGATCTTCAGAGTCGGATAGATTTTGTAGTCGAGATAGGCGCGCAACAACTTGGAAACAAATACAAAACCGGTGAGAATGATAGCCGCTTTGATCAAAGTCCACAAAGATATTGGCGTATTTCCGATCACGAGCATCGGAAAAGAGATGATCTTCTGTAACGGATAGAGCAATCCCAACAGTTTCAGAGTCAATACCAGAGTCGTCGTAATGGTGGTGAATAGCAGCAGCGTTCGCAACGACTTATAGAGCGCCTGGGCCACCTCGTCCGTAGAATCTTTTTTCCGTATCCAGCCGTGGAGATGACCTTGCAGATTATGATAGACGATCATGATGGCAAGAAAAGAACCCGCCACTGCCCATGTCCTGGTCCACAAAAACTTCGTAAAGGTTCTGTAGCCGAAACACCACAAAATACCGGTGAGGAACGTGATGAATATGGCCGGGTAATAGAGGCGCTCCAGACTTTTATAAAATATCCGGTAGCTCTTATAGGGGAGTTCCGGCAAGATCCCGATAATGACCTGTTTTTTCAGCAACAGAAATAAAGAGGCAAAGACGATGGAAAGCGAGATGATAAAACGTATAAGGGATAGAAAATCTTCGGGCGTATTGAACACCTTGGCTCCCCAAAAGATGGCGATACTGAAAAGAATATAGAGGATGACCATTCTGGAGACACGGTAAATGGCCATGGCGTGGTGGGCCGGGATGGGAAGGTAACCGGGAAGCAAAGACTCGCGCAAAATGCTGATCACCAGGGCGCCTGCGGCCCAGAGTTTTAAAAAGTTTCCGGTGAGCAAGAACCATGGAGCGTCGTAGGTGATGAGCGCCTGAACGAAACTGAAAAGGCCGAAGATGAGCAACGGGATGAGCGATGCGGCGATGATTTTCAGTGCAGAGAGAAAATAAGGGTATCGTGTTTCAGAAATACGCTTTTTCATTGGCTTAACGGCCTCTTCCAGATACTCAAGAACTTTCCGCGAACCGATAAAGCTGTAGGAAAGCACGCCAAGAAAAGCAATCATGATGAGGGAGCCAACGACCCCCAACAGGCGGCTCTGTTCGAGAATATGTTGGATCAGACCCGGCACCATCATGGGGAGCTTGAGAATCCACTGACGCACCCGGTCGAGTGTCTTGAAATCGAAGCCGAGTGGTTTTCGCTCGAAGAGGCTTCGTGCCTGCTCCTCAAAATGTTCTTTTACCTCGGCCGCTTCCTCCAGCATCACCTTGCTCACGTCTTTCGAAATGGCGATGGGGGGAGCGGACGGCTCCTCTGTTTTTTGCTCGGCGCAACGGGTATGGGCCGGAAAGCCACAAACCAGAAAGGAGAGAACCAAAAGAAAAACCGTAACCGTTCGAAAAGACGAGTACCTAATCATCCGCCTCATAATTCTTCTTCCTCCCGGGTAATCGATCGAGGCAAAGCCTTCAGGTCCACCCTTTCAGCTGCTTCGATACCGGCACGCAAGGCCTTAAGGTTTATATTTCCGGTCCCTTTAGGAACCTTCGCCATCAAAGCCGCTTCCAAACTTTTTAACGACACGACTTGAGACAAGTATCCGACCGCGCCCAGGGCGACGATATTGGCCACAAGCGCCTTGCCCAGTTCTTTTCGAGCCATATCTGTAAAAGGAATCGAAACAGCTCGACTGGTAGGAATCTGGTCCACCAGCGTCGCATCTACCACCAGCAGTCCCTGGGGCTTGAGATCCGAAAAATAAGTGTTGCAGGCGGCTTGATCCAAGGCCAGAAGAAGGTCCGGTTTCATGGCCTTGGGATAATCAATGGGTTTGTTGCTGATCACCACCTCGGCCTTGCTGGCACCGCCCCGGACTTCAGGGCCATAGGTTTGGGTCTGACAAACATGTTTTCCGTCATAAACACCCGCCGCTTCCGCCAGGATAATTGCGGCGATAATAATTCCCTGACCACCTGAGCCACTGAAGCAGATCTCGTAACGGTCTGTGATCATCATCTTACCCCCTGACCCGGCCAAACCGGAAAAGTGAGCTAAAGTTAATGAGTCGCTTCGCTCCGTCTTTTTTGTTAGACACTTTAGCTCACTTTAGATCACTTTAGGCACTTCACATTTTAGCTTTTCTACGTATTTTATCATATTCTTGTGTATAGATCGGCTTTTCCACATCAGTCAAGATACCTATGGTAAATTTATCTTCCATGGATTCGGACGTCATTTTGGAAGAGTTCTCTACGGTCACCGCGTGATCTCTGAACCATTTCATCATGGTTACCGGGTCCCCCATCTCATTGCGTCGTCCGAATTGAACATGACAGTTTGAAATCACCTCGACCACGCTGAATCCACGTTTACGGACGGCCTTTTCAATGAGTTCATCCAACATTTTCGCATGGTATACGGTACATCGCGCCACAAAAGGGGCCCCCGCCGTAACCGCCAGTTCCGCAATGGAAAAGGCATGTTCAATATGGCCGTATGAACTGGTCGCCGTGAAACACCCATAGGGCGTTGTGGGTGAATGCTGCCCGCCGGTCATACCATAGATCTGATTATTGATGATAATGGAAGTAAGATTCAGATTCCGCCGTGCGGCATGTATGAAATGATTGCCGCCAATGGCAGTGGCGTCTCCGTCACCCATGATCGTGATCACGGTTAAGGAGGGGTTGGCCAGCTTGATGCCGGTGGCAAAGGTCAATGCCCGCCCGTGGGTCGTATGCAGGGTATTGAAGTCCACATATACGGGCATGCGTCCGGAACAGCCGATCCCGGAGGCCAGAACGATTTCGTCTTTTTCCAACCCCAGCCGATCGATGGCACGAATCAGCGCCCCCAGAATAATACCGTTACCGCACCCGGGGCACCACACATGAGGAAATTTCTTATCATGACGCAAATATTTATGAATCAGCTTTGCCATGTCCTTGGACATTTTTTGCAGCTCCTGACCCGGATAAACCCGGAGAAGTGATCTAAAGTTTCCTGAGACTTAAACAAATTTCATCCGGGGTAATGAGCCGGCCATCTATCCGGTTATACTTTTCAACATGGGAGATGCCTTGATTGACCCGTTTGACTTCCCGACTGATTTGTCCCATGTTCATCTCCGGTACCAGGACGGCCCGACTCTGCCTGAGCACACTCTCAACCGTATGCCGTGGAAAAGGGAACAGAGTAATCAGTTGCAGCAAACCCGCTTTGATGCCCTGCTCACGGGCCTCAATCACCGCCCGACGGGCAGAGCGGGCCACCGAACCGTAAGCAATCACAGTGAGTTCGGCATCCTCCACCATAAAGGACCGGGTCATCTGAATTTCATGAAAACCCTGGGTGATCTTTCGGAATAGACGGTTGGTAAATGCCTTGATTTCATCGGGTCGCTGGGTAGGGAACCCGTGGGTATTATGGACCAGGCCTGTGACGTGATAACGGTATCCTTGTCCAAAAGCCGCCATGGGGGGAACGCCTCGGCTGTTGTCTTTATAAGGAACATACCAATCCGGCGGCACACTTGGAGAAATTCTGTCAATGACCTCAATTTCATCTAAAGAAGGCAAGGTAACGGTCTCACGGGTATGAGCAACCATTTCATCCGACAGGACAATGACCGGAACGCGATACTTTTCTGAAAGATTAAAGGCCCGGACCGTGATTTCAAAACAATCAAGGACCGTAGAGACCGCGAGAACAATAATGGGATGGTCCCCATGGGTCCCCCATCTGGCCTGCATGACATCGCCCTGGGCGGGATGGGTCGGTAAACCGGTACTGGCACCCCCCCGCATCACATTCACCACCACACACGGGACCTCTGAAACACAGGCAAACCCTATATTCTCCTGCATCAGTGAAAATCCGGGGCCACTTGTGGCCGTCATACTTTTTACTCCGGCCAGTGATGCGCCGATAACGGCACCCATACCGGCAATTTCATCTTCCATCTGTATAAACGTACCATCAATTTGGGGCAGCCGGACCGATAAAATTTCGCCGATCTCAGAGGCGGGGGTAATCGGATACCCTGCAAAAAAACGACAGCCTGCAGCTAAGGCTCCTTCAACAAGAGCCTCATTGCCCTGTAAAAGCAGCCTGTTTTGGGACAGGTTACTGATCATGAGTATTCTGTTCCTTTCTTCTTACTCATTCTTGCCCATTGGCAGGAATGATGAAAAATTCCTGCTTCACAGAGGATGCCCGAACCAATTGCTTAGGTCTTACTGCCTCTCCACAGGCTGTCACCGTAGAACCTACGGCCAGTTCTTCTAAATTAATCGCTGCGTTTAAGTCTCGATCTATTTCAAAACCGCAACTTTCACAACGAAACACCCTTTCCGATAAAGTTAAATTGTCTTTCTTAAATCCACATTGGCAACACGTCTTGGAAGAAGGATAAAAGCGGTCTGCCTGCACAATCTCAACACCACACATCTTGGCTTTATAGTTCAACTGCCTTACAAATTCACCAAACCCCATATCCAAAATAGATCGGGAAAGCTTGTGATTTTTAACCATGCCGTTGACGTTTAAGTCCTCAATTCCGGTTACCTTGAAGTTCTTAACCAGCATAGTCGTTAATTTGTGAATTGCGTCGTTTCTGATACTGGCAATTCGCATGTGCAACCGAGACAATTTAAGTTTTACCTTCTTCCAGTTGCTTGAGGCCTTTTTCTTTCGGGCTAAGGATCGATTGAGTCTGCGAAGCCTTTTCAATAAAGCTTTGCGAGGTTTCGGGCCTTCAATAACAGTTCCGTCGCTTAAAGTAGCTAATTGTTTAACACCAAGATCAATCCCGACAACTACGTGGCTCTTGTTAACTGCCGGAACTAAATCCGTTTGGATGTTAATTGCAACAAACCACTTGTCTGCAATTCTGGAGACCGTTGCTGATAAAATCTTGCCTGTAAACCTCAACTGTTCCCGCATTCTGACCCATCCCAACTTGGGAATTTTAATCTTGAATCCATCAAGTTGGAACTTATCGTTGGCTATGTAAAAACTGTCACGAATTCCCCTTTTCTTAAAAACCGGATATTTGCCGGTTCCTTTGAAGAAATTGACAAATGCTCTTCCCAGATTGGTAAAAGGTTGGCTGTTCGCATCGCGAAGAACTTCCGAAATCCATGGGAATTCTTCATATTTGATGGCATTGAATTGTTTCTTCAACTCTAAAGCTGACGGTTTTAAACCTTCTTCGTACTGATGTCTCCATTCCTCCAAGGCCCAATTGTAGGTAAATCGGGCAACCCCGCAGGCTTTTTTGAAATAGCCTTCCTGGGTATTGTTTGGATTGAGTTCTATTTTGTGTGACAGTTGGAAAAACATTTATTCAGGTTCCTTTTCCTGAATCCATTCATTAACAGCAATTCCACTATTTAAACAATATTCTTGAGTTTTCGAAAAATAGTTCTTTGTTAAATCAGCATAATGGCCTATTTTAAGTTTTAAGCCGCTGAAGCTAATTGCAAATCTGGTTCTTCGTTAATTGATACCAGTATTTTACGCTTTTTTCGTTTTCGATGAATAAA
>JAUUWG010000130.1 GCA_030589165.1 Desulfobacterales bacterium
ATAGATGTTAATTATAATAATGGTTGTTATATTTATATACTTCTATCTCTCCATAATGGTGAGTGGAAATGGGTTTCCATTTGTAAACCACAAGTTAATAAATAATACTTAAAGAGTTCGGCCAATGCTAACGCGAGTTCTGCTGTCAAAAATGCTTATATATTGTTTGTCAGGTGTTCTATAGCGCTGAGATAAATTGATACAGGTATGCTCAGATAAACTGATACAGACTTTTTCAGAATTTCCCCGCCAAAAAGAATAGATTTCCCCTTTACAAAAAATGAACCCTCGTAATACCTTAATTTTTAAGGTCAATTAAAAAAAGGAGGTATCACGAGGGTATGCCCAAATATATCAGCGACATAAGTGAGCAGTTGGCTTTTTTATAATACAGATTGAACCCCATTTTCAATCTATTTCTGGCTGGTACCGCAATGGAGAGGTTCGCGGTATTGTTGCACGATATTATTGGGTTGTTCGTTCGGTTCTTAAGGAAAAGCCCCATCTGGAAAAGTGCCTGACTCGATGTAGGCACTGCCACATATTATTTTTCACCCATCCCCGTAATGCAAGTCGTAGCGATCTTGGCTGCCCCTTTGGTTGCCGAGAGGCTCACCGGCGGAAAAATTCCATAGAAAGAAGCACTGAATATTATCGGAGCAAAGAGGGCAAAGAAAAGAAAAAGTATTTGAACTCCAACCGCAGTGGACAAAGTCGTTTGCCGGAATCAAGCCGGGATGAAAATGGCGATCATAAATTTGGGTCTAAAATTGACAATACCACTGTTTATCACATTCAGATGGTCACAAGTTTGATAGAAGGCCGCAATGTTGGGTTGGCTGAGATTTATGACATGTTGGGTATGATTTTGAGACAACACAGCATCGACATGGGCGAAAAATTGACTTACGCTACGTTCCGTCTTCAGAAAGCTCCCCCCTAAGGATGCAAAATGGTCGATCAGGTAGAAATTTCCAGTTTTGATTTGCGATATGAGGACTGCCGTTTAAAATCGCCACGGACGGAGAAGTTGTTATTGTCTTCTATTTTAGATCAAGGTGTCCGCGATCCGCTTCAAGGGGTGGATGTTTGCAGTCAAAGAATTCTGCTTGATGGGTTCAAACGATACCGGTGCGCAAAGAAATTAAATATCGGGATTGTGCCCTACGTCTGTCTGGGGGACGACGAGGTGTGCGGCATTATCGATCTTATCCGGATTTCGAACGTCAAAAGCCTCGGTATTCTGGAACAAGCAAGATTAATCGAGGAACTGAAGCAGACCCACAATATGAGGAATTCGGAGATTGCCATCCTGCTTGAAAAAAGCAAGTCGTGGGTAAGCATGCGCAGCGGCATCGTTGGTGAAATGAGCGAATATGTAAGGCAAAAGGTCTTTAACGGAGAATTTCCGGTCTATTCCTATATGTATACCCTGCGCCGGTTCATACGTATGAACTCTATCAAGAAGAGCGAGATCGATGAATTTGTCAAATCCGTGACCGGCAAGCATTTAAGTATCCGCGATATTGATATCCTGGCGAACGGCTATTTCAAAGGCTCGGATGAATTACGTGAACAAATCAGGAGCGGTAATCTTTCCTGGGGCCTCGGACGTTTAAAAGAAGAGTCAAAAATTGCCGGTGGGTTGAGCGAGCGGGAAAGGACGATGGTGAAGGCGCTCGAAATTATTTTACGATACATGCAGCGCTTTATCGCCCAATGCAATGATACCGGGCCCATAAGCAACGCTTTTGCGGCCCAGGCCAACCTTTTGTCTGGGGGTATTATCAGGCAGCTTGATATTTTTTCAACGGGGCTGAGGTCATTTCATGATCGGACCGGACAAACGTAAAGCGGTTTACCTTCTCCACGAGGAGGGCATGGGCGTGCGAGAGATTGCCCGCAATCTGAACATCAGCCCCAATACGGTGATGAGCATTGTCGCCCGGAATGGCGAGATGCCTGAAACCGTTCGCAAAGATAAAATCAGGATTGATCCGGATCTTTTGGCACGGCTTTACAGGGAATGCAAAGGGCGGGCGCAAAGGGTGCATGAAAAACTGATTGAGGAAGAAGGCATCAACGTTGCGTATTCGACCTTGACCCAGATGCTCCGCGAACAAGGTTTGAGTAAAAATCGGTCCGGGCGCTGCCACCGGGTGCCGGACGAACCCGGTGTGGAGATGCAGCATGACACATCTCCTTATCGTGTTCGATTGAGTGGGATGTCGGTTCTGGTTCAGGGAAGTCTTATATATTTTCGATATTCGAAAATTCGATATTTGAAATTTTATCGTTCATTCAACCGGTTCGGGATGAAATGTTTTTTCCATGAAGCGCTCGTTTATTGGGGGTATGCCGCAAAAAATTGCATCATCGACAACACGAATCTGGCCCGTTTGCGGGGAACCGGCGCCAATGCCGTGATCGTGCCGGAAATGGAGCGTTTCGCGAATCAGTACGGGTTTAAGTTTGTCTGTCATGAAAAAGGCCATGCCAACCGGAAAGCGGGCAATGAAAGGGGCTTTTATACGGTTGAGACGAATTTTTTCCCGGGGCGTTCTTTTGATAGTATCGAGGACATGAATCGTCAGGCCTTTGAATGGGCCACCCGTCGATCGGCCAATCGACCTACCGGCAAAACCCGATTGATCCCTTCGGTTGCTTTTGAATACGAAAAACCCTATCTGAAAAAATTGCCGCCGTATGTCGAGGCACCCTATCTTGTTCATGAAAGAGGTACCGATCAGTACGGCTACGCGTCAGTCCATGGAAATTTTTATTGGATCCCCGGGACCAAACGCCATGATGTCAAAATACTGGAATACGCTGATCATTTAAAGATTTACCATGCCCGGAAATTTTTAGGACGATATCTTTTGCCTCCTGATGGCGTCAAAAATAGAGTAATCCCTCCCGAAGACGGTCCCCGGCCGCCCCATAAGCCCAAGTATCGTAAAAAGCCCACGGCGCGGGAAGAGAAAATCCTACGTTCGTTAGGCGAAACGCTCGATGATTATTTGAATTTCGCTGTTCCCCACAGCGGAAAGCCCAGACATCGGTTTATCCGTGCATTTTTCGGTTTATACCGCAAAACCGCCCCTTCGATCTTTACTCAAACCGTCGAACGGGCGTTTAAATATCGCATTACGGATATCAAAACTATTGAAAATATTGCTGTTCTTATAGTCAGGGACGGCAGTCTTGACATAACTGTGCCGGAAATAGATCTGGATTTTCAAAAAAGGGATGCGTACATCGAGGGCTGTTTTGCCGATGAAGTGGACCTTTCCATCTATGACATGGAGGACGAAAATGAATGAAGAACTGGTCCAAAAACTCAAACATCTACGCCTTAGCGGTTTACTTGCCAACTGGGACCGGTATATAGAGGTCGCCCGCAAAGGAAATTATTCCCATGTGCGACTTTTGGAATATATCATTACCGAGGAGTATAAAATCAAAAAGGAAAATGCCCGTAAAATGAGAATCAACAGGGCCAGGATCCCCGAAGAATTTGTGATGGAAACATTTCCCTTTAATCGCCAACCGAAACTGAATAAGAAGAAAATCGTGGGCATGTATGATGCCTTTGATTACATGACCAAATGCCGCAATATCATCTTTATCGGCCCGACAGGCACTGGCAAAACCGGCTTGGCCACAGCGTTTTTGATCCATGCGATCAATCAGGGGTATAATGGCCTGTTTATCACCTTCCCGGATCTGGTGGAGCGCCTTTATCAATCTGTTGCGGATCATTCCGAATCAAAGGTCATCAAAAAACTTGTCGCCTACGATTGTCTATTGATCGACGAACTCGGATATGTCGAGGTGGAACCGGTGCAGGTCGGTCTGTTTTTCACCTTGATGCATAAAAGGCACAAGCGGAAGACAACACTGATCACCTCAAATCTCGGATTTGGGCAGTGGTCGTCATTCCTGAAAAACAATCATCTTACCGCCGCTTTAATCGACCGTTTGACGGAAAATAGTCATGTGATCAACATGAAAAATTGTGTCAGCTTAAGAACCAAGCTTGATGAGGCGCAACAAACATGACCACAAGGCGCTTTTCCAATCAGGAGCTTTACAGTTTGCGCAATAAAATCCCGGTTTCCATCCTGATCGAAAAGGTGTTGAGGATTCCTTCCCGGACGACTGAAGGTGCTTTTCGCTTTCTTTGTCCCTTATGCAATGAATTTAACACGGCCGTTAATTATAGAACCAATCTGGCCAGGTGCTTTCGCTGCGAAAAAAACTTCAACACCATTGATCTGGTGATGCTTATCAAAAAAACGGACTTTGTTAACACCATCCGTTTTCTGAAAGACTATCGGAAAAACACTCCAACCGAAAACCATCCGAAACCGCAAAGCGCTGAGGACAAAAATCAAGACCCTCAGTATATTGGAGACATTCTCAAATCGATTATTCCGCCCCGACCTATCA
>JAUUWG010000115.1 GCA_030589165.1 Desulfobacterales bacterium
CCTTTCCCCGGCATGGTCATCTGACGGGAAATGGCTGGCGTATACCTCATATGCAAAGGGCAATCCTGACCTTTACATAAAGCATTTAAAACAAAAGCGCGGGGCCGTGATTTCAAAAAAAGGAACAAACATCACACCTGCCTGGGTTCCCAACAAATTTGCTCTGGCAGCGAGCCTCTCATTCTCAGGTGATCCGGAAATTTATCTATTGACCGGAACCGGAAAAATTATTAATAGGTTAACAAAGAAAAGGGGTATTGATCTGTCGCCGACCTGGTCCCCGGACGGTGAGCATATGGCTTTTGTCTCAAAAAGATCCGGAACACCTCAGATTTATATTAAAAATATAGCTTCCGGAGTGGTAAGAAGACTGACCTTTCAAGGACGATATAATACACAGCCCAGCTGGTCGCCCAAAGGGGACAAGGTGGCCTATGCGGGGATGAGCGGCCGAAACGATATCTTCGTGATCGGTATTGACGGACAGGGCCCGATTCAATTGACACATGATCACGGCGACAACGAGACGCCGTCATGGTCGCCGGATGGAAGTCTTATTGTGTTCAGTTCTACACGGGAAGGGCCTTCCAGAATTTATGTTATGACTGCTTATGGAACCGACCAGAGGCGATTACTTGCCTTGCAAGGTGAGCAGACACAGCCGGATTGGTCACCCGGAATGGGTAATAAGTAATATAAAATTTTTGTCACAAAACATATAATATTTTTAAACAAACAAGAGACGGAAAGGAGGAAGAAATGCGAAAAAAATTATTAATAAATCTGGCCATGGTACTTATAATCCCCGGATTATTGTTCACCGTTGCATGTGCAAAAAAGACGATAAGGTCTGAAACTTCTTTAACGCAACAGGCCGAAGATGAAGCGGCAGCTGAAAAAGCAAGGCAACAGGCCATCGAGGAGCAACGTCTCCAGGAAGAAGCGGAACGTATGGCGGCTGCCCGAAACATGTTCTTAAATGAAGATGTATTTTTTGAATTTGACAGTGCTGTTCTGCTTGCCGAGGCACAGGCAATTTTGAGGAAAAAAGCGGAATGGCTTATAAACAATACTGAAGCTGCGGCAACTATTCAAGGGCACTGCGATGAGCGGGGTACCATTGAGTACAACCTTGCTCTGGGTGACCGGCGTGCTGAAAGTGCCAAGACCTTCCTGATGGATCTCGGTGTTAAAGGATCGCGGTTAAGCTGTATAAGCTATGGCGAAGAACGTCCTGTGGACGCCGGCCATAATGAAAAAGCCTGGGCAAAGAACCGCAGAGGTCACTTTACCATAAACTAAGGGCTCACTCAAAACGTTTCGGGAAATGTATCCCGCTTTAAGCGGGAAAAAAAACTGATTTCGAATTGTAACCACTTATAAAACCAAATGGGGCAAAGCCCCATTTGGTTAATTTTGCCATGAAAAATATAACCATAGTTATTTTGTCGTGCATGACGATTTTGTGCGGCTGTGCATTGCAGCGGGATGTGATTACCCTCGACAATCGACAGGCTTTGATTGAAAAACGTTATTTTGAGTCTCAGCAAAAGAACAAAAAACTCGCATCCCAATTAAATGCCCAGAAACAAAATAATCAAAATCTTAGAAATAAATTTGCCGAGCAAAATGCCTTGATCGAAAGCCTCAGACAAGAAATCCAGATTTTAAGCGGCAGGCTTGAAGAGACGGAATATGTATTAAAACAGAAAATACAGACTTCTGAAGACTCATATGAGAAAAAAGAAATCCGGTTGGACAGAATAGATCGGACGGCAAGTTTAAATAAAGACCGTATCGCACGTATTGAACAGTACCTGAATTTTGAGTCCACGGAACCCGATTTAAAAACTAAACAGGGTTCCGGCATAAAAACCCAGAGCCGAGCTGAACAGAAACTTTCAGAAGATGTGATTTACCAAACGGCAAAACAAGCATTTGCCCAGGGTGACTTTGAGTTGGCCCGGGAAAGATTTCAAAAATTAATAAAAACATATCCAAAGTCAAATAGTGCCGACAATGCACAATTCTGGATTGGTGAAATCTACTATCATGAAAAATGGTATGAAAAAGCCATTTTAGAATACCAAAAGGTCATCGAAAAATATCCCAAAGGGAATAAGGTCCAGTCCTCACTTTTAAAGCAGGGATTTTCCTTTTTTAATCTGGGAGACAAAGCAAATGCTCGTCTTATCTTTACAGAACTGATTAAAAAATATCCAAAATCCAATGAAGCCAAGATCGCTAAAAAAAAGTTGAAGGGGATTGCTCATTAATACGGGTTGCCGGATACTCGATGACCAATGCTCGATGTAAAAAATAGAACCCCAATTGAGCGAAAACGCTCAATTGGAAGTTATTTGTTATCCGTACACATAATCATCATCCGGAATCCGGAAAAGAGCGTTACATGATAAAGGTTATCGGTATAGATCCGGGTCTCTCAGCCACCGGTGTTGGAATTGTCAGGGGAACGGGTCTTAAGGTTAAAGGCTTTTCCTTCGGCAGTATCCATACTTCAAAAAACCTTCCTCTGCCAGGCCGCCTCGATAAAATCTTTTCAAATCTTCTCATGGTATTAAAGGATGAAAGACCTGACCTTATGGTAGTGGAAGATATATTTTCCATGGTAAAGTTTCCAAAAGCCGGCATAACATTGGGTAAGGTTACCGGTGTTGTTCTGCTTGCCGGTTTCCAGGTGGACGTGACGGTTGCAGAGGTCCCGGTTCGTGAAGCCAAACAGGTGCTGACAGGGAACGGCAATGCAAGCAAAATACAGCTTGAAAAAGCGGTTCGGCGTTTTTTGAACCTGACCGATCCCATTAAACCTTATCACGCTTCTGATGCAATGGGCTTAGCGCTTCTGGGCCTGTTTCGCCATAATAACGGTCTGACGCAAAACGCACAGCACAACGTGTATCCAACGGTATCCCATGATCGGTTATCTTGAGGGTAAACTTTTAAAAAAAGAGGGCGACAGGATACTGCTTCTTGCAAATCAGGTCGGTTATGAAGTTCTGCTTCCCGCAGTTGTCATGGAAACCTTCAAAGCAAAGAAAGTCGGTGACGACGTTTCCTTTTATATCTATTATCAACAGACTGAACGGCAGCCAAAGCCGGTGCTGATCGGTTTTAATCTCGAGGTGGAAAAAGAATTTTTTCAATATTTCATTTCGGTAGAAGATATCGGTCCCCTCAAAGCGGTTAAAGCCTTGAACGTACCGGTCCGTGACATCGCACGGGCCATAGAATCCAAAGACATCCATAAGCTTAAGCAGTTAAAAGGCATCGGTGACCGGACGGCCCGTAAAATTATTGCCACACTTGAAGGCAGAATGAATAAATTCGCATTGATCCGTGAATTGGAAAAAGTAAAAGCGCCGGTGGTCGAAGACTTTTCAAAGCAAGTGTTGGATGTACTTATTCTTCAGCTGGGGCACAAGAGAACCGATGCAAAAAAGATGGTTGACCAAGCCATGAAACGTAACCCCACTATCGCAACCTCTGAAGAACTCTTTGAAGAAGTATATCGGGGAGAAAATTCCCTGAGCCGATAAAGCGTCAAAAATCATGAACGATATATTAAAACATACTTCCGACGACCAGGGAATTCTTGAAGCATCATGTCTGCCCGTGGACAGGGAACCGGAAATACTCTCCTTGAGGCCGGAACATTTTTCAGACTATGTGGGCCAGACAGAAGTTGTGGAAGCGCTTAAAATCGCAATTGAAGCAGCCGTAAAAAGAGATGAACCGGTGGACCATATTATTTTTCATGGGCCTCCGGGCCTGGGAAAAACAACGCTTGCCCATATTATTGCCAATGAAATGGGGGGCAATCTTATTACCACTGCCGGCCCTTCACTTGAAAAGGGCGGCGACCTGATCGGCATTCTCACGCATCTTGAAGATAAAGACACTCTTTTTATAGATGAGATACACAGGACCCCTAAAATTGTAGAGGAATTTCTGTATCCCGCCATGGAGGACTTTGCCATCGATTTTATATTTGACAAAGGCATTCATGCCCGCAGCCATAAATACCGTTTAAACCGCTTTACACTTGTGGGCGCCACCACACGGGTCGGACTGTTATCCGCACCGTTGCGGGATCGGTTCGGTATTTTCAAAACCCTTGATTTCTATACGGAAGAGGATTTGGTTAACATCATTGAACGGTCGTCGGCGCTGCTTAACGTGACAATCGATACTCACGGTGCCATGGAACTTTCCAAACGATCCCGGGGAACGCCGCGGATTGTAAACAGACTGCTTAAACGGGTGAGGGACTATGCTCAGGTACGGGCGGATGGAATCATTACCCGGAAAATCGTTGAGAAAGCCCTGTCTCTGGAAGGGGTTGACAAAAAGGGGCTGACCCATCTTGACCGCCGCTACCTGACAATAATTATTGAGTTTTATAAAGGCGGTCCGGTGGGTATTGAGGCCATCGCCGCAACCCTTCAGGAAGAGACAGATACACTTGTGGATGTCATTGAGCCCTATCTTTTAAAAATCGGAATGGTTACGAGAACCTCTTCCGGAAGAAAGGCGTCACAGGCGGCATACCGTCATCTGGGGTTTGGCGTTCAGAAAAAACTGTTTCAATGATTGACGGTTTCGTAAAAAGCCCAACTTCTTCGTTGTGCTGCATTTCGTAATCATTCAACGTACGACAAGTACGCCTCATGATTACAAAATTTGCACGCCTTGAATTTGAACTTTTTACGAAACCGTCTAAATCGGACTTTTTACGAGTTTATCTTGATTAAAAGGAGGCAGATATGCCACAAAAGGCCTTAATCATTGTCGATATGTTAAACGATTTTATCGATGAAAAGGGCGTTCTTTACTGCGGTGCCCAAGCAAGAGCAATTATTCCCTTTGTCCGTGACAGGCTTGCAACTTTCAGAAAAAATGGAAATCTTATAATCTTCCTGCAGGATTCACATGATGAACATGACCTGGAGTTTACAAAGTTTCCAAAGCATTGTGTCACAGATACCTGGG
>JAUUWG010000246.1 GCA_030589165.1 Desulfobacterales bacterium
CGGGCTGAATTTCAGATCATGAGTCTGGCAAGTATGAATATGAAAGATCCCAACGGCGCCACCCATCACGTTATGTTTAGCCTGTTTCATGCTTCCACGAACCATCCGATTAAAGACGCTGTTGGAAAGGTTAAAGTGATCGGTCCCGATAAAAAGGAACAAATAAATACTTTGAAAAACTACAACGGGACTTTTGCAGCCAACTTTACATTTAGCAAAAACGGTAAATACGGTGTGATTTGTTTGGTGAAAGTTGATGGCGAAAAGCACGTATTCAAGTTCTGGTACCCACACGGCTAATGTTTGGCCCGTGAAAAAGGCCATTTTTTGGCATACCGAATCAAGGCGAAGAAAAAAATTGAAAAAAGAGTAAGGAGTGTGGACGCTTACGAATTAAGGATAGATCGATGATCAAAAGTCTAAAACAAAAGTTATCGGTTTTGTTAATACTTCCTGTGGCATTGCTTCTTTTTCTCGCGGGGGTTTCAGGATTTATATATATAAGAAACGTCCTACTCAATGAATGGCAGGAGACGGCGATACTCAAGCTGGAGCGCGCCGCACATCACATTGATATGCGGTTAGGCCGCCCGATCGAGTGGATTAAATTGTTCCATGAAACAGCAGAAAGCCGTAGTGGACCAGCAACCCAGGAATTGATTCTAACCCGACTGCGAAATCTGGAGGGTGTCACAAACGTCAACCTGAAATGGACAGACAATAATTCTGAGCCTTCCCATATGGTAATGCAACATCATATGGAAGGCAGAGGTATGATGCAATTTCACCGAGCGAGAATCTCGGAAGTAACGCCACCACGTTACGATGCACAGACCAAACAAAAAACGGTGACCTTGATTTCAGATTTTAAGGATGAAGCCGGCCTGATGGTTGGCCGGCTGGAGGTATCCCTTGGTTTTGGCTTTCTCATGCAGGATATTATAAAATATGGCTGGTGGGAAAGCAACATGGCCTGCCTTATCGATGCGTCCGGCAGGTATCTTGCCCACAGTAGTGCTATGCAAGGCCGAACCCGGCTTGGAGAGACCGGAGATCCGGTGGAACTTGCTGTAATGAAGAACATTCGCGACAAGTCATATGGAACGTACCTGGGTCCTGGACATCCTTCCAAGCTGGTGAGCGGCTTTTACCGAATTCAGCAAGCCCCCTGGTTCATTGTAATGTTTGCGCCAGGCAAAGATATTTTAGCACCGATCATCGAATTTCGATTCTATTATACTATTGCTGGAAGTCTTTGTATCATCCTAATTTTATTTCTGATTCAATTTATTGGCGGCAGGATGGTTGGCCAAATCGGAAAGATTTCAGATGCAGCAAAACGGGTTGCCAAGGGAGATTACGTAAGTCCTCTGGCCATAACTTCTTCAGACGAAATAGGACAATTGAAAGTTAGTTTTAACACCATGGTCGAAGGCTTAAAAGAAAGGGATTTTATTTCTAATACCTTCGGACGGTACGTGGACCATAAGATTGCAAGAGAGCTGATGCGCCGTCCTGAAGCAAGCCGTCTGGGTGGGGAAAA
>JAUUWG010000078.1 GCA_030589165.1 Desulfobacterales bacterium
ACCTGTCGGGCGCGGCATTCAGCTTCCACTGCCTTGATTTTCATCTTCAGATGATCGGCTGGGGTTTCACCATCCAAAATATGAAGCAGCACCAGTTTTTTTTCCGGTGAATGGCGCGCCATGCGAATGGCATAGCGGGAACCCCAATCGCCGTTCAGGGATCCGTCATAGGCAAGGTAGATCATAAAATAAATTCCCTGAGAGCCTGATTAAAAAATAGGGGATCGAAGCAAAATCTCTATCCCGGCGACAACCCTGGGCACTAAATGAAAAAATGAAAAATCCGGCTAAATTTTTATCTATTTAATTTTTAACATAGTATCAGATTATGAAGCTATAGGGTAAAAGATTCATTTTTATAGTGAAAAGACCTATCTTTATAGGTATAAATTACTACATACAAAAAAAAGATCCCTTCTCAAATTAAAAGAGAGGGGATCTTTTTATGGAAAAAAATTAAATTATTCGTTTGTGATATTCAATCAGACCTTTAGCAATACAAACGTCTAATTATATATTCTTTTTAGCGTCCGCATCCGCTTCCAACGTGGCCTTTTCCCTTACCTTGTTCTAATGGAGATTCCGGCAGAGTAACCCCTTTTTCTTCAGCACGCTCCTGCATAAGTTTGTGATGTTCTTGACGGTAAGCTTCACGCTCTTCTTCTGTTTGGAAACTGTGCATCTTTTCGCGGTGCTCGGCCCGTTCTTCAGGAGTCATCAATTGCCAGCCGTATACTTGCTCCTGTTGTGAATCTTGCTCCATCATCTGAACTTGCTGCCCGATTTGTTCCATTTGCCGGGGTTGTTCCTCATCGGCAGCTAAAGCAACACCCATCGAAAATAATAAGGCTCCGGGTAAAACTATGGAAACAACAATCTTCTTAATCATACCAACCTCCTTATTAAAAGTTATGGATTCATCCGACTGTGTACCGCGTAAACTTTGAAACAGTGTCAGATGTTATGTGAATTATAATAAGCAATAAACATGCCTGAATCATAACTCTTTGAATTCATGGATTTAATCAATAATCAAATAGAGATTATTGAGATTATTAGTGACGATTTTGAACTACGGGTTACAATTTTAGTATATGAAAAAAAAGATTGTAGTGTTTTTGCAAGAGGTTGTTTTGAAATAAAAGATTTCGAATTTTAGCCGGGGTTTCCGTAATGTACGGTTAGGTGTTAACAGCTGAAACAAAGGTTCCTGCTTTCTTTTTGAAATATACCGATGATCCCTTAAATGTGTCCCATCCTGATTCATCAAAAAGTTTATTGCAGTATTCAACAGTTGTACCACGGCCTTCTTCAGTCTTTTCTTTTGTATCCCGTGGATTTGCACCGACCTCCGCCCAGAACAGATTGGCACCCGCGATAGCGCCGAGCGTACAGGGTTCATGGGTACAGTTTCCTTTTACACTTCGTGGCATCCCTAAGCGGGTTATTGCTACAATTTGCGCCATTCTGAGCTCGGAAATCATTCCATAGGCTTCCAGTTGGCTCCCCGGAACCGTTATCCGCCTGGCTGCGCCACTGAAGGACGGGTTTATTGAAGCGGTGAATAATATCATTTCAGCGATTTCTTCGTTTGTATGTTCCGGCCCCACAGGCTCTACGCATGTGCCGACTTCAAGCCCGGCTTCCTGGAAATTTTTGATACTGATTTTTCTTTTTTCAGGGTCTAAGCCGGTATCAATTCCTTCGCGTAATCTTAAGGCATGGTAAACTCCCTGGTAACCTGCGTCCTTGACTTTTTTTGCCTTTTCCATGCTCTGATCACCGACATTAGCGATCAAAACGGTTTCGGGTTTTATATTCTGACGCACTTCCTTTGAAATTTCGATAAATTTTTCAAAAGGATAAATGGAGGTCGTCATGAGATAGATGGCATTGGCATTCTCTTTTTCAAATTGTCGGGCTTTTTGAACGGCTTCTTCAGGAGAGATTTCAATTGTCTTATCAAAAACTTTATTAATCATTGCAAATGAACAAAATTTACAATTTGAGGGGCAAGGAGCTAAATTCAAGGCAAATTGGCCGTGTACTTCCGCCATATTCCCTGTGAGTTCTTTTGATATGCGGTTGGCTTCCGCCATAATTTGATACGACTCAAAAGAATCCGGCGCATAACTCAGCATTTGAACCAGTTCTTCTTTGGAAAAAGTTTCACCATTTTGAGATTTTTTAATTATATCCGATATATTCATTCTTTTTCCTTTCGGCAAGTAAGATAACTCAGAGAAAACTAAGTTCTCAATAAGTCGGGATAAATCACAGGATAATTTATAGTTTACTGACTTTGAAACCTAACAATTTATGAAACATCTTGCCTCTGGTGGGCACAGCCCACCCTACATTTTACAACATTGATAACCGTAGGGTGTGGGCTGTGCCCACCAGAATTTGAGCGAAGTTAGGAATTAAGTTCCCAAAAGTTAAGCTTCTGTATCGAATGACTATAATTCAGATGTTACAGAGGAAAGTAGCTTGGCAGTTATTCTTTTTTAGGCGCCTGTTTTGTTTCGTCTGAACCATTTTCCGGGGTGGCGATACCACCAGGCCAGTTGGTCCGGTGAAACACCGGCATAATATGCGGCAACAATGAATTGATTCAATAGCCATGTTCTAAAAACGCCCAATTTCCGCCAACGCCGTCCGGATGTGGTTACACGGGAAGAGAGTGTTGCGATCTGCCCCTTGTAACGCAATCGCCGGATAAGTTCAAAATCCTCCATAATCGGCATTTCAGGAAATCCTCCGGTCTGACGGAATATGTTTTTTCGAAGGAATAATGCCTGATCGCCGTAAGGCATCTGCAGATGCCGCGAGCGCAGATTGGCCATGCGTTCAATGAAACGCATTGCGGCACCATCATCATCGACATGAAGGGCAAATGCGCCGGCAACGATCCCTACCTGATTCACGGCATCCCGGACCAGTAAATCATAATATGCCGGAAGGGTCGTATCCGCGTGAAGAAAAAGCAGTATTCCGCCTGTGGCATGATTTGCTCCATAATTCATCTGATGCGCCCGTCCGGCCCGGTTTTTGAACACTACGGCTCCCATTGATTGAGCGACCGTCACGGTGTCGTCATGGCTGCCGCCATCGACAACAATAACTTCACAGCCGCTTCCTGACGCAGCCGATGTAATGGCCTTACCGATATGCATGGCTTCATTAAGAGCGGGAATAATCACGGATATCTTGTTCCGGGGCTGTATTTGGTTCAAATATATCTGCTTCCATAATGACAGATCTTCCGGCCGATCAATATCATGTAATTCTTCAAGCAGTGTAAAGCTGATGTTGTGCTGATCTGCCCGGTCCAAGGTTTGCTTCAATACCGACGGCGTTCCCCACTCAATTGCCTGAAACAAGGCCGGAACGGGTTCACGAAGTCCAATAAGGTAATAACCACCATCGAATGCAGGGCCAAGTACCAGGTCGTATGCATCGAGAGCCTCAAATGCCTGCTCAATGACCTGTGCTGTCAAGGCAGGACAATCCGTTCCGATAATAACGACTTTGCGGCTTTGGGATTCAAAGGCCTGTTGGAAAGCAATCAACATCCGTGCGCCCAGATCTCCGGCTCCCTGCATTGAATATTCGATATCATTTCCCAGCCAGTTGCGCATACATTTTTCATCTGAACCGGTATAAGCAACCTGAATACGCGCTGTGCCGGCTGATTGAAGGCAAATAACCTTTTCGACGGTATGCTCGGCCATCCGGCGGTGAATCGCCGCAGCCCCTTCAATGCCCAGAGCCGGGACCAAACGTGTCTTAACCTTGCCGGGTTCAGGAAACCGGGTGAAGATAATGAGTTTTTTATCAGATGTGTTCACAAATCCCCTAACGACGCTGCCACTTCATCCAGAGTTTGAACAATTTACTCACAAAGGGTGTTAATCGTGTCCTGGTATATGCCTCGGCAACCCGTTTGACAGCCTCTGCCTGGGTCGGATAGGGATGAATGACCTTGGCCAGTTTACCCAGGCCCACATTTTCGTTCATGGCCAGGGATATTTGACTGATCATCTCGCCCGCATGTGCGGAAACAATGGTGGCACCCAGGATACGATCGCTTCCTTTGCGGACATGGACCTTGATGAACCCTTGTTCTTCGCTGTCGGCTATTGCGCGATCGATTTGTGCCATTTCAACCTTGAATGTGTTAATCGGGATGTTCTGTTCTTTTGCGTCATTCTCATATAGCCCCACATGGGCGATTTCCGGATCCGTATAGGTACACCAGGGCATATTCAAGTCACTCAATTTTTTACGGCCCTTGAAAAGAGCATTTTGAATAACAATCCGGGCAGCGGCATCTGCAGCATGGGTGAACTTCCAGGCCATGCAGACATCACCTGCCGCATAGATGTTGGGATTCGTCGTTTGCATAAAGTCGTTGACTTTGACACCTTTCCGGGCATCGTATTCAACATCGGCCTTGGAGAGATTCAATCCTTCCACATTCGGTGCTCTGCCTGCTCCGATAAGGATCTCATCTCCGATGACGGACGTTACCACTCCGTCCTTTTCAAAGAATACCTTTTTTCGGCCTCCTTCAAGGGAGACATGTTTGACGGTGCTGTTCAAATATACCTCAATGCCTTCCCATTCAAACACGGATGCCAGCAGGGCTGAGGCCTCAGGATCTTCTCTGGGCAGAAAACGACTGAGTTCAATAATGGTAACCTTTGATCCCAATCGACGAAATGCCTGGGCCAATTCACAGCCGATTGGTCCGCCACCGATTACCAGTAAGTGCTTTGGTCGTTCGATCAGTGAAAAAACGGTTTCATTGGTATGGTATCCGATGTCGTCAAGTCCATTGAGCGGCGGGTGAACGGGACGTGCGCCAGTTGCGATAACCGCCTTTTTAAAACGCAGCTCTTTGTTGTCTACGACAACTTTGTCTTTGCCTGCAAAAGCGGCCTCGCCAAGGAACACATCGACGCCCATTTCCATGTAGCGTTTCGCAGAGTCATGCTCGCTGATTCCGGCACGTAAACGCCGCAAACGCTGCATAACACCCGGAAAATCATCAGCAGTCACTTCACATGCCTGTAACCCGAACCGATCCGCATGCTGCATTTGTGTCGCAGCACGCGAAGAGCGAATCAGGCATTTTGAGGGTATGCAACCCACATTCAGGCAATCGCCTCCCATCAGATGGCGTTCAATCAGGGCCACTTTCCCGCCCAACCCCGCAGCGCCGATAGCTGAAATCAGGCCGGCCGTACCCGCACCAATAACAACCAGATTGTACATTGACTGAGGGGCAGGGTTTTTCCAGTCGGATGGATGAACATTGGCCACCAATTGACGGTTATATTCATCAGGTGGAAGTACATTAAAATACCAGGATTGATTCATATTTACGCCTCCTGTCGGTTTATCAGCCGCTGTTCACCTCTTTTTCTTTCAAATGCAACTTCGCACGTTTGACGATAAGTACAAGGGCTAAAGCCACGATGATCAAAACCCCAACCAGCACCCAGGGTACACGTCCTTCCCTTATGGCCGTAGTTAAGGCATCAGCACCTACGACATACTGGATGGTTCCCGGCAGCATGCAGATGAACGACCAGATGACATAGGTCCGGAAGGAGACCTTGGTGAGGCCGAATCCATAATTCAGGAGATTGAAGGGGAAAAGAGGTACAAGCCGGGTAATCGCCACGATGATGGTTCCATGCTGTTGTGTCAAGGCATCCAGTTTTCTGAATTTCTCGTTTTTATACATCCATTTTGCAACGGCATCCCGGGCAAAGTAGCGTGCGATCAGAAAGCAGAGGCTGGCACCTATTGTGGCACCCACGATAACCACAAGCACCCCTACCACTGAACCGAACAGCGCGCCTGCCGTAACAGTCATGGCCGATCCGGGAATGGCAAATACGGTCGCTATTGCATAAAGGCCGATATAAATAACAGGCCCCCAGTGACCATATCCGACAATCCAATCCTGAATAATTTTGAGCTTTTCACCCAGGTTGTACGCCCGGGCAACCACAAAAAAAACAATGAGTACAGCGATCAAAACAACCGGCTTAATCCAATTTCTGTTCTTTGCATTTGAATCGCTCATCACCCAGTCCTCTTGTTGTTGAAGCGTTTGCCAATAATTCTAAATTTTTAAAATTTATTCAAACGCGCAAGGTAAAAATGATTCTAATGCCCCAATTTGCGGGCAATAAGATCGATAATCAACGCAGCCGTCCATGAAAAATCTTTCTCTCCCAAACCTCTCCCGGAATCAGGATCATAATACTCGTAAAACCCGTGGCGATCAGCCAGCGCAATTAATGAAGTTTCAATCCAGTCCGCAAGCTCTGTTTCTCCATACTGCCTTACCCCTTGAGCCAGATACCAGTTTATATTGACCCAGCCCGGACCTCTCCAGTAAAATTACCCTTCAAAGTCACCCTGGCACATATCATAGCTGGGTATGGCAACACAGTCCATATCCGCTATGCAGAAGCAGTGCGCCCGCAACGTATCGATAACCGCACCGCCGATTTCTTTGTCGGGGATTTGGGCAAAAAGGGGCATATATGAAAAAATCGTGTCCCTTTTTATATGTTTCTTCAGCCCAAGGTCAAAATTGTAATAAATACCTTCCGCCTCATCACATAGCTTTCTATTTATTGACGTTTTAAGTTTTTCAGCTCTATCATAGTGAATTTGGCCGTCATATCCTAAGGCTTCTGCTATTTTCCCCAGGTCCTCTTCAGATTTACATAGAATCGAGTTGAAAAGTACACCCTGTATTAAAAAGGGATGATTTTCAGAGATTTTTTTCCAGTCATAATTGTTTTTATACAGATTTTCGATAAGATACGAATACTTTTCAATGTATGTCCGTTTGGGCCGATCACCCTGTTCGGCAAGCTCATCATATTTTTTTTGCATGTTCAATGCCCATTCACTGGTATCTGTGATGGCGGCCAGGGGTTCATCCCACAGGGGGGCATTGTCAAGTCCGGATTCCCAGGGATGGACAATGGACACAAGATCCTCGGAGTGAGGGTCACGTTCGGCAAAGTAGAAGTCATGGAGGTTTTTCAGTTTTGGATATATCTCTCTGAAAAATGACAATGCCCTTTGCTTATCCGGATCAAGTTTCATGGCTTTAGCGATCATCGTGGCATGTACAGGGGGCTGGCTGATCCCTGACGTATAAATACAGGGGGGGACTTTTCCTGAATTGTCCGCTTTCCAGTAATCGGGTCCCGGGAAATGGCTGATATATTCAGGATTGAAAATAATATGCGGAAGAAAGCCGTCACTCCACTGCCCTTTGAAAAGTGAGCGAAGTTCCGTGTATGCTCTTTCAGGATCGTAGTGAAGATAACCCAGAGAGATAAACCCTGTATCCCAGTTCCACAAGTGAGGATAGAGGCGATTCGACGGCGTAGTCCAGCTTTCGAGCCGGTTTTTCTCAAGAACGTTTTGGGCTTTTTGATAAATCTCTTTGAGCTGACTTTCAGTGAAACCGGGCATTATGTCCCGGTTGTCTGATACGGTCACCTTCTCGTCTTCAACCGAAATTCCAAGAAGGTCTTTAAGACGTTTTTTGTCAAAGCCGCTGATGATCTCGTCTTTGACTACAACCACAGGTATGGTCAGTCTTCCGGTCAGCCGTTGCACTTCTTGCCGGGCTGATTCGGTTTTGGTAACATCGATGCCCGAATATTGGATTCCATTGCTGTCCAGATATGAAAGCACTTGGCGGCAGTGCGGACAAGCCGGAGAAAAATAGACTGTATTCTCTGCTTTTTTTTCAGGATAGATGTTTTTTTCAATCTTCTTCTCTCCCAATTGTATGAGAGATGCATCATTTAAAATTTTTCCGATTTTTCCCAAAAGTTTGGGTGTGTCCGGCACGATCCCCTGAGAAAAAACCCTTCCGTTCACCGTCAAAATCGGGGCATGCCATCCGCCAACCCAGATCACCTTCCACCAATTATCCAGCCAGGGAACAATCCGCAGGGAAACAGGCTTTCCTTTAAGCTGCTCGTTCATAAGCCTTTGAAGGACGGCGTTGGTAATATCACACTCGTTGCAGCGATTTTTGATACGGAAAAAAAGAAACTTCCCTGCATACCGATAAAGCGTCAGTTTCACAGTTTTCCTTTTTGACATCATATTCCAACCCCCCCCCCTCTTTGCCTGATTTTACGATTCAGCCATCTCATCATTTTTGATTGCTTACAAATCGGTGATCTTTCCTCTCAAGGTCTTAAGCTGTCCTCTTTTGGTTTTGCGATCAAGGCGTTTTTTCTGAGAACTGCGGGTCGGTCGGGTAGGTTTGCGTTTTTTGGGTGACACGGCAACGCTTTTAATGAGTTCCCGGAGGCGTTTTATTGCCTCCTCTCTGTTTTTCTCCTGGCTTCGGTACTGCTGAGCCTTGATAACGATTTCCCCATCCTTGGTGATGCGATGATCGTTCAGCTTCAAAAGCCGTTCTTTATAGAAATCAGGCAGTGATGACGCATTAATGTTGAAACGCAAGTGTACGGCGCTGGAAACCTTATTTACATTTTGTCCCCCCGCTCCCTGGGCGCGGATTGCACTGATTTCGATATCGCTGATGGGAATGGTTACGTTGTTGGAGATTTGAAGCATTGTCTATATCTTATTTACTCAATTTTTCCGCGCATTCAACGCACAGTTGGGTTTCAGGCAGAATGATTAATCTTGCGATCGGGATGGGTTCTTCACAATTTCGGCATAATCCAAAATCCGGATCATCTATCATTTCCAGAGCATGCTCCAGGTTTGACAAGGTATCTTTTGCCTTGCGCAATGCGGCTTCATTTATGCTTTTACTGTTGATCGCTTCCATGCGGGTAAGCCGCCCTATGGAACTGTCAGGAGAGACCGGCTTGGTCAGCTCTTTATAAGATAGTATGTCTTTTTTCAGAACTTCGATCTGTTCCCTGATCTGATTTTCAAGATTTTCTTTTTGGTCTTTTTCCATAATAGATATTTTTAAATGATTTCATTGGGTTCATGAAGCTTTTTATCAGTGAACTTAAAGTGAGCGGTATCTGTGTCAGGAAAATATTTTACCTTGATATTTTATCCCAAATTAGACGTGTTACCGATATAAAATATCATATCTATTTGTATAATCAACGAAAATAAAGCACCCTGCCATATACCCACATGAGCTTTTTTGGGGGGGCAAAACCCGTCCCCATCATAGTCCTTACAAAAAATCAAATCGTAGAAACTATCAACCAACAGCTTGGGTGTCCTGAAAAAAAGGGTGCTGATAGTTTGAAAGAAAAGTACCTATTATTTACGTCCCATCTCATATGTGATAATGGCAAGTTATGTTGCGAGTTTAGTTATGTTGCGTGTTTTACATTTAAAATGCTTTTTAAGCCCTTAATTTTGATTTTTATTCTTTTGATTGTAAGATTAATTTGCTACTCTTCAATCATCAGAACTCTCAAATCCATTCTACAGGGGCAATTGATGAAAAACTTATGGTATTCATTGCATTCAATTATATGCAAATTTAGACAATTTCTCATCGTTGGACACCTCTAAATATACCCAATTATTATGTTAACAGTTTTTTTAAAATTATGTTGCGAGTCCTGGTAACCCCTTGTAATTATTTGTCATATCGCAATATCACCACGCCGTTAATATTTGTTATCTTTTCAATGGGTTACCAGGACTCGCAACATAAGGCAAGATATA
>JAUUWG010000233.1 GCA_030589165.1 Desulfobacterales bacterium
TCTTTTATCCCAAAAGCCCGAGACATCTGACTAATGACCGGGCCAGAGAAATTTGCTCGGCAGTGACGGATCGTGTAAAAACCGTGGGTGTTTTTGTCAACGAATCGTTTTCGAGCATTATGAATCATGTTGAACGCTGTCATCTTTCTACTGTTCAGCTGCACGGCCAGGAATCCCCTGAACTGGTTCGTCGCCTTCGCAACCAAAACCTTCAGGTGATAAAGGCCTTGTTTATTGACGGCAATCCCTCTTTGAAAGATGCTGAAAATTATCCGGCATCGGCTTTTCTGGTGGAATGCGGCCAAGGAAAACTTCCCGGCGGGAATGCGCTCCAATGGAACTGGGATCAGGCCAAAAGTTTTGGTGAAAAACATCCGCTGATCATTGCCGGGGGTCTTACGCCCGAAAATGTTTCCCATGCCATCACGGTGAGTTCTCCCCATGCCGTGGATGTCAGTTCAGGTGTGGAATCGAGTCCCGGGCACAAAGATATTGACAAAGTCGCCGTCTTTCTGAATACTGTTTTCAGATGCGGCTTTAATAAAAAAACCGAAAAGATATTTTGACGGTCTCGTAAAAAGTCCAACTTCTGCGTTGTGCTGCATTTCGCAATCATTCAACGTACGATAAGTACGCCTCATGATTACAAAATTTGCACGCCTTGAATTTGAACTTTTTACGAAACCGTCTATATCGGACTTTTTACGAGTTCATCTATTTTAAAGGAGAAAAAATGAGAAAAATAATTGAATTAAATAGAGTTGTGATAACAGGCTTGGGGATGGTTACTTCACTGGGACTGGATGTGCCGACCACATGGAAGGCCATGCTTGCAGGCAAATCGGGTATCGACCAGATTACCCAGTGGGGCGATCTGGATGAAGTTAAAACCAAATTTAAATTGTCGGAAGGCTTCCCCTTTATTGCCGGCGAAGTTAAAGATTTCAACATTAAAGATATTGTTAAACAAAAAAAACAGGGTTTTACAAAAGAAGATCTAAAACAGACTAAATATATGGATTCTTTTATCCAGTTTGCCTATGCAGCAACGTTAGAAGCCATTGCCGATTCTAATGTAGATTTAGAAAAAGGAGAAATTGATCCTTATCGTGTAGGAGTAATGATCGGCTCAGGCCTTGGTGGCCCAAAAACATGGGAAAAAGAGTTTGAACGTTTTTTACAAGGCAAAAAAGTGTCACCGTTTCTAATCCCTCGTTTGATACCCAATCTGGCATCCGGCAATATCAGTATCTCTTTTAAAGCAAAAGGCGCCAATGTATGCTTATCGACCGCCTGTGCTTCCGGCGCTCATGCTATCGGCGAAGCTTTCAGTAGAATTCAGCTTGGAAAAGAAAGCGCCATTGTATGCGGCGGGACAGAAGCCTCGGTTACACCGTTAACAATAGCCGGTTTTCATGCGCTAAAAGCACTGTCGCCAAAATACACAACCCCCCAATCCGCTTCCCGGCCATTTGATATAGAACGTAACGGCTTTGTTATGGCAGAAGGAGCAGGCGTTTTGATCCTCGAAGAACTGGAACATGCCTTAAATAGAGGTGCTAAAATATATGCTGAAGTCATCGGTTTCGCAATGACCGGAGATGCCAGCCACATTACCGATCCTGATGTTGATGGCGCCATTAGATGCATTAAGCTGGCCTTGGAAGATGCACAAATTGAGCCTGAAGAAGTCGATTTAATCAATCCTCATGCCACCGCAACACCCAAAGGGGATATTAATGAAGCCAATGCCATAAAGGAAGTCTTTGGATCTGATCGAGAACGGCCGTTTATTACGGCTAATAAATCTCAGCTTGGACATGCTCTGGGAGCCATAGGAGGAATTGAAGCAATTTCGAGCGTATTATCTGTTTATGATAACAAGGTCCCGCCAATTTTGAACCTGGAACAGATTGACCCGGAATGCC
>JAUUWG010000247.1 GCA_030589165.1 Desulfobacterales bacterium
TGTCTGGCTCGATTCAGTACCGGCAAGGTCATGGTCAAACGGTTTACATCGGGATTGCCTCCTTTTACTGCCACTATGAGCCTTTTTCTTTCATCCAAAGCGGCCTGTCCGGGAAAAAGAGAGGCTGTGTGGCCATCTGACCCCATTCCCAGAAATATTTGATCAAAGGTCGGGAACCGGCCATCTTCCAGATGAAAAAAATCTATGAGGGCTTTCTGGTATTTTTGGGCGCCTTGTTTCGGTGGCAACTCGCCGGGCATGGGATAGACCTGGGTTTCAGGAACTGAAACCCTGTTGAGGAAGTCCTTTTTGGCCGCGCCATAATTGCTGGCCGGATCATTTTCAGGAACGCACCGCTCATCTACCCAGAAGATATACGTTTTATCCCATGGAATTGCTGAACCATAGGGTTCTTCAGCCAGCATCCTGTACATCCTTCTTGGTGTGGAGCCGCCGGAGATGGCCACCGCAATACGTCCATGGCGGTCAATGCTCTCTTTAGCAGTCTGATTGAAAATGGTCGTTGCTTTTTGTGCCAGCATCGCTGCATTGTCTTTGATAATGATTCTCTGATTGCCTGTCATGGTCCCACTTCTCTGATCCTTTCCTTTATTTAACTTATATCTGTCATCTGTGGTCCCCAACTTCCGGATTCATAAAAATGAAGCATTTCTGCCCTGTTGCCACAGGTTTCGCACTCATTTAATATGGGTGTCAAAAAGGACCAGCACTGTTCAACCCCGTCCTGTCGCCAGAAAAGCATCTGGTCCCCCAAAATGCAGTCTATCAGGACTTTTTCATAGGCATCCAGAATGGGCCCCGAATAATTTTGATGATAGGAAAAATCCATGGTTACAGAACGCAAGCATACCCGTGCACCGGGATTCTTTGTCTGAAAAGTAATGGTTATTTTTTCATCCGGATAAATACCGAGTATTAATCGATTGGCGGCGATGGTTTCCCCCAGGGTTTGTCGAAACATGGAATGGGGAATTCCTTTAAACTGAATTTCGATTTCTGTTGACTTCTTGGCCAGCCGCTTACCGGATGTAAGAAAAAAAGGAACGCCCTGCCAGCGCCAGTTGTCTATAAAAACTTTCATCCTGGCAAAAGTTGGCGTTAGAGAATCCGGGCTTACACCGGGTTCCTCCCGATAGCCTATGACCGGTTTATCATCAATTTTGCCTTGACCATATTGCCCAAGCACGATGTAATTGTGGAGCTTTTCGACCGGAAACGGTCTTAACGAATGAAAAACTTTTACCTTCTCATCTCTAACGCGGTCGGTTTCAAACTGAGACGGTGCTTCCATGGCGGTAAGGGCAAGCAGTTGCATTATGTGGTTTTGAAACATGTCTCGAATTACCCCTGCCTGTTCATAGTAACCCGCACGATGTTCAACGCCCAGAGTTTCCGTTGCCGTAATCCTAACATGGTCAACATATCTCCGATTCCAGATGGGCTCGAAAATGGTATTGGCAAAACGAAACATCAGTATGTTCTGAACGGTTTCTTTAGCCAGATAG
>JAUUWG010000106.1 GCA_030589165.1 Desulfobacterales bacterium
CGCATTCTGTTATAGAACAGCCGGACACAAAAGATCTTTCGATTTCGTACACATTATATGAAAACAGTGATCTCAATACGGAAACATTTGATATGGTAGTTCTTTCTACAGGTTTTCGTGTGTCTGATGAAACAAAGAATCTGGCCGAAGAGCTCGGAATTGAGTTGAATGAGCATAATTTTGCAAAAACATCCAGCTTTAGCCCGGTAGCGACATCAAAACCCGGTATTTATGTGTGCGGTCTTTATGAAAGTCCAAAGGATATTCCCGAAACAATGGCTCAGGCCAGCGCAGCGGCATGCATGGCTGCAAACGATCTGGAATTTCTTTCAGAAGCTCCGAGAGCTCAGGAGGAACAGGTACCGGAACGGGATGTCAGGGATGAGAATCCAAGAATAGGGGTTTTTATTTGTGAATGTGGTTTTAACATAAGCGGTGTTTTGAATGTCCCTGAAATTGTAGAGTATGCAAAGGGCCTTCCTGATGTTATTGTATCCGAGGTTGCCGGTTATGGATGCAGCAGTGAATCGATGAAGCACATCGGTTTGGTCATTCAGGAACAGAAGCTTAACAGGGTTGTGATAGGCGCTTGTTCCCCCAGAACACATGAAGCGAAATTCCAGGATGCTGTTCGTAAGGCGGGCCTTAACAAATATCTTGTTGAAATTGCCAATTTGAGAGATCAGGATACGTGGGTTCATTACGATAAACCTGATGAAGCGGCAGACAAGGCAAGAGAGCTGATCAGGATGGCTGTATCGAGTGTGGCTCTACGCCGTCCCCTTACCGAGCATCTTCTTCCCGTAAACAAAGATATTTTAGTGGTCGGCGGCGGTATAACCGGTATGAATACAGCGCTTAGTTTGGCTGATCAGGGTTTTAAGGTTTATCTTGTGGAGCGTTCGCCCGAACTGGGAGGTATAGCCGGAAAGATTAGAAGAACCATATCCGGTGAAGACGTGCAGGCCTATGTGAAAGATCTTATCAAAAGGACGATGGAAAATGATCGTATTGAGGTGCTGACAGGCTCAGTGATAGTGGATCATAAGGGTATGCCGGGCATGTTCACTACAGGCCTTCAGATTGCGCCCCGAATGTACTACAGACAGATAAGTCACGGGGTAACAGTAATGGCTACCGGTGCAGTGCACAACAGGCCGGGTGAGTACCTGCTTGATGAGCACAAGGCTGTAATAACTCAGCTTGAACTTGATTCTGTTATAGAGGACAATTCCGAACAGGTAAAGGCCTGGGAAAATATAGTCATGATTCAGTGTGTCGGTTCCCGCTCCCTGGAGAACCCCAACTGCTCTAAAATCTGCTGCCAGACGGCGATCAAGAATGCTTTAAGAATTCTTGATGTAAACCCTGAAGCTCGTATTTATATTCTCAACAGAGATATCAGAACTTTCGGGTTTTATGAAGATTATTATCGAAAAGCTCGGGAGAAGGGTGTAGTTTTCGTTCGATACGAAGTTGATGACAGACCGGTCGTGAAACCTGACGGAGATCGGGTAACCGTTACTTTCAACGATGAGATTCTCGGGAGGAATATAGAAGTTACGGCCGATTGTCTATCATTAAGTACGGGTCTGGTTGCAGACGATGAGGCCACCGAAGAACTGGCCATGATTTTTCATCTGGGCAGGACCATGGACGGTTTTTTTCTTGAGGATCATATCAAGCTAAGACCGGTAGATCTGACTGTGCCCGGTTTTTTGGTGGCCGGTACGGCTCACGGACCGAAAACCATTCGTGAGAGTATAGCCCAGGCCCAGGCTGCCGCAGGCAGAGCGTTAACCTTCCTGGCCGAGGATACAATAAATCTCGGTGCAGGCGTTGCGAGGGTGGATGGTAAAAAATGTGCGGCCTGCTTGATATGCGTGCGGATATGCCCCTACGGCATTCCTTATATCAACGCTGAAGGTTATTCGGAAATTGAGCCGGCCCAGTGCCACGGATGTGGTACATGCGCTGCTGAATGCCCTGCAGAAGCGATTCAGTTGATGCAGTACGAAGATGATATGATATCAGCCGGGTTGGATGGACTATTAGAAAGGATACTTTAAGTATAATGGGAAATTTTGAACCTGTTATTGTAGCTTTTTGCTGCAATTACTGTGCCTATACCGCTGCTGACATGGCAGGCAGCATGAGACACTGCTATCCACCAAACGTGAAAATTGTAAAGGTGCCGTGTACAGGGAAGGTGGATGTTAAGCATATTATGCTTGCACTTCGGAAAGGGGCTGACGGGGTATATGTGGCCGGCTGCCTTGAAGGTGACTGCCATTTCAAGAACGGAAATAATAAAGCTGCCCTTCGCGTGGCAAGAGTGAAAAAGATTCTTGATGAAATCGGTATTGAAAAAGAAAGGGTGGAGATGGTTACAATGTCAGCGGGTATGGGTAAAGATTTCGCAAGGATAGCCGTTGAGATAACGGAGAAAATCCGTAAGCTGGGGCCTAATCCGGTAAAAAATATATCGGCAGGTCAATCCAAACTCGCTACGGGTTAACAGCCTATATAAAGGAGAGCCAAATATAATGATTGTAGCTGAACAAAAACCGATAGAAGAAATTATGGAATACATCAGCCCGTACAATCGAATTCTTCTTGTCGGTTGCAATGAATGCGTGACCGTTTGTGCCGCAGGCGGGCGAAAAGAGGTCGGGATTCTGTCGTCTGCTCTTCAGATGGCTTTTATGAAGGAAGGCAAAACGTTAGAGGTCAAGGAAATCACACTTGAAAGGCAGTGTGACCCCGAATACGTAGAGGAGCTCGTAACACACATCGATCAGGCGGAAGTTGTTCTTTCCATGGCTTGCGGCTGTGGTGTTCAGGAAATCGCCAGACGTTTTTCCGCAAAGCTTGTATTTCCTGCTTTAAATACGAAATTTATGGGAGCCTCTGAGCGCCAGGGCGTGTGGGCCGAACGATGCCAGGGATGCGGTGATTGCATTCTCGGATTGACCGGTGGTATTTGCCCTGTTGCACGATGTTCCAAGCGTCTGCTGAACGGTCCGTGTGGTGGTTCCACCGGGGGAAACTGTGAAATAAGCAAAGATGTTGACTGCGTCTGGAATATTATTTGGGAGCGTTTGAAATCTTTAGGCATGGAAGACAGGTATGAAGAGGTTATGACAGCCAAGGATTGGCGGCCGAGTTGGCATGGTGGACCACGCAAGATTATAAGAGAGGATTTGGCAGAATGAAAACAGAAAGTAAATTGGAAAAAGTCTTAGCATCGGGACAATTGGCGGTAACATCCGAGTGTGGTCCTCCGCGAGGTGCCCGACCGGAAAAGGTCAGGGAAAAGACTGAAATGCTGAAAGGATGTGTTGACGCGATAAATGTGACTGATAACCAGACAGCCATGGTCCGTATGTCAAGTTTTGCGGCTTGTATCATTATCAAGCAGATGGGCCTTGATCCGATTCTTCAGATGGTTTCAAGAGATAGAAACAGGCTGGCCATGCAAAGTGATATTATTGGTGCATATGCCCATGGAATAAATACAATGCTCTGCCTGTCCGGTGATCATACCCATTTTGGCGATCATCCAATGGCTGTAAGTGTCTATGATATAGACTCGGTTCAGGCTATACAGATGGTCAAAAAAATGCGTGATGAGGGAAAATTTCAGGGTGGGGGGGATATTGACACTCCGCCGAAAATGTTTATAGGGGCGGCAGCCAACCCTTTTGCAGACCCGTTTGAGCTCAGGGTGGCACGCCTTGCTAAAAAGGTTAATGCAGGCGTTGATTTCATACAGACTCAGTGCATTTATAATCTGGATAAATTCGAAATCTGGATGAAAGGGGTATGCGACAGGGGCCTTGATAAAAAGGTGTCAATCCTTGCCGGAATTACTCCTATGAAAAGCGTAGGAATGGCAAAATATATGAAAAACAGGGTTCCGGGCATGGATGTTCCGGATGAGCTTATAAAACGTATGGCCGGCGTTCCCAAGGAAAAACAGCCTGAGGAAGGGATTAAGATTGCGGTGGAATCGATTGAGCGTTTAAAAGAAGTTAAGGGCGTTGCGGGGTTTCACATCATGGCCATTGAATGGGAGCAAAAAGTAAGGGAGCTGGTAGAGCGGGCAGGACTGTTGCCCAGACCGCAACTATAGTTCACCTGTTGTTTTTCCGGCTTGTCCGGAAAAGTAAGATAAATATTGCAAATCAGCTTAATGTTTTTTATAGAAGGAGAAAGGAGACAGGTTAATGAGCGACAAACAATTTATTTTAGTAGTGGATGATGACCCGGATCTGGTGGAATCGGTTGCAATGAAGCTTGAAAGTAAAAAATACCGGGTTGCCAAGGCCTATGACGGAGTTGAAGCATGGGAAAAGATCAAGGAAGAGAAACCTGATTTGATTATTCTGGATGTGATGATGCCCAGAAAAAACGGATACGAGCTATGTGATGAGTTAAAAGCAGATCCCAAATACAGTGATATCATAGTGGTTCTTTTGACGGCAGTAGGGGATGCCGTGACCTCAACCAGTTATACCCATAAAGGCGGGAAAACAACTCTGGCTGATGACTTTATTCCAAAACCGATAGATCTTGATAAACTTATGGAGATCGTTAAAGAAAATCTTGAATGGTGATGATTACCATTAATGAACTCCCTGCCGAGTAAAAGGGATGATTGTGCCTGAAGTTACGGAAAAGGTAAGAATCAGTGGTATTAAGCTTAGTTCAGAGCTTGTCTTGTTAAACCTTCCTGATCCCGACTATTCTGCGTTTTCAATATCCCTGCTTTTTCATATCCTGAATAAAAATCGAATCAACATGCCCTTTGTAGCTGTTTCTTCTATGGGTACCGGATTTTCCGGCTCTTGTTGTGTCAGCTCCCAAGATATAGATCGTACAAGAAATATTGTTGATGCCGATGATATTATTAATACAAAGGTTCAGTACATTTATGGCGTCGGCATGGTATCCGTTTTTCCTCACCAGCGCAGTATGAAGGTGCTGGGACTCTCTTTGCACGCTTTTACTAAAGAGCATCTTCCCCTGTTGGGCATGGCGTCATCCATATCAGCATTGACATTTATCACCGATTATATACGGCTGGATGAGGTAGCGGCGTCTCTGGCAGGCTGCTTGAATCTCCCGGTGAATTATACTCCTTTAAGAGATGATTTGTATTCGAAAAAACAGGAAGATTAGAATGGAATGAGAAATGGAGATTTCTGCTGTATATTGGGAATCCAAAATTAAAACATACGGTTTTCAATCTGTTGACAATTTATACTTACTCGAACTCAACTTGAGCCTGGAAGAAAATGCCGGATTTGGGACTGATATCAGTGAACTTGATAACTTCGGAATCAATTTTGATCTGGTTCTGGCTCAGTATTTTAGTGATCGGATGTTTCGCCTTTGCTTGATATTTTCGAGTAAATGGGAGGGCAGGGTGCTGGACCATATTTATGAAAATATCAGAGTTGATAATGAAGAATCTGTTCGGGTCACATCGCCCGTGGAGCTGATCTACTTTCATGGCCCTCATTTTGGCGACAGATACGGGATAGCCGATTCGGCCTTTAAAGCGCTATTGGATGGCGAAATGCCGGTGCTTGCGTTTGGGTGCTCTGGTGCTGCAATTTACTTTATTTTACCGGAAAACGGATCGGACAAGGCAATAAATCTTCTTTCCCATGCGTTTGAGGTGCCCAAGATGGTAGATACATCTGTTTTTCTGTAAGCGTTCACAGGCACCGCATCTTCACGCTATCAGGGCAACCAGCATAGCTGAATATAGCTTGTCGCCCTGATCACGCACATCTGCAGCACCTGTGAAAGGTTACAGCCCGGAGATTGTACGTCCTT
>JAUUWG010000151.1 GCA_030589165.1 Desulfobacterales bacterium
TTCATCACCCGCTCGACAATCCTGTCCGCCTGGGATTCCGTTAGTATTTCGTTTGTAAGGCTTTCAAATTTTGCGATCACCTCATGTTCTTCCAGGGGATTTTCCGGGTCTCCCTTGGGATAGTCGCAACCGGCTTCAAGGCACTGACCGCCGGTTGTGTAAATTTTGACCTCAGCCGGCCATTTGTTCGGATAGCTCTTGGTCAGTTCAGGATCGCTTTGGATATTAATCCGCTCCATGATAAGATAAAGCTCCTGATCGTTTAACCTTTGATCGGTAAAATCGTCCAAATTTGCATGGCCGTATCTCAGCGCCGTTGCAATACAAAATGGCAGATTGAATTTCGCCAGATACGGTGTTTTCGGCTCGATATTTTCCAGAAGATCCAAAGATGCCTGGTAAATGGAGACGTCAACCTGCTTAATCTTATCCGGGGTCATGGGTTCTGATTTCGTGGCTTTCAATATAGCGTCAATTGCCGCGTGAGTGTGGCCGCAGGATGCATAATACTTAAGCGAATTCGTCTCGCTGAAAAATTCTTCTCCCAAATTGTGCAAACACTTTTCTTCATCAAAATCTTTGGAAGTTGCGCGGAAAAATCCTTTTTCTCCCTCCAAAATTTTGCGCGCCCCCGTAAAACCACTCTTGGCAAGCAGGGCTGCCAGCAACCCGTTAAGCGCCGCCTTGCCGGGGTGCAGCTGTTTGCTCATTGCACTGTCGACCAAAAACTCCCATAGTCCGGATGCCTGGCTCCCCGCCGAGCCCATTGCCCACACGAATTGTTCCTCGTCCAAACCCAGGATTTTGGCGGCGCCGGCTGCAGCGCCGAAGGTCCCACAGGTGGCCGTCATATGCCAGAAGTGGTAGTGGCTGGGACCGACACCCAACGCCACACGAATTCCGACTTCATACCCGATGGAAATGCCTAATAACAAATCCTTTCCGGACGCACCTTCCCGTTCCGCAATTGCCAATGTCGCCGGAATGATTGCACAGGCGGGATGAAATATTGATTTCCTGTGCAAATCGTCCATCTCCAGCACATGGGAAGAAGCGCCATTGACCAATGCCGCCAGCAGGCACATCGTCTTGGAGCCGTCGGCCAGAACCGTGGACTCGGGCTTGCCGCCCAGACTACGCACAAGTTCAAGCATAATCTTCGTGGGCCGCTCGTTTTTGCCGCCGTAAGCGGAACCCAACCAGTCGAGAAGATAAAACTTAATGTTTTTCACATGTTCAGCGGATAGATCATCAAAAGAAAGGCAAGATACGAAGGTGGCCATTTGGGTCGACAGAGTAGCTTCCGGCATTAAGTTAGCCCTCCTGCCTGCGGTTAAAAGTGAAGGTTAGACGATAGAAAATAAATGACAATATATAGTCGGTGGTCGACTTTAAGCAAAAAACAATTTCCTGTCAAGCCATAGAATTCATTCAGGAGAAGTATTTTTTAAAACTACAAGCTATTGAAATACTTAAATATTAAATACACATCCAAAAAATCTCTTCGTGAAAACCCCGATATTTTCATAATTTGATAACAAACCCCGGGCTTGTTCAGGCAAAAACAATGTTTTTGCTCTGAATATTATTGACAAAAAACAAAACTTCAGCTTTTTATAATTTTAATAGAATTGCAAAAATGTCTCGCTAGAAAGCCAAAGTAAAATCATTGGGGTTCAATTTATTGTAACCGTTCACGGGTTCAAGGTCCGGGGTTAGTGAAGGTTAACAAAAAAAGCAACCCTGAACCTGTGAACCCTGAACCTGTGAATGCCTACAAAATATTAAAGATTAGAAAAGGACAAATTATCATGACGGATATTATTTCTTTCTCCCCTTCTCCATCCATATTCGGTTTTGGTTCTATCAAACAACTCCCCGAAGTTTTAGCTTCGAACAATTATAAAAAGCTGCTGATCTTCACAGACACGCAGATTGCAAAAAGCGGAATACTTCAAATTGTTTTAGACTTGCTGGAGGGTTCGATCGAATATGAAATCTTCAGTGCGGTTCCCCCGGAACCGCATAGCAGCGACATGGACAAGCAAAAGGATCGTTTGGGCTCCGGCTATGATGCCCTGTTGAGTCTTGGCGGCGGAAGCGTCATGGATTTTGCAAAAGCCATGTCCATTATCATGACCCACGAAGGTTCTTTGGGCGACTATCTGGGAGAAGGCTTGGTACCGGGCCCTGTTGTGCCGATTGTATGCGTTCCTACGACATCTGGTACCGGTTCACAAAGCACGCAGACCACAGTTTTTACGATTGAAGGGGTCAAACGCGGGGTATCATCAGAATACATTCGCCCGGTGTTTTCCGTGGTCGACCCTGAGCTCACAATAGAACTGCCACCGATGGTTACGAGAAATTCAGGTTACGACGCACTGATGCACGCCTGCGAAAGCTTCATGGCCCGCCCGTCTTCTCAGGTTCCGGATCGCCCCATACGTTACCAGGGAAGCAATCCGTTCAGCCGGGCTCTGGCTTTGGAAGCATTCAGTCATATATGGCGCTCTTATAAACCGGCCATATATGAAGGGAAAAACCGAGAAGCCCGTATCGGCATGTCCATCGGGGCGCACATGGCAGGCATGGCGTTCAGCCACAGCGGCCTTGGACTGGTTCATGCCTTGGCTTCTTCTTTAGGGGGAATGGTCGATGCCCCTCACGGGATTTGCCTGGCAGCGTGTACAAGAATTGGTTTGCAATATAATTTTGAATATTGTGAAAAGGGGTTTGCTGTGCTTGATGGAATAATTGCTGATATCGAAGAGATTTCATCTCAACCTTCCGGCAAACGCTTTCTGGACCGACTACAACAATTGATAAATGATGTAGCCATGCCGTCCAGACCTTCAGAATTAGGTATTGGTAAAGGAGATGCTGAAAAACTGATGGAAAATACATTAGTTCAGACAAGGCGTATTCAAACGAACCCACGGCCGCTTGATGATGGCCTTTTAAATTATATTAAAGAAGGAATATAGGAACAATTTTAAAGCAGCTATTCCGTGGTATAGCTGCCGTCGGTAACAAGAATTGCACTTTTGGAAACGGCTTGCGGCACTGCGGATAAAGCTTTATACATTAGGTGAATCTGATTAACAAGGGAGGGAAATCTTATGGAAAAAAAAGAGCGTCGTTCCGGAAAAGAACGAAGATCGGGGGGAGACCGCAGGAAGTTTAATGATCCCAATTATAAAGCACTCGAGCGCAGGAGAGATCGAGGTAGGAGGTCCAGAAAGGAGAGGAGAAAATCCGCATAAGGGCGATGACAGTTAAAAAGGGGTCAAGTCTGCTCTTGACTCATAGGGACGGATAGGGTACAGAAATCCTATGGCTAGACCATCGGGAATTGAGCATCCAGTTAGATTCTGTGGGGGAGGGGAGCGCTTGGGTTTCGGATTAGAAAAGTATAGTTATTCATTGGCCACCATGGTGTTCATCGCGGTAGTAATCTCGGGTTGTGCATGGGTGTGTCCGGCGAAGCCTCGGTACTGTGAGACGATGGAGCTGGAAGTGGAAGATTCCAGGAACGGCTGGTGGCGTGCTCGCTTCTCTGTGAAATGGCCCCAGAATACAGAGCCACCCTGGCACATAGACCTGTTCATGGCTCACAAGATTGTATCACCTGTTTTGTATCGGTACAAAGACAAAATTACACTGTGGCGATTTCACCGCAGGGCGGCCCGAGACCCGTATGGGCATCAATTCAGCTTCATATTTTATTGCGCTCCCGAGACAGCAAATCACATTTACAACGCGTTTCGGTGTGATGAACGACTGAAAG
>JAUUWG010000245.1 GCA_030589165.1 Desulfobacterales bacterium
GCCGTGATAGATAACCCGGCTGCCGTTTTCATCCAGCTTAAAAATCTGGAAACATAGTTATTTGACATGAATTTATTTCTCCAAAGTCTTATTAAACGCCAAGAAATACTTTTCTGACATGGGGATCATCCGCCAGGTCACAGCTTGCGCCTTGAAGACCGATTTTACCGTTTTCAAGGATATACCCTCGATCGGTGACGGCCAGAGTCTTGGTTACATTCTGTTCCACCAGCATGATTGTGACTCCCTTATCCTTGAGGACATCCAGGGATTCGAACACATTTGCCGTCAACTGTGGCGCAAGTCCAAATGAAGGTTCATCCACTAGGAGCAGCTTGGGATCAGACATCATACCGCGGCCGATGGCCAGCATTTTCCGTTCACCACCGCTCATGGTGCCGGCCAGCTGACCCTTTCTTACAGCCAACTGGGGAAACAGGCCAAACACAAAGTCAAGGCGTTCATTCCGGATTTTCTTGTCTTTAATAATATAGGCCCCCATGTAAAGATTTTCCTGAACCGACATATTTACAAACAAATTCATTTCTTCGGAAACAAAGGAAATCCCTTTTTTTGTGATCTGAGAAGCAGTAAGCCCTGTAATATCCTCTCCGTTAAAAACGATACTGCCTCCCATGGGAGATATCAGCCCTGCAATGGTTTTCATAGTTGTACTTTTTCCGGCGCCATTGGGTCCTACAATACAGACATACTCACCCTTATCTATACTCAATGAGACACAGCGCAATATCTGCAGGTATCCATATCCTGCATCAAGATTTTTCACTTCTAACAGCATAACATCTCCACTGATTTAAAGTTAACTGTCATCTTCGCTTCCAAGATAAGCACTGGCAACCTTTGGATCATTTGCCACTTCCTGTGTGGAACCCTCTGCTATTTTTGTCCCGAACTGGATGCATAAAAGCCGGTTACACACGGCCATGATCAACTGCATGATATGCTCGATCATGAGAATGCTTATTCCTTTTTTACTGATTTTATCTATGATTCTCATGATATCGTTAAGCTCGCCTTCGCTAAGACCGGACGCCAGGTCGTCCATAAAAAGACGCTTTGGATTGCTTGCCAGGGCGCGGGCTAAGTCCAGGCGTTTGAGCTGTACCGTGTTGAGCTGTTCCGCCACAACGGTTTCGTCCATGGGGAACTCCACAAAATCAAGCATTTCTCTGGCATGCTCAACAGGATTTATAATGGTGCCGGGATCATTACCGAAAATCGTGGCCACCATGACACTTTCAATTGCAGTCATTTTTGGAAAGGGGCTGGGGATCTGGAATGTGCGTGAAAGCCCTCGGCGACACATCTTTTCAGGAGTTAAGCCGGTAGTATCTTCTCCAAGCATTTTTACAGTTCCGGAAGTTGGGGGATTTAGACCTGAAACTGCATTGATAAAGGTTGTTTTTCCGGCACCATTCGGGCCGATCAATCCCAGAACATCTCCCTGGTACAATGTCATGGAGACTTCATTTACTGCTGTCAATCCACCAAATCTTTTGGTTACATTATTGGTTTCCAATACGATCATCTTAGCCTCTGATTCTTTTAAATTTAAAGATTAAAAGACAGAGGATAACATTGCGTACCCTCTGTCTTCATTTATGTCAGGCTATTTT
>JAUUWG010000107.1 GCA_030589165.1 Desulfobacterales bacterium
TCGGTCACTTATGTACTTGGCCATAGACAAATCATGTGCTATGAACAAATACGTCAATCCGAATTTCTCCTGCAATTCTTTCAGTAAATTAACAATTTGCGCCTGGATCGACACATCCAGAGCCGATATTGGTTCATCACAGATAATAAACTTCGGTTCTACAGCTAAAGCCCGGGCAATTGCCAGCCGCTGTCTTTGGCCACCTGAGAACTCATGGGCGTACCGGGTAACGTATTCCGGATTAAGCCCCACGAGATGCAGTGTTTCGAACACTTTCCGCTCTTGCGTATCTTTCGTACCTATTTTATGGATTTCCAATCCCTCACTAATTAACTCTTTAACTATCATTCTCGGATTTAAAGAGGAATAGGGATCCTGGAAGATCATTTGCATATAACGCATATAGAGTTTCATATCCTTTTTATTCATTTTCGAGATGTCTTTACCCTCGAAAATCACCTGTCCCGCCGTAGGTTTATAAATACCTTTAATAGTTCGGCCTAAAGTGGACTTTCCACATCCTGACTCACCGACAAGCCCGAAAGTTTCACCTCTGTATATTTCAATATTAATATTCTCTACCGCTTTTAAAATCCTGTTCCTGGACAGGTAAAAGTATTTCTTTAAATTATTTAACTCTATGATCTTTTCTTTCATCGAAGTCTGCCTTCCCTGTCTTTGAATCGCTGTAATTGACCGTCTGCCTGGTCATGGTACAACCAGCAGAATACCCGGCTGCTATCTTTAGACTGGAAATATTGAGGTTCCTTTTCCTTGCATATCCGCATTGCATACTCACAGCGATCGGCAAAAGGGCAGCCCGACGGAATTTTCAATAGAAACGGCGGGGTTCCGTCAATTGTTCGCAATTTCTCTTCTTCATTGTCCGCCAGACTCGGCACTGCTTTTAACAAACCCACCGTATATGGATGCCGCGGCTCATAGTATATCTGGTCTGTCTCATCCTCTTCCATAACTTTGCCTGCATACATTACCACGATGCGGTCGGCAATACCTGCGACAACACCAAAATCATGGGTAATCAGAATAATAGCCGTATCGAATTTCGTCCTGAGTTCTTTTAATAGACGGAATATCTGCGACTGAATCGTAACATCCAACGCCGTGGTCGGCTCATCGGCAATTAAGATATCGGGGCGGTTAGCCATCGCAATCGTGATCATTACCCGTTGCCTCATCCCACCGGAAAGCTCATGGGGATACTGGTCAATTCGCATTTCCGGTTCCGGTATACGCACCAACGTCATTAGCTCAATTGCCCGTTCCCTGCTTTCCCGCCGGCTTATATCGCTATGTTGATGCAGTACTTCTCTGATCTGGTTTCCGACTTTCATCGTCGGGTTCAGGGACGTCATAGGATCCTGAAAAATCATCGATATCTGCGAACCGCAGATTTTACTCATTTCTTTTTCATCAAATTTCAATAGATCTTCGTGTTTAAACAATATTTTCCCGCTCTTGATTTCCCCCGGAGGAATAGGCGTAAGCCCCAGAATCGCCTGGGTCGAAACACTTTTGCCGCTTCCCGATTCCCCAACAATAGCAAGCACTTCACTTTTTTTCAGATAGAAGTCTACATTACGGACGGCCGCTACTTCTCCAACGTATGTATGAAAAGAGATTGTTAAATTTTTTACATCCAGTAATTTTTCGTTGTCCATTTAGATACCTTCGCTTTCGCCCGCTTCGGGGTCTTTACTGCCGCATTTTCGGGTCCGTAGCGTCACGGAGGCCGTCACCGATCAACTGTAATGACAACATCGTTAAACTTATGAACACCGCTGGAAAAAACAGCATGTATGAAAAACTCCGCATCTCGGCAATTCCACTGGCCACCAATCTACCCCATGAAGTCATTGGCGGCTGTATTCCGAGACCGATGTAGCTCAAAAAAGCTTCGCCGAAAATCGCATTAGTAACCTGGAAAGTCGCCGAAACGATCACAAGCGGTAAAACGTTCGGAAAAATATGTTTTCTGATTAGACGCCAGGTGGATGCGCCCATTGTTTTCGCCGCAATGGCGAATTCCGTCTCTTTCAAGCGCAGAACTTCACCACGAACCAGGCGGGCCATTCCTTTCCATTGGGTCAAAGAGAAGGCAAGAATAATTGACAGCATACCCGGTCCCAACACCATCATGAACAGGCTGACCCAAATTAAAAACGGAATCGCGATTAAGATATCGACAAAACGCATAATAATCATATCGACCTTACCGCCGGAAAGGCCGGAAATCGAACCGATTATGATTCCGATAACCATCTGGCTGAGTGCGGAGACAATAGCGATAAACAGCGACACTCGGGCACCGACCCAAATACGGCACCAGATGTCGCGCCCCAAGGCGTCGGTTCCGAACCAATGCTCACTGCTGGGTTTTTCATAAGTACTGAGCAAATCTACTTTATCATATTGATAGGATACCATTGACGGACCGATAATCGCAAATATGACAAAAAGAACAAGAATAATAATCCCGATTAAGGCGGGCTTATTACTTCGAAAGCGACGCCAAACATCACTCCAAAAGGCAATTGTTTCCGTCTCTAATATTGGTCCCGCTTTCTCTGAACGGTCTAATGGGGTAAATAATTGCTGTTTATGATTATTCATGGTGCCATCCCCCTTAATTTCGGGTATAACGTACGCGCGGATCGATGATTCCGTACGTAAAGTCAACCAGCAAATTCATCACTATCAAAAAGAAGCCGAAAAACAACGTCAACCCCATCACCAGTGTATAATCCAGATTCTGCATAGCCAGAACGTAATGACGTCCCAGCCCCGGAATGGCAAATATGGATTCAATAATAAAAGAGCCTGTTAATACCATGGCAATCGCCGGTCCTAGAATTGTTAAAATCGGGAACAGGGCGTTGCGGATTTGATGGCGGATAACAATCTGGGTATTTCTTAAACCCTTCGCCTTCGCCGTTTTGATATAGTCGGCGGTCATCACTTCCAGCATACTGGCGCGCATATATCGGGCCAGCACAGCCATTGTTCCCAGGCTCAATGCGAACGCCGGCAGCAGAGTATGCCAAAAAGATTCGTAGCGAGCGACCGGTAGTATTTTCAAATAAACTCCAAAAAAGTACTGTAGTAGCGCGGCAACAACAAAACTTGGCACCGAAATCCCGATAAGCACCAGAATAACAGTTAAATAGTCCAGCGGCTTTCCCCTGTTTAAAGCGGCGATAATCCCGAAAAAGATTCCGAAAATGATCGCTATGATCATCGCCCGGATTCCCAAATCCAGTGATGCAGGAAAAGCATCTTTAATCACCTTGTTAACTCTATGCCCGCGTTTTGCCAGGGAATAACCGAAATCGCCGCGAAGGATATTGCCCATATAAATAAGATATTGTTCAGCCAGCGGTTTATCGAGACCGTAATGAATTCTTAACCTTTCTTTTACTTCCGGAACTACTTTCGGACCGGCAAACGGATCACCTGGAACGAGTCGCAACAGGAAAAAGGTAGCCGTCGCCAGGACAAACATTGTCAGAATCGCGACCAACACCCGGTTTAATATATATCTTACCATGGTTCCCCCACTATCTTAAAAGAAAACAGAAGCAAGTACCGTCTCTCTATTCAACTTTGATTTGGCGCGAAGAAGGTAAAAAGGACAACTATGCTCCTGGGTCCAATCAAGGTTTATTTAATTACTGAGACCTCTAAAAACTCTATTCATAGAGTTTTTAGAGGTGCTTTCATTACTCTCCCCTACTTTGGTTTTACCGGTAAGGGAGAATTTTGCCGAGGCTGCTGATATTACTCAGCAGCCTCCATTTAATCCAAGTTATTTTACTATATCGGAATAAATATAATCGATGGCCAATCCGGAAATGGCAGTTGTCAAGTCTTTAACCCAGGGCTGAACCGCTATTGCACCTTTAAAGTGCATGATGGGAATACAGGGAGCGATATCCGAGAACAACGCTTCCGCTTGATTGATGATTTGCGCCCGCTTGACCAGATCCGTTTCCTTATTTGCCTTATCCAGAAGCGCATCAAACTCCGGATTTTCAAAGGTCACACCCATATCCATCGATGACGAGGTCCAATACCCCATATAAGTGTGTGGATCATCATAGTCCGGACCCCAACCGGCTCGAGCGAAATCATATGCCAGTGCCGGTTTGTACAAATTATTATAGAATTGTTTGCCGGTTGCATGTTTAACATTGATTTTAAGACCCATATCGCTAAAAACGCTTAACAAATAAGCACCGATATCTTTCGGATCTTCTGGATCCACTGATGTCAGAAAGTCGAACTCAGGGAGTTGGTCGACGGAACTATATCCCATATCTTCCAGAACTTTATCCATATATGCTTTCGATTTGGCGAGATCGACCGTTTCCGGATGATATTTGCCGTAATTGGTGCTCACTTCGCCCCAGGTCTTTCCGGGGTATATCGTGTGCACCGGGGGGGTCTGCACCGTTGCTGGTACGCCGTTTCCCTGCAGCACATTGTCAATATATCCCTGACGGTCAATCGCGTAAGAAATCGCTTTCATGAAGTTGGGATTCCCTAAAATTTTAGCTTTGACCGGATCATTCTGGCCATGCTTATTTATATGAAGATCCCTGATCCCTCCCCTTACATATCTTATTAACATGCCTTTGGCTTCATATTCAACCGCTTCAGCCTCACTGCGCGGAATGTAATAATCAATTTCGCCGTTGTCAAACATATTCCGCTGTGTCTGTTCAGCAGGAAGAATATAAACGACTACTTTATCAAGTTTTATCTTGTCCGCATTCCAATAATCTGGGTTTTTCTCCAGTACCAGTTTGTCATCGTGTTTCCATTCTTTTAGGATAAACGGACCGTTGCTGGCAAGTGATTCCGCGGTTGCTCCGTATTCGTCACCGAATTTTTTTGCAAGATCTTCCCGACCCGGAGCACCAAGGTGCATGCCAATCAAACCCATAAAATAGGGTACCGGGTTTTTAAGTGTAATAACAACAGTCTTGTCATCTGGTGCCTGCACTCCCAATTCCTCCGGAAGTACTTCCCCGGCACGCAATTGGGCTCCATTTTTAATATCATCAAAAATGGAGCTTGCCGGACATATTTCAAACAGTCGAACAAAAGCATGGACAAAATCACCAGCAGTAACCGGTTTACCGTCCGACCATTTGGCATCGCGTAGATGGAACGTATAGGTTAATCCGTCATCAGAAATTTCCCAAGTCTCCGCCATTCCAGGCAAAAGATCGCCGTCATGGGTACGTACCAGCGATTCGAATATCCCATATTGAACCACCGCATGGGCAGTGGAAAGTAACACTCGTGGATCCAAATTATCCAGCCCTCCACTAAGAGGAATCGTAAAAACCTTTTCTCCTGATTGAGCAATTGAGGTCATGGAAATTGTGAAGACCAGGGCTATTAATAATAGACCAAAAACTATCTTATTCAAGTTATTTTTTAGTATAAAATCTTTCATCACTTAAATACCTCCATAATTTTTTTTATTAAATTAGACTATATTAATTTTACATCATCACATTTAAGAAGTAAAAGAATTTTTCAAACACAAAAAAGTAAAAAGAAAATTTTAACTAAAAATTCACTATTTCAATTTAAATCCCTATAAATATCACCCCCTCAAGAAATTTTCATCGGCCTTTTAATCATAAAATTCACCTCCCCCAAAAAATGTCAGTATTACTAATAAGGTTCTAATCATTTTCAAACAGCATCGTTTCATAATTATTAGATTAAATAGAATTCTGTCTGTCGGCCATTTAAAGTGCGGC
>JAUUWG010000236.1 GCA_030589165.1 Desulfobacterales bacterium
TATCGTTCCGGCGAACACCGGATAGTAGTTCATGGCAGGTACAGAAAACCTGTATTAACAAACAATTACAAAGGTATTGGCTGTGGCCTTCGGTTATCACCGGAGTGACAACTATTTACGAGTTCATCAAAATTGATGGCGTTGTAGAAAGTATCACCGATGGTGCCCCCAGGAAATGCCCTTGGGGTGCAAGGCGCAGTGGTTTTCCAGGAGGAATAATATATAAATGATAACAGGTTTATTAACAAAGGTTTTTGGCAGCAAAAATGACCGGGAACTAAAAAAACTTGAGCCCACCGTTGAAAAAATTAACGCATTTGAACTGGAAATACAAGCATTAAGCGACGAACAGCTCAGAGCTCAGGCTGTCTTATTTAGACAGCGCCTTGAAAAGGACGAATCTCTTGATGACATCCTTCCTGAAGCTTTTGCAACGGTGAGAGAAGCTTCAGTGCGAACACTTAAAATGCGCCATTTTGACGCGCAGCTTATTGGCGGAATTGTCCTTCATCAAGGCAAGATTGCTGAAATGAAAACAGGTGAGGGAAAGACGCTGGCTGCCACTCTTCCTGCCTATCTGAACGCCCTTTCCGGTAAAGGTGTTCATATTATTACGGTAAATGATTACCTGGCCAGGCGTGATACAGAGTGGATGGGTCATATATATAATTTTCTGGGTCTTTCTGTCGGCAGCATTCTGCACGGTCTCGACGATGAAGAGCGCAAGGCAGCATACGGTGCCGACATTACATACGGAACAAATAATGAGTTCGGATTTGATTACCTGCGGGATAATATGAAGTTCGACCTCGATTCGGTTGTACAGGGGGAACTAAATTTTGCCATTGTGGATGAGGTTGACAGTATTTTGGTTGATGAAGCAAGAACACCACTTATCATTTCCGGTCCTGCCGAAAAATCGACTGATCTGTACTACCAGGTAAACGGCATCATTCCACGGCTTGTTAAAGACAAGGATTTTACAATTGATGAAAAGGCCAGGGCAGCCGTATTGACTGAAGAAGGCATTGCACGGGCCGAGCATATCCTGAAAGTTGATAATCTGTACGATTCTAAATACATAGAGCTGCTTCACCATATCAACCAGGCATTAAAAGCGCATACGCTTTTTAAGCGGGATGTCGATTATATTGTTAAAAATGGGGAGGTAATCATTGTAGATGAGTTTACAGGCCGTTTGATGCCAGGACGCCGTTACAGTGAAGGTCTGCACCAGGCCCTTGAAGCTAAAGAAAATGTAAGGATAGAAAATGAGAACCAGACCCTTGCAACTGTCACCTTCCAGAATTATTTCAGGATGTATAATAAACTGTCAGGCATGACCGGAACGGCAGATACGGAAGCAGCCGAGTTTAAAAAGATTTATGATCTGGACGTGGCTGTTATTCCCACAAACATGCCTATGGTCAGGGATGATTTCCCTGATTCTATATACAAAACCAGAAGGGAAAAATTTAATGCAGTCATGGATGAAATCGAACAGTTGCATCAAAAGGGTCAGCCCGTTCTGGTTGGTACAATCTCCATCGACGTTTCAGAAGACCTGAGTAAAAAGCTGAAAAAACGTGGAATAAAGCATACAGTTCTGAATGCAAAAAACCATGAAAAAGAAGCCGAAATTATTGCTATGGCCGGTCAGAAAGGGGCTGTGACGATTTCAACCAATATGGCGGGCAGGGGAACAGATATTGTACTTGGTGAAGGTGTGACGGATCTGGAAGGTCTTCGTATAATCGGAACTGAAAGACATGAGAGTCGCCCCATAGATAACCAGCTCAGAGGACGTTCCGGAAGGCAGGGGGATCCAGGTTCATCGCGGTTCTACCTTGCCCTTGAGGATGATCTTCTCCGGATATTCGGTGGAGAACGGATTACCGGCATAATGGA
>JAUUWG010000004.1 GCA_030589165.1 Desulfobacterales bacterium
CCTTTTAGGGACTTGGCACGAATAAAGTGTCCCAGATAGCGCTCATGTTCGGGTCAAATTTATTCGATCCGAAATCTAATCGCCACAGGAATAGTCGTTCTATTTCGAGGACGATTTGATTGAGTATCGAATAAAGATGGCCTGAAGAGGAGATGCTAAATGGGATAATTTATTTGCGCCGAGTCCCTTAAGCCTTGCAGGCGCCCAGTTAACCTATATTCTCTATTGAATGGGAAATGGATTGTCAAGGATTAATTGGTACTGTAATTTATTTAAATATGCTTACATTCTTTCCTTTGTATGATTTGAAGAGCGTGGGGTTCCGACAATTTTTGCAACCTTCAAAAGTTTTGGACTGATTTTTAAACCCGCTTTTTTTGCAGCCTGCACATTAATTTCAACATAAACTCGTTTCTGTTTTTGATTTAAATTGATAACCCCGCCTTGGTGAGCAAAGCCTCCAACCTCACCGACTGTAAGAAGACCATATGCATGGATGGTGTTAAATATTTGCGGCAGTTTTTCTTTCAACGAAGAACTGATAAAAAGGATATGGCAGGGGCAACAGTTACAGATGTTCGTAATTTGTTTGATAGCGATCTGTCTGCCATTTACTGTTTCGCCTTGAACGATTTTATCCAGTAAAACAGTGACCGGATTCTTACCGAGAATGCAGATTGTAATTGGCGTGTCCGGACCATTAAATTTATTAACCGGCCATGAAATAAAATGTGTCAGATTATAAAGAAAAACCGCTTTAACCTCATAGTCCCGAAAGGGGTCTGAGCCAGCCTGAAGATTAGGGATCGGGACTGACAAAAATAATAATAAGCATGTAAAGAACTTTATCGGCCACATCGGAGTTTTCATGAATCGGAAATGCATAAAAACGGATTCAGTCATGAGAAAGTTCTTTTTTAGAAGTAACATGTGATTTTGCCGTATACATTGCGTTCAACTTCAGTTGGGCTGATTCCCCTTGCCTGACCAAATTCCGAATGCCTGTTTTCAAGCAAATTCTCCAGGCTAAGGCTTATTTCAAAGTTATCGGTCGGATGCCATCCCAACCGTACATCCAAACGGGTATAACTGGGAATCTTTTGATTGGTTAGATTATCAACGTAATACAGAGCACTATCAAATTCTAAGGCATGGGGCAGATCAATATAGGAGCGGATTTGAAACGAGTGTTCCGGACCGTCGCCTTCTGCCGATTCCGCCGTGATATCCTTGCTTGAAGAATCTTTATGCAACTGAAGTTTGAGTAATGAATAGCCGCTGAACAACCGCCAGGCGTCAGTTAACTTTAAATTGGCCCCGATTTCAAAGCCGTAGGTTTCACCTTCCATCCGGTTTTCGATTTGCATCGGTATAACCAGGTGCGGCGGGAAGGGGGTGATTTCAAAAAACCGGTCAGCCAACTCAACCTCAACAGTTCGGAGGTCGTCGTAATCATTATAGAAGAGAGTCAGGTCCAAAGAGAGTCGATTGCTTGGCTGCAGGCGATAACCGAGTTCACAGGCAATGAGTTCTTCAGAATCAAAATCATTGTTGCCCAAAAGAGCCATGAGGCTGATGTCGCCCCGGCCGTTTTTACCTGTTGCCAAATTGGTCCGCATGTCATGCTCTGCCCGCGAGGGCGTTCTGACCGCACGTGAGACGGCTGCCCAAATGGAGTGCCGATCCTTGGGGGTCCATAGCAGCCGAATGTTGGGCTGGATTTCGAAGCCGGTATAGCCATTATGCTCAAACTTTGATCCGATGGTGAGGTTTAAGCGGTCGGGAAATAAACTGATTTCCTCCTGAATAAAAGCACTGAAGAGATTATCCTCCCGACTGTCCGGAGTAATTGATGCGCTGAACGTGCCGTCCACTTCGTCACGGACATACCGGTAACCTATGCCCCACACGACTTCCTGCCGTTTGCCGATGGCAAACCGGTGCCGGCAATCAAAATCAAAGATGTCGTAAGTCAAATCTATAACACCTTCATTCCGCCTTGACCGATCATAATAGAACTGAAAGGATATATCGGAAGTATCTGAAAAAATACGGTTCCAGCGGGTCAGAACATTTCCTCCAGCGACCTGCATGTCATCCTTAGTTGTCCGGACGAACGGTTCAGACAGAAAACTGCTCAGGGTGAGGGTTTGATTTTCATCACCATTGTAAATATCTCCCTGAAAGGTCAGCGAATCATTTTCAGATAGGGTCCAATCCACACGAAACCCTCCACGGATCATATCCCATTCATCATCCGCATCATTACCGGAAGCGTCAACAAACTCGTCCCGATTAAAATACTTTGCATAAATTCTGAAACAGGCGTCATCTCCGATCTTTCCGCCATACCGGCTGCCGAAGCCTTTTTCTTCAGAGCCCAGACCTGCGCTCGCCAGCGTACCCTGGGTCTCTTTTGCCTGTTTGGTGATAATATTGATCACCCCGTTGACCGCGTTGGCACCCCAAAGCGTTGCTCCGGGACCCCGAATAACTTCAATGCGATCGATATCTTCCAGCAACGTGTCCTGTACGTCCCAGTACACACCGGAATATAAGGGCGTATACACACTGCGGCCGTCGATCAGAACCAATAACTTGTTTGCAAACCAGCCATTGAATCCCCGCGAGCTGATGGCCCATTTATTGGCATCGATATGGGCCACCTGAAGTCCGGGTACCATCCGAAGGGCTTCGGGAATACTCGTGGCACCGGATCGCCGAAGGTCCTCGCTGGTGATGACGTAAGCTGCTGCCGGCGCATCAAAAAGTTCTTCTGATTTTTTGGAAACTGAAGTCACCTCAACACGGAGAAGCTCCTCAAGGCTGAGGGTTTTGAGGTATAGAATTTTATCATCCATTGGCGGCTCTTGGGCCCGACAGACAGTCATCAGCACTGAAAAAAACAAAAAGCTGATGATTACTGTCGGGCAAAACAGCAAAATAGATTTTTCAAGTTTTCTTTTGTAGTATTTGTTTTCATTCATGATGTTTTTTCTATTGTCGGTTATCTGATTCTACAGGCAGTACAAAACTGAAGGTACTGCCTTCTCCCAGCCGGCTCTCCACCCAGATAGTCCCTTTGTGCAATTTCAGAAATTTTTTACACAGGGAGAGACCCAGTCCGGTTCCATTGTGTTTTCTGGAAAGAGGGCTTTCTTCCTGTAGAAATACTTCAAATACCTTTTTAAGAGATTCAGGTTTTATCCCTATACCGGTATCCGTAACCGACACCTTGATATACGAAGATTTATCCTTTTCCATAGCTGAAAAGACTTCATCCCTGAACAGGGCCGGCACATTGTTTTGCAGGCATTGCCGGTCCACGACCTCGGCATTGAGTTGAATTTTACCGGAATCAGGGGTAAACTTGATAGCGTTGGACAGTAAGTTAAAAACAATTTGTTTGACCTTTCTTTCATCCGCCTGGATGATTTCAGGAATGCCGTCAACATCAATGGATAATTTGATGCTGTGTTTTACGGCCTTTTCCCTGATCATGTTCAGACTTGTGGAAAGAAGGGACTTGATTTCAATATCGGATGGGCTGAACTCCATCTTACCTGCCTCAATTTTGGACAAATCCAGGATGTCATTAATCAAAGAGAGCAAATGTTTACCGCTTTCAAGGATATCTCCTATGTATTCCTCCTGGGTCTCATTCAATTCACCGAAGTATTTGTCAGTCAGCACCTCGGAAAACCCGATAATGGCGTTGAGGGGTGTTCTGAGTTCATGAGACATATTGGCCAGAAAGTCGCTTTTCATTTGAGAGGCCCGCGCAAGCTCCTGATTGCTTTGTTCCAGTTGGGCTGATTTGTATTGCAGTTCCTGAAAGGTAAGAGCATTGTGAAGTGCTATACTGAGCTGTCGGGTGGTGTTTTCCAGAAAATTTTTGTCTTCTGAATTAGACTTGCCGTCAGCTATCAGAACCAATACCCCTAGGCATTTTTTCTGAAACATCAGAGGATAGCCCACAGCAACAGGCGGAAAATACTCATCCTGTTTACCCGGTAAAACAACAGATTCAGACATCAGCAGATGCTGCTTGTTAAAGACTTGCTCAGCGAATTTTTGTGCTCTTTGCCGGAGGGGTATTTCCTGTTTTTTATCATCACCGTCTCCTTTGTTAGAGGAAAATGTTGTCTTAGGTAAAAGTTTTCCTTCTTCCCGACAGAGATAAACTCCCCCCCACCGAGCATTAACTTGCATAACAATCCGATTAAGACTTCTTTCCAGAATTTGACTGATATCAATGGAATTGATGAGAGAAAGCAGTTCGCCATAAGCCCGTTGGCTTTTTTTCTGTAAAGATAACTGTTTTTTTTGTTGTTCACTTACCTTAAGTTCTGCAGTACGCATTGCTACCTGTTTTTCAAGCTCTCCTTGTTGTTCATTCAGTTTTTTTTCATGTGCCTGAATTTGTCGCAGCATCTTGTTAAATCCGTCAATCAGGATTCCTATTTCATCTTTGCTTTTGTTTTCTATTCGGATTGAAAAATTTTTTTGGCTGGACACGTTCTTCATTGTTTGGGCCAAGGTCGATATGGGGTCCGAGATAATTTTCTGGAGTTTTGAAGATATCAGATAAGCAAGAAAGAAGAATCCTATAAAGATACAAAAAACTATACTGACAGACCGTTTCAAAGTGGAATACAGGCCCTTCAGTTCGGTCCGGATATAGACACTGCCGATTTTTTTACCGTTAAGAATGATCGGTTTCACAAGACTCATGCAATTACAGGAAAAGCAGTAGCTTTCCTGGCCCGGCGCGAAAAATTTTTTGCCTTGTTTATAAGAATGAGGTTCAACACAACTTCGAGTTGTTGGTGATGTCATCGAAAGTTCATTATTTATGTATTCAGCGAAGACTTCCCCATGATCTGTGTAAATATATGCGGCTATGATATACGGTTCGGCACTCAAACCTTCCAGAATTTCAGTTGCCGTTTCCGGATACTGAAAAGTCAGGGCAGCCGTACTGTTGACACCGATGACTGATGCCAGGGTTGAAATATTGTGAATCATCTCCCGGCGGAAGCAAATCAGGTCATTTACAACAAAGACTGCACAGGTCAATAATAACATCAGGCTGCATGCCGACATAATTATACCTGTCAACTTGTGCTTTATGGAAAGATCATTAAACATGAGCATTTGTAATATCCAAAAAATAAAAAAGCCGAACAACCCAAAAGGCAGCTCGACTTTTCTTATAAATAATTTTCGTGCAACCCGGCTGTCTTTTTCAGAAAAGACCCGTAGCTTTCCGTCTCTGCCTCACGACAAATTTGGCCATTTTTAAACAAGGTTAATAGATAAATTGAGAATTTTTGTCAAACTAAAAAGTTTTATGAAAAGCATGAATAAGGAGACATCTTTGTTGACAATCACCGGTTCAGGCACTAAAGGAAAATTAATTCTTTTTCGTGTTCTCCAGATGAACGGCTGACCGATCATGCAAAAAGGAGTTTGAGGTGCAAAACAATACTATTCTTGTAATCGAAGATAATCAGTTGAATATGAAGTTGGTGAGGGGGTTGCTATCGATTGGCAAATATCAGGTTCTGGAGGCGGTTGATGCCGAAATCGGCATCCGGATGGCCAAAGAGCAAAAGCCGGATCTTATTTTGATGGATATTCAATTACCGGGTATGGACGGCTTGACTGCCACCCGGATCATGAAAAGTGATCCGGAGCTTAATGGTATCCCTGTTATTGCCCTGACCTCTTTTGCTATGCAGGGAGACGAGGAAAAAGCCCTGGAAACGGGCTGTGACTGTTACATCAGCAAACCGATAGATACTAAGGCTTTTCTAAAAACCATAAACCGTTTTTTCAACAAAACCGAAAGCATAAACGAATCCCGGAAAGAAACGGTTTGCAATGCCAAAATATTAATTGTTGATGATGAACCTATCAATGTCAAATTGCTGGCAGCAAAACTCGCCAGAGAAAAATTTGAAACATTTAAGGCCTATGGGGGGAAAGAGTCCCTTGAAAAAGCAGTAAGTGTATGTCCGGATCTGATTCTCCTGGACATCATGATGCCCGACATGAACGGATACGAGGTGACCAGACGGATAAAAAGCAACCCTGAGATCAGCCATATTCCGATTATTCTGCTCACTGCCCTGAGTGGATCAGAGGATAAGATAAAAGGTTTGGAGGCTGGTGCCGAAGAATTCCTGACCAAGCCGGTTAATACGGTTGAGCTTCTGGCAAGAATAAACTCTATGCTTCAATTAAAACAGTACCGGGAGCAATTAGCAATTCGTACGGAGTCCGAAGAAAATTTTTCGAAAACTTCGCATAAGGAAGAAGCGATTAGAGAGGAAAAAGATCTTTTCCGGGTACTTCTGGTAGATGACGATAAAAGAGATATCAGGCTCATTCAGAGTTATCTTCATGGGCAACCCTACGAGATTATCGTCGCCGGCAATGGGGATAATGTCATATCCCTTGCCATAAGAGAGAAGATCGATCTGATTTTGCTGGACATTCTCCTGCCGGGTTTGGATGGTTTTGAAGTATGCCGTCGTCTGAAGAAAATGGATGAAACCAGAGACATCCAGATTATTTTGATCACTTGTTTAAAGGATCTGGAAAGTAAAATCAAAGGTACGGAAACCGGGGCTGATGATTTCATAGTGAAGCCGATTAACGGCAGGCACCTTCGGGCCAGAATCATGGTCTTGTTAAAACAAAAAGCATATCTGGACAAGCTTCGCTCCCACTACGAAATTGCCTTGAACTCGGCCATCAAGGATGGACTGACCGGTCTGTATAATCAGACGTATTTTAAAAATTTTTTGGAACTCGAGGTGAAAAGGTCAACCCGGCAGAAATATCCGACGGCTCTGATAATGATAGATCTCGATGATTTTAAATACTATAACGATACATTGGGGCACCTGGCCGGAGACCGTATAATACGTGAAGTGGCCCGGATAATAAAAAAGACCGTTCGAGAGATTGATCTGCCGGCCCGATACGGTGGTGAGGAGTTTGCTGTTGCATTGCCTTATGCGGACAAGAAAAGTGCATTCAATATTGCAAAAAGAATTCAAAAAGCGATTCAGAGTTACGACTTTCCGGATGAGACTGTGTCACCACTAGGCAAAATAACGGTCAGTATGGGTATCGCTCTTTGTCCGTCAAGTGCTGTTACAACGGAAGAGTTGATAGAAAAAGCAGATTCCATGCTCTATAAAGCCAAAAAAGAAGGAAAAAATCGGGTCTGTGCTTTTGACTGAAAAAAACAACAAGTTTCTTATTCAACTAAGGAATTCGCTATAATCTGTTTATAGTTTACCGACTTTGAAACCTAACACTTTGTGAAACATCTTGCTTCTGGTGGGCACAGCCCACCCTACGGTTATCAATATTGTAAAATGTAGGTTGGGCTGTGCCCACCAGAATTTGCCCGCAGTTAAGAATTAAGTAGCAAAAAGTTAAGCTTCTGTATCGAATGACTATAGTGCTTGAACGAAAACTACTAATATGACAAAATAATAGGTGATTAAAACTGTTTTTACTATCGAAGTTTCAGGGAAACACCTCTTCCTGGTTCAGATTCTTTACTTATTTATAGCTTTTGATTCCTAAAAATAGGATGAGATATCAATACCTTCGCCAATTATATTACTCCAGCAATTGCATGAATACGTCCAAGAGCTGAAAGTTCATCATGTATTTGTTTAATAAAAATCGGTTCCGGTTTTTGTGGCAGTAATTTTATTACGGGGAGCATCTTAAAGTTCGCATATTTTTACTTCCTGTCTTATATTTCAATGGTTCGGTAATTTTTTAAAAAATTACCGAACCATTGTATGCCTGAGTAGTTACGATTACTTTTACGGAGATGGTTATGCCGCTCTTCCGCTTACATGGATTGGAGGGGTAAACTATAGCTTTTAAGAGTTTTTTAGGAATGTTTTTTATTTTTTACTTGATTTTTATACTCTATTCTACTAAAAATGCTTACTCTCATTCAGGTGCTCAACAAGGCTTAATAGGGAACTCCGTGGAAATCGGGGACGGGCCCGCCGCTGTAATCGGGGACGAACACCGCATACATGTCACTGTCTGTATGAAACAGATGGGAAGACGCGGTAATTAGGATGAACTGAAAGTCAGAAGACCTGCCTGAATAAATAGTGAGCGTTTTACACAACCTTTTTTGTTTTGTTTGAGCCTGACGCAGAAATCGGGCAAAAGAGATGGTTGTGAAAGGCTCTCACAGGCTTAACCTTCGTGGAAAAAAGGTGGCTGTTTCAGGATCTTGTGGATAAAAAAGGGACTTCCCCGGATCGATTTTATATCGGTTCGGGGTTTTTTTTTGCCTCGGACCTCGAATGTCATAATTATTTAGAGCCGATTCGTCAGTTTTTAAACAGGCTCTTAGACAAGGAGGATGAAGAAACAGATGAAAAGGTGGATTGCGATAGTTTTATGTTTGATTTTAGTGCCGGTAAGTAGTGCTTTCGCTCAAAATGAATCAGAAGAGATTCATGAACTGGAAGAAGTGGTTGTTACGGCCACGCATAAGATGAAAATGCTCGATACTCCGGCAAGTATTTCCATCATAACAGCCAAGGAACTGGAGGAGATGGGAGCGAAAAATATTGTCGAAGCCCTCAGGAAGATACCCGGGGTGGATGATACAAGCTCTAAAGACTCCGCTATCTCAATAAGAGGCACCAGGAGTTCTATGGCCGGAGGTCCGGTAATACTTATTGACGGGGTTCCTCAGAAGATCGGAGATTACAGGTATGATGAATTAAGTTTTATTCCGGTTTCCCAGATAGAGAGGATCGAGGTTCTTCGTTCTGCCGGAATCGCCTATGGTCCCGGTTCTGCAAGGGGAGTTATCAATGTGATTACCAAAAAAGGAATCAAGGACAAACCGTTCAGCGGAACAGTTTCAGCTTCATATGGCTCATGGAACACTCACAACGAAAGCGCCGGGTTTTCAGGAAGAACAAATCAGTGGGACTATTTTGTAAATGCTGCCAATTACAGCACTGAAGGGTATGAAGACGAAGAAACGGATCGGATATCAGGCCTTTTGAAGCTCGGTTACAATTTTTCGGATCAAACCCGTATCGGTATTCGCGGTAGTATAATAGACGTGGACTCTGAGTCTGCATATGGAATGAAAAAAAAGAAATGGCAGTTGGAGAATTACCGAGAGGAAAAACATTTTCCTGTCAGTGAAACGGATTCAACTCTGTACTGGCACAATGAAAAAGATCAGGATAACTCAGTCCTTGCCCTTGAATTCTCTCATAAAAAAGACAGGCTGTTTGTAGATTCAAACCTGTCGTGGACCAAGTATGAAGAAGACTACAAAAGCACGTACCCACTGTATACCAGCTCTAAAAGTGTCTATTATGATTCCAAGGATCAGGACACTTATACGTTTGGAGTTTCCGGTGGTTATCTTTTTGATTTCGGAAATGTCAGCTACACGCCTTCCTTTGGTGTTAATTTTGAGGATATAGATTTTGACCAGGACAGGGCTTACCCTTATGTCCCGACCAAAAATACGGATAAATATAATATTGATTTAGATGAGACCCAATACGGCCTGTTCTGGGATAATGATTTTCTTATTGGGCAACACTGGGGGCTGAAGATCGGTGGTCGTGTGGATAAGGCAGAGGTTAAACTTAAAGACAAGGCCTCTACTGATATTGATGAGGATGAGACCATGTTCAGTTGGGTTGTGGCCCCTTCTTACCGAATAAATGACAGGGCGAATACCTATGTCTCCGTAGCAAGAAATTACTGGTTTCCAAGCCCCCGATATTATGTCTGGGCTGCGGAAAAAGGGGGTGATCTGAACCGCCCGGAGGATTTGGAGCCGGAAGAATCCCTGACATATGAAATAGGATACAAACATCTCTTCAGCAAGGCACTTAATGTAAACCTGACCGCTTATTTGACGGAGTATGATGACAAATTTTCCTCTGCTTATGATGCTGACGATAATTATTTAGGCCAGAAAAATATAGGCGAGGCAGAGGCAAAAGGTATTGAACTGGAGATAGATGGGCGCCTCTGTTCCTTCTTTGGTTATCGTCTTTCCGGAGCTTATCAGAATATAAAATGGAAATCGGGTCAGGCAAGAATCAGAAGTGGAATTTATAAAGGTATATGGGATTTGGATGGATATTATATCAAAGGAATTCCAAAATTCAGTGGCGTCATCGGTTTGGATTTTTACCCCATGGAAGGCCTTAAATGTAGTGCGGATATAAACCATACCGGGTCTAAGTATTCAGATTATTTAAACAAAGTGAAATACAGTTCCAAAACGACTGTTGATGTGAATATATCTTACCGGATGAATAACTGGGAAGTCTGGCTGCTGGGCAAAAATATTTTTGATGAAGAGATCGAAGCGGAATTTAACAGTACCGGCGTTGAGGACGATAGCTATTATTATGTCCAGGACGGTGCTTACGTTGAGGCGGGTTTAAGGTATCATTTTTAATTAAAACTTATAACCTACAGTGGATCACGGAGTCATGGTGTGTCCATAGGCTTAAGTTCTTATTGATTTTTATGTTCTAATTATATAATAAAACTGAAAATTTTGTTATCAGGTGCTCAACTGTAGCTTAATAGGGAACCCCGTTAGAATCGGGGACGGGCCCGCCGCTGTGATCGGGGACGAATACCGCATAGATGTCACTGTCTGGCTGAAACAGATGGGAAGGCGCGGTAACCAGGATGAACCGAGAGTCAGAAGACCTGCCTGAATAACAAGGCGTAATCCTCGTGGACGGAGGTTGCCTGAAGATTTTGAGGATAAAAAAGGGATATCCCCGGATCGGTTTTAATCGGTTCGGGGATTTTTTTTGCCTCGGACCCTGAGTTTAACATGAATTTAGGTAAGGAGGAAAACAAGTGAAGAAATGGTTTTTTTTGTTTTTAGGTGTTGCTGTTTTAGTATTGCCGGGATTCAGTGAGGCTAAAGAGATTGAAGAGATGGAAGAGATGGTGGTGACGGCTAGCAGGGTGAAAGAACCCAAAAAAGAGATTACGACCAATGTCAGCGTTATTGATCAGGATGCGATTAAGATCTCTTCCGCCCGAAATCTCGGTGATCTGTTGGCGGAACGAGCCGGAATTAATATCAGAAAATATACTGGAACGTTAACATCCGTAGGAATCCGAGGCTTCCGGACGGAATCCCACGGAAACGATCTTTTAGGAAAAGTACTGATACTGTTGGATGGTCGCAGAGCGGCTACCGGCAACGTGGCCAAAATCATGACCCGTAATATTGAAAGGGTCGAGATCATCCGGGGGCCGGCTTCCGTTCAGTATGGTTCGGCCGCAGTTGGTGGCGTCATCAATGTGATTACCAAACAAGGTCGCGAGAAACCGGAAGTTTTTGCAGAAGGGGGGCTGGGCAGTTTCGGCTATGAAGAGGCTGCGGCCGGTTTTTCGGGTAAGTACAATATGTTTGATTTTTCAGGCAGCTTCAGTCGTTCCTCCAGGGATGATTATGATACCGGTGATGGCGATGAATATAAAAACACCGGTTATGATGAAATTGAAAACATCAGTTTAAACCTGGGATTGGAATTTTTGCCGGGAAATCGTCTGGGGTTCATTTACACTGCTTTTGATGCCGACGGAGTAGGGAGTTCCGGAAAATTAAGTGAAAATGATCTGGATGATTTCAAGGACAGCCGAAATGAATCGATCGATTTCGTGTATGACGGGCATACCCCATCCGGCCTTTTTTCATGGATGGCACGTTATTTTCAAGTTGATGACGATGACAAATGGGTATCTGGTCAAGAAAGTGATCCCGACGGTTTTGATCTCTGGTATCCGGAACCTTCGAAGAGGAACACCGATTCGGAAGGTGCTCAGGGGCAGATATCGCTCAATCTGAAATATTCAACCTTGACCGCCGGCTTTGACTGGTTGAACTACGACATAAAATCGAGCTTTTCGCCGAACAAGTCGGAATATGACAACACCGCCGGTTTTATTCTGGGTAAAACCCGCCTTCTGGATGAACGCCTGATTCTGACCGCTGGTTTGCGTTACGATGAATACGAAGTGGAAGTCATAGATCCGGCTGGCCGAAATGAAGATGATGATAATTTCAGTCCAAGTATTGGCGTTGCATATTTGCTGAATAATCATTTGAAATTCCGAGCCAATTATGCTGAGGCCTTTGTCATGCCGGCAGCGGATCAGCTGGCAGCGGACTATGTCTCATGGACTCATTTTGTCGGCAATCCTGATCTCGACCCGGAGGAAAGCAAGACTTATGAAGGCGGAATCGATTTTTCTTATGCCGGCTTTAATTCTGCGTTAACCTATTTTTACACCGATTTTGAGAACAAGATTGAAACGGTTTATCCAAGTGCCACCGAACAAACCTGGGAAAATCTGGGCGAAGCCACGGTATCCGGCTTTGAAGGTGAAATATCATATGATTTCGGAGCATTATTTTCATGGGATGTTCAAGTCAAGCCGTATCTTTCCTTTACCTATCTCACCGAATACGAAGATGAAGAAACAGGTGAGGATCTGCAGTATACCCCCGATCTGACAGCTTCCTATGGGCTTACCATTTCGCAATCGGATGATTTTTCGGCCAATTTGAATTTTGCTTATTTCGGAGAACAAGATATCGAAATATGGCAAGGTATGATGGGCAGTACCCCTGCAAAAAAAGGCGGTTTTACGGTCGCCAATTTTACGATCAGTAAGAAGATTCTTCAGGCCGAGAAATTCGGTGGACTGACGCTCAAGGGTGAAATTCAGAATGTTTTTGACAGGGACTATGAATACAATGAGGGGTATCCGATGCCGGGCAGAAGCTTTTTTCTTGGTCTAAGGTATGATTATTAATGTGCTTGGCAGGGGAGTTATCCAAATGGATAACCGCCTTGCTCAACTATAAAGGTTCTCGAAAATCATTATTAAAATTCCTCTGCTCTCCCTTTTAAAGGGGGGGGCAGGGGGATTTAGAATTGGAATTGAATAATGGAACTTAAAAGTTTATTGCTCGGTCTTTTTTTCAGCGTCGGTATTTTTGCTGTTAAAAGCGGAATAGGATTGTATTATTTTTGGGGCTGGAAAAAAGGTTTAAAATCGAAGCTTGGTTTGCTTTGTCTTTTTGGCGTTATCTATTTTTTTATTTTTATGGTTTCTTCCCACATTCTGGAGAAAATAGATTTTTTAAAATATTTTGAGACGGTGCAAAATTTTCTTAAAACGGGAATGCTCATCCATATCCTCATGGCGGGATTGCTTCTCATATGGGGGGTGGCCCTTTTAAAGAGACAAAAGGGAGATCGGAAGAAAACGTATGGGTGGGCGGTCCTGGCCGTTCCCTGTCCGGTTTGTGTTACCGTAATTTTTTTTACCGTGGCCTTTCTTTTGTCCTATTTTCCTGATTCCGGAAATGCGGCTGTTTTGTCGGCATATGCAGGATTTGTGGGGATCAATCTTTTGACCGTGATTCTGCTGAGTTTTTGGCAGACCCGATCAAAATCGACTCCGGAATCCCTGCTGGGCGCAGCCATGTTGATCATTGCCGCCTATTTTTTCCTGTCTGTTGTCATCATGCCCCAGTTCGGCGATCTGGACAAGATATACCGGTTGGCTCAGTACAAAGGGCAAAACCGGATGATGGATATAAAACATACTGTTTCTCTTTATGTTCTTATAGCGGCTTCTTTTACTGTCGGATTTTTGTCGATGAGGAGAAAAACAGCCCAATCCTCAATCAGACCATTGTAATAAACAGCCTTGATCGTATCTTCGACCACACCATGGATTAGGCTGAATTTTTTTTACCACGAAACGCACGAAGATTCACGAAGACAAAATATTAATCATTTCTTCGCGTTCTTTCTGCGCTTCGTGGTGAATTAAAGAACTCAAATCATGACCAAACTATAAAAAAATAAGGAGATTTAAAAAATTGGACATCGGCGCACTCTTAAAGTCATTTATCTATCTTATCGCTTCATCTCTTCTTTATCCGGTATTGCTGCTTCTTGTACTGTTGACATTGTGGGTACTGGTATATTCCGGTTCTTTTTTTGCAGAATGGCTGGAACGGCTGAGGCTTGACAAGTACAAATCGGAAGAACTCCCGGCTATTGTAAGAGAGGGAGAAAATATGAAGGTATTCTCCCATCGGGTTAAAAATTATATCGACAGCTTTAAACGGTTAATTGAGAGCAATGAACAGGCTGAGGAAATAGAAATAAAGATTGAGAACATGATTCAGGAAAACACCTTGAAGATATGGAAGTCTATGGATTTTCTGAGGATCCTTGTCAGGGTGGCGCCGGGACTTGGACTGATCGGCACCCTCATTCCCATGGGAACCGGGCTGGCGGCATTGGGGCAGGGAGACATGACCAAGCTTACAACCGACCTGGTGATTGCCTTTACCACTACCGTGGTAGGACTGGCGCTGGGCATTACCGCCTTCTTTTTTTACACGGTTAAAAGAAGGTGGGTGGAAGAAGATATTAAAAATATGGAACTGGCTACCGAGATGTTGGCCGAGCCGCTTTTTGGGGGTCGGAAAAAATGAGATATTTCAAAAAAAAGAGAAGCGGCATCGACAACAAGTCTTTTGAAAGCCGAGCTTTCAGAGATGATGATCCGATGACGGGTCTTGCCAATCTTTTTGATATCGGACTGGTCTTTATTGTGGGGCTACTTCTGACGTTGTTTTCGGTCTACAACCTCCAGGATCTTTTTAATGAGAAATCGGATCTGACCATCATGAAACAAAGCAAGGACGGTCAAATGGAGATCATCATCAAAAAGGGCAAAAAGATAAAGGTAATCAAAGTGACGAAAGATAAAACCCAAGGCCGGGGCCAAAGACTGGGGATCGCTTATAAACTGGAAGACGGAAGCATGGTTTATGTGCCGGAATGATGAAAAACTTTTGATTAGTCTCTTAGTTTTGAAATTTGTGCTTTTTATGGCAGAAAATTTCAGAATTAAAAAAAGTGTGAAGTGCCTAAAGTGATCTAAAGTGCCTAAAGTTGAGGGATTCTATAACCTTAGCTCACTTTAGGCACTTTTCCGGTTTATCCGGGTTAGGAACAGCTTATACTCAATGATCAAATTTTTTCCTGTTGACTGAATTTATTGATAATTTTTAAACAGGAATTTTATGGGGCAGTCAATAAATTCAGTATCTTATATTTTTAAGGTTTGAAAGTAATATATTTGACCCCTGTTTTTAAGTTATTGAAAATTCAATATATACAGAGTCAAGTACAAAAAACTTGATCATCGAGTTATAGGCTTAATGATGGGAGGATGATTTATGTGCCGGATGAATAAAGTAAAAACTGAGGAGGGCGTAAAAAACAAGAAGTTAAAAAGCAAAATATGGTGGATAGGTATAATTGCCCTTTGTCTATCTATTTTCGTATCTTCTCGAGCTTTTGCACAGAACAAAAGCAAGATTACCTTGCTTGTAGGCGTATCTAATTCTTATAAAGTAACTCAGGCTATTTCAGAGGTCATTAAAATTTCTGAAGCAGCTAAGAGTTATGACTTTCACTTTTATACCGACAAAGATCTGGAAAATGAAGAAATTGACCAAGAGATTATTGCACAATCCAAAATTATTATTGTCGATGATATGCATCGTAACCTTACAGAGTATGTTCTAAAAAATGCGGATTTCGAAAAAACAAAGGTTTATGGCCTTTGCAGCAGGGCAAAAGAACCTGAAAAGATTATCTCCGACCCCAAAGTACAACGATACTATTATCCGGCCACCCAAGAGAATATCAAAAACCTCCTTCTTTTTCTCCTCAATCGTGATTGCGGACTTGATATTAATTACGGAGGACCACAAAACATACCGAAAACAGGTATTTTCCATCCGAAGAGTGACAGAATTTTTAATAATTATGAACAATATCTCGCCTGGTACAAAGAAAAAGGGCTTTATTCCGGAGATGATTTCTGGGTAGGCATACCCGATATGTCCACCTATGCTTTTCCCGGAGAAACCGGAGTCATTGTAAGTTCGCTCATAGAAACTCTTGAAATGAATGATATCAATGTGCTGCCGGTTTATTCCTACCCCGCATATGTTGCTTTGAATAATTTTTTTGTAGATAAAGACGGACGTTCCAGAGTTGATTTAATTGCGGCGCTATCCTTTAAGTTTTCTTCTGTTCTTAATGAAAAGGCGCGAAAAAATCTGTCAAACCTGGGGGTTCCTTTCCTGAACGCCATTAGAATCAATTTCCTGACGATCCCGGAGTGGACGGAATCTTCCCAAGGATTGGGACCCATGGAAATTTCTTACGCCATGAGTACTCCGGAATTCAACGGTCTGATTGAACCTTCTGCTCTTGGCGGAAAGGAAATCCTGAAAGACAAGCGAACGGGCAAAAAAGTTTATAGGTTTAAACCGATATCGGAAAATATTGACTTTTTCGTCAGGCGGGTAAAGGCTTGGAAAAATCTCCAAGAGAAAGCGAACAAGGACAAAAAGATTGCCATTATTTATTGGAACCACACGCCGGGCAAGCAGAATATAGGCGCGACATACCTTAATGTTTTTCGCAGCCTGGAAGAAATATTAAAGAGAATGCGCAAGGAGGGCTATACGATTGAAGGAAAACTTCCTTCGGAAGAAGAGATTAAAAGTCTTGTTTTAAAAAGTGGCCGTAATATCGGTTCCTGGGTTCCGGGTGAACTCGATGTGCTCATCAATACCAAAGGGGTCATCCGGCTGCCTGTGGCCAAATATCTGGAATGGTATAAGAAGATAGATGAGGACTACAAGGAGAAACTGGAAGCCGAATGGGGCAAGGTGGAAGATTCGGAAATTATGATCAAGGATAAGGAGATTATCATACCTTACGTAAACCTGGGCAATGTTATTCTTGTCCCCCAGCCTTCAAGGGGTTGGGGTGATGACCCGATGAAACTGTATCATTCCACACAACTCTGGCCGCATCATCAATACACGGCTTTTTATCTCTGGCTGAAGCATGAATTTAAGGCTGATGCTATTGTTTCTCTGGGAACACACGGCACCCACGAATGGCTTCCCGGTAAGCAGGCAGGTCTCAGCCAGTCCTGTCCACCGGAAGTTCTCATCCAGGATCTGCCCAATCTTTATCCCTATATTATGGATGATATCGGAGAGGGGATACAGGCCAAACGCCGGGGACGGGGCGTGATTATCGACCATCTTATTCCGGCAATGAAAAAGGCGGGGATTTATGAGGAGTATCGGGACCTGGCTGTTTTAATAAATGAATACAACGATGCCCTTACCCGCAGTGATGCACTGGCTAAAGAGAAGTTCAAAAGAATCAAAACCCTGGTGAAAAAACTCGGTCTGGATAAGGACCTTCTTTTAAAAGAGGTGGATGAAGAGGCGGTAGAGGAGATTGAACACTATCTCATTGAGTTGCAGGAGGCCAATTTGCCTTATGGCCTGCACACCTTTGGTATCTCTCCGGAAGGGGAGGCATTGAAAGAATTCAGCCGGTTGATCAAACAAAGAAATGAAGAGCTGTCTTTAGGTGAGATCGAGAAAAGATTAAGCCTCTGCCATCTGGAGATAGACCGTCTCATTGCCGGTCTGGAAGGCAAGTATATCCCTTCGGGTGAAGGGAATGACCCCTTGAGAAATCCCGAGGCCATCCCGACGGGGAAAAACTTTTACGGATTTGACCCGGCCAAGGTCCCTTCAAAGGATGCCTATGCCCTGGGGAAAAAGCAGGCCGAAGAGATGATAGAAAAATATCTAAAGGAAAAAGGAGAGTATCCGGAAAAAATCGGACTTGTCCTTTGGAGCATAGAGTTACAGCGTAATGAAGGGACTCAGGTAGGGACAGCGCTTTACCTTTTAGGGATGAAGCCTGTCTGGGATAAAAATGATAAAGTGACTGGTGTTGAGCCCATTCCCGGGGCACTGCTGGGTCGGCCAAGGATAGATGTTCATATGCAGGCTTCCGGACTTTTTAGAGACAGTTACCCCAATGTTATTCTTCTTTTAGATGAGGCCGTGCGTCAGGCAAGCCGGTTAAAGGATGTGGAGAACTTTATCGCCAACCACAACCGGAAGATAAAAGATTCTCTGCTAAAGAAAGGATACAGCGAAGATGATGCAGAGAATTTAAGCAAAATAAGAGTCTTTTCTGCTCAACCCGGCAGCTATGGAAATACCATAGAGGATCTAATTCCCAATAGTGGTCTCTGGGAAAGGGACGAAGAGATTGCCGATGTGTTCATTAATTTTGTATCCTTTGGATATGGCAAAGGTGTCTGGGGAAAACCACTGAAATCCGCGTATAAGAGAAACCTCGAAGATATCAAGATTACCATGCACACCCGGTCCAGCAACCTTTTTATGAATATGGACACCGATGATGTGTTTGTATGTCTCGGCGGCCTTTCCTTAGCAGTAAAAAAGGTAAGCGGTGAATATCCGGATGTCTTGCTTTCTATCCAGAAAGATCCTGATGCCGCTCATATTGAAGATATTGAAAAAATCCTGGGACAAGAACTGCGCGCCCGTTATCTCAATCCCAAATGGATTGAAGGGATGAAAAAGGAGGATTACGCCGGGGCAAGGGAGATGAAAAGATTTGTAGAACATATGTGGGGCTGGCAGGTGACCACCCCATTTGCCATTGATGAGACCAAATGGGAGCAGACCTACGAGGTATACGTGGAAGACAAATACGGCCTCGAAATAAAGGAGTTCCTCAACAAGGCAAATCCCTGGGCCTATCAGTCCATCACCGCCCGGATGCTGGAAGCTGTCCGGAAAGGCTATTGGAAAGCCGATCAAAAAGTGAAAAAGAAGCTGGCGGTTGAATATGCCGTAAATGTCGTTGAAAAAGGAGTCGCCTGCTGTGATCATACGTGTAATAATCCCGTTTTGAACCAGATGGTGGTCAATATCATATCCCTTCCCGGGGTGATGTCTCCTGAAATGGTTGAAAAGTTCCGGTTGGCCATCGAGCAGGCTACAGGCAAGTCTCTGATAGAGCAGGTAACGGACAGAAAGGAATTGCAAAAAAAGCTGAATGAGGGGTTTGATAAAACAACACGGATAGATGAACAAAAGATGTCTGACCCCAAATCAAAAAAGGAGATTCAGAAAGATGACACCCAAAAGGGAAGTGAATCCAAATCGGTGGAAGGGTATAAGATGGAAGAGGTAAAGGCAGGGGAGGAAACCACGGATCTTGCATCTTCCGGCGTCCAGTGGTTTGCTTCTCTTTTTGTTATCCTCATTATCGGATTGTTTGTCTATGGCGTAAAAAGCCGGAAAGGGTAAAAGTGAGCATATGAAAAAACTTCTTACTGTCTCTATGCTTGTTCTTTTCTTGTTTCCTTCCATCACGATTGCCAAGCGCATATCATTTCTGGTGGTCGACGCCAACACCTGCCTTTTGAATAAGGCCATTAAAGACTTAAGTCTTCCTGAAGGCATTGAGGTCAGATTTTTTATACACAAGGATATGAGGGATGATACTCAGGCACAGGAATTTGTTTCTTCATCCGAGGTCATCATCGTTGATGTTATGATGAAGGAAATGAGCGAATATCTGGTTACCAATGTCGATTTTGCGAACAAGCGGGTTTATGCCGTAAGGGGGTCGAGGGATGATGAGACGCTGGAAAAGCAGGGATTTATTTTTGATCCTGCCGTCAAAGCGTATTATCAATACATGACGGTGAAAAATATTCAAAACCTGGTTTACCGGGTGGTCAATAAAGCCTTTGATCCGTCTTTTCCCTATGAGGAACCGGAACGACTGCCTGAGTTGAGGATCTATCACCCGGATAATAAAGAAGCTTTTACCTGTTATGAAGACTATTTGAAATGGTATGAAAAACGGTCGGGGTATGTAAAAAAAGCCCCTTGGGTCGGTATCATGGCTTTTTCCTCCATGCTCATGGAAGGGCAGACGGAGAGCATGGATTATTTAATAAAGCAGCTTGAAAAACAGGGGTTCAATGTCATTCCTGCGTTTGGACGAGACCTGAAGATCTTGACCCAAATTTTTCTGGATGAGAAGAGAAAGTCAAGAGTTGACCTTGTGCTGGCCTATACCCTTAAATTTTATTCTTCGATCAACGATAAAGTCAGGGCTGCCATCAAGGCTCTGGATGTTCCGATGGTAAATGCCATCCATCTGTATGGCAGTACCATCGAAGAATGGGCAAAAGACCCGAAAGGTCTTTTGCCCATGGATGTGATGTGGAACATCGCAAATCCCGAGATATCCGGAATCATTGAACCGACCCCTTTGTCCGGCAAGAAGGAGATGGTTGATGCGGAATCGGGCAGGCATTATTTCGTGCACCGGCCTGTAGAAGAAACCATTGATCTGCTGATTCCCAGACTGAAAAAATGGGTGGCGTTAAGGCAAAAGGCCAATGAAAAAAAACGGGTTGCCATTCTTTACTACAATCACAGCCAGGGTAAGCAGAATATCGGTGCCAGCTATTTGAACGTGTTTAAAAGCCTTGATTTGATTTTAAACCGCATGAAAAATGAAGGCTATCAGGTAAAAGCGGATCAACAGATCAGTGAAAATGCCGTCAAGGATCTGATTTTAAAATACGGCAGAAATATCGGAAGCTGGGCGCCGGGAGAATTGGACCGGATGCTCAGAGAAGAAAAGGTGATTCGGCTGCCGGTTTCAACCTACCGGAAATGGTTTGATGATTTGCCGGAAGATTTTAAAACAAAAGTGATCAGCCAGTGGGGCAGGGCGGAAGCGTCGAATATCATGATCAAAGACGGGCATTTTATTATCCCGGCGGTTTTGCTGGGCAATGTCATGGTAATGCCGGAACCCTCCCGCGGCTGGGGTGACGAACCCATGAAGCTCTACCATGATCCCACCTTGTACCCCCATCATCAGTATATCGCAGCCTATCTGTGGCTCAAGCATGTGTTCAAGGCCGATGCCATGATTCATCTGGGAACCCATGCCACCCATGAATGGCTTCCGGGAAAACAGGCCGGACTTTCAGCATCTTGCCCGCCGGATGTTCTGATTACCGACATCCCCAATATTTATCCTTACATCGTGGATGATGTCGGCGAGGGAATTCAGGCCAAACGAAGGGGCAGGGGCGTGATTATCGATCACATGATTCCCCCGCTCAAAGAGAGTGAACTTTATCACGAGTACGCTCAGATTTACGATTTGATCAGCAGTTACAGCCGTTCAACCTCGGTGGCCAGTAAAACTACAGGCCTCAAGTTGAAGAAGATCATTGATCTGGTTAAAAAAACGGGGATTGATAAAGATCTCGGCATAACTGAATTTGATGAGGAAGGTCTGGAAGAAATCGAGCATTATCTTTTGGAAATCAGAGAAAATTTTATGCCCTACGGCCTTCATACCTTTGGCCGGGCATATGAGGGAGAGGCCCTTGAGGAGACAGTCAACTGCATTGTTAAACGAAATACCGGGTTTGATAAGGATCAGGCCCGAAAAAAGGTTTATGATTCGGGAAGACGAGAAATCGATAACCTGATCAAGGGGTTAAACGGCGGCTATATTCCATCGGGGGAGGGGAATGACCCGATTCGAAATCCGGCCGCTGTCCCCACCGGAAAAAATTTTTACGGATTCAACCCGGCAAAGGTACCTTCGAAAATAGCCTGGGAACTGGGTAAAAAAGCAGCTCAGGAGATTATCGATAAACATATAAAGGAAAAGAAATCCTATCCCGACAAGGTGGCTGTGGTGCTATGGGCCACGGAAACCATTCGAAATGAAGGGGTAAACGAATGTACTATTTTATACCTGATGGGGTTAAAGCCTAAGTGGGACCGCTCGGACCGGGTCACCGGCACTCAAGTGATTCCGGGAAGAGAGTTGAAAAGACCCAGAATCGACGTGTTGATCAATCCGTCCGGGCTTTACCGGGACCTTTTCCCCAACATGCTTGATTTTCTGGATAAAGCAGTCCAGAAAGCAGCCGCCCAGCAGGATATCGAAAACCTGATCCGCAAGCATAATGAACAGATCAAGACCCGTCTGATAAAATCCGGCATGGATGAAAAAGAGGCGGATGTGTTTTCCCGCATTCGGATATTTACGGAAAAGCCGGGTTCCTATGGGACCGGTGTGGCTGAAATGACCGGGGCGTCCGGTTTCTGGGAATCGGATGATGAAATCGTCAATGTCTATGAAAACCGGGTCGGTTATGCCTTTGGCCTGGGGAAATGGGGAGAACCGGCAAAAGAGGTGTTCAAGGAGAATCTCAAAGGGGTTAAAATAGCCGTTCATTCCGTTTCCTCCAGTTTGTATGGGACCATGGACAATGATGACGTGTTTCAGTATCTGGGCGGACTCTCCCTTGCGGTAAAAAAAGAGAGCGGAGAAGCACCGGATACCATGGTTTCCATGCAGAGAATTCCCAACCGGATTGAAGTGGAAGATATCGCAAAAACCATCGGCAGAGAACTTCGAACCCGGTATCTCAATCCCAAATGGATAGAGGGGATGAAAAAGGAAGACTATGCAGGCGCCCGTGAAATGGCCCATTTTGTAGAATACATGTGGGGCTGGCAGGTGACAACGCCCCAGGCCGTTGATAAAAACAAATGGCAAGAGACCTATGAGGTTTACGTTGAAGATAAGTACGGCATGGAGATAAAGGAATTCTTTAACAAAGCAAATCCATGGGCCTATCAGTCCATTTCCGCCCGTATGCTGGAGGCTGTCCGAAAGGGATACTGGAAGGCCGAAGAGAAAGTGAAAAAGAAGTTGGCGGTTGAATATGCCGTAAGTGTTGTTGAAAAAGGGGTGGCCTGCTGTGATCATACCTGCAACAACCCTGTTTTGAACCAGATGGTGGTCAATATCATATCGCTTCCCGGGGTGATGTCGCCCGAGATGGTGGAAAAATTCAAAATGGCCGTTGAGCAGGCTGCAGGCAAATCTCTGGAAAAACAGGTAAAGAACCGAAAGAAATTGCAAAAAAAGCTGAATGAGGGGTTTGATAAAACAACACGGATAGATGAACAAAAGATGTCTGACCCCAAATCAAAAAAGGAGATTCAGAAAGATGACACCCAAAAGGGGCCTGAATCCCAAACAGTGGAAGGGTACAGGATGGAAGAAATGAAGCCAAAGGATGAGACCACGGATCTTGCGTCTTCCGGGGTCCAGTGGTTTGCTTCCCTTTTTGTCATGCTGATCATCGGCTTATTCGTCTATGGTGTTAAGAAAAATAATTTAAAGTAGAGACGTGTCGGTGACACGTCTTAAGCACAGAAAGGATGTATCTTAATATGAGGCGTACCTGGCTGCTGGTTTTTGGGTTTTGTTTATTTCTCGTTTTGGTTTGTGTAGCTCCCGCAATGTCTGACCATGCGCCTGCTTATTCCTTGGGGGAAATTGTTGTTGTGGCTGAAAAACTATCCGAATATGTAAAGAATCATCCCCAGCGGGTTTCTACTCTTGACAAAAAGGAGATCCAAGAGCGGAATTTTCTGGATCTTAACGAGGCTGTCGGTTCCATGCCGGGAGTGGATGTCAGTCAATCGGCCGGTGGTCTTGGGTCAAGAATCTCGATCCGCGGCAGCGGAGGATCAGGGTCGGTATTGGTTCTGGTAAACGGCAGACCCGTTAATTCCGGGCAGTATGGTGGAATTGACCTGAGCACCATTCCCATTGAAATCATAGAGAAAATAACCGTATTCAAACCGCCGGTACCGGTCTGGCTAGGCCCGGAGAGTACAGGCGGAGCGATTAATATTGTGACGCGCACCTCCGGACTAACCGATTCCAAAGAAGAGAAGAAGAAAAGAACGCGCCTCAGGATGAGCGGCGGCTCCTATGGAAGAGCCGATGTGAATTGCTCTCATGTGATGTCCCTGGATAACGGCAGTTTCATGGTTACTGCCGGTGGCGGCCACAAGGACGGTAAACGGCCTAACGCCGACAAGGATACCGCTAATTTAAGTCTTCATTGGGACCGGGAACAGGATAACCTTGTTAAATATGATATAAACGGACGTTATTATTATTCAGAACACGGTTCCACGGGTCCTGTAGACAATCCTACGCCTGACGCCCGGCAGTATTACAACAAGGGGGCTTTGGACTTTCGTGCCAAGGGACTTATGGGGGATACCGGTGAATTTTCTATCAAGTCATATCTTGATGCAGCGCGTCTCAAGGACAAGTCCCAGTTCGATTATACCTCCACTCTCGAAACCTATAAGATCGGTATCAAAGGTGACGGCAACTGGGCCGAAGAAGCCGGAAAATGGGCATTGCGCCTGGGGGGAATGTTTGAAGAGGATATTGTTGATCATTCCATCACCGGTGATCATCACCGGGAAAAGACATCGATCAATAGCCAGTTTGACCGGGATTTGGGTGATGTTACCCTCAGTCTTGGCCTGAGGGGAGACCATACCAATGATTTTGGATTTTTCCCGGCTTTTTCCATCGGTCTCGGTTATGCTCTCGGACCGGCCAGTATCCTTAAAACCAATGCGGGATATTCCGTGAACGTCCCCACCTTTGGTCAGTTGTATCAACCCAGCCATGGTTCCATCGATCAGGTCAGGGGGAATCCGGATTTATCGGAAGAAGAGGTCTACTCCTATGATTTCGGGCTTGAACATAAATTCAGCCCGGATTTTATTGTTGAAGCCGTATTGTTCAGGAGCGATACCCAGGATTTGATAAGCTACCGTCGAGGCGCAGACCTGATTTATCGGCCGGTCAATATTTCCCGGGCATACAAGCAAGGGGTAGAGGTTTCCATCAAATACAAGTGGAAAAAGGATGCTTCCATAGATATCAGTTATATTTTTCAGAAAAGCAAGGACAAGGAGACTGATGGCGAGCTGATCTATACGCCCCGGCATAAGGCCAAGATTACCGGAAAATATGTTCTTGCGACCAACACCCGGCTTGAGGCGATACTCAGGGCCGTAAGCGATCAGTACAGTGATTCGGAAAACAGCGATTCGAAAAAAATCGACGATTACACGAGTGTGGATTTGAAGATGATTCAGCCTTTTGCCGATAAATCCCTGCCCGGTGAATTCTTTATTCATATTCAAAACCTGTTTGATACGGATTTTGAATTTCATCAGGGCTATCCCGACGATGGAATCCGATTTGTTTGCGGTTTGAACTTAAACTTTTAATTCGGAACGCGTAACGACTTAGCCTGTTAAAAAATGTGAAGTGATCTAAAGTGATCTAAAGTTGAGAAATTCTGTCAATTTTATTACACTTGGCGATTCTTTGCGTTCCTGGCGGTAAAAAAAATAACCGCAAAGAGCGCAAAGAATCGCCAAGTGTTTTATATATAAAAAAACGGAGCGAAGCGACTCCTTAACCCTGGCCCAGACCGGGTTTACTTATTTCTTGGTTGATTCATCAGCCAACTTCGGAAAAGGCCTGAGTCAAAGCAAACGAATATATCGCACCAGGGCGGGCTTTAGATCACATTAGCTCACTTTTAACTGTTAATGTATTTTTTTACCGTGCGTCGGTCCAGCCGGGTTCGTCTGGCGACCTCTTCAAACGTTCCATGGCGTTGGTAGAGCAGGCGGCAATACCCCGCAAGAAGGCTCTGGGCGTCAATATTACCGCTGGTCAGACCTTCCACAAGGCGGGAACGCAAATCAGGTGAAACGGATTTGTCGTCCCCTTCGTAATTACGCTTGAGCAAAACCCTGCGGACACATTGTTCCAACTCTCTTACGTTTCCCGGCCAGGGATATTCTCTGCCCAGTTTTTTATCGATAACCTCTCGCACGATTCCGGTAAGTTCCTGAGAAGGTTTGCCTGTCATACGTTCCACCGTTCGGGCCAGAAGATCATCCAGCTCGCTGGGATCTTCCCGGATTCGACGGCGCAGGGGAGGGACCGTGATGATGTCCGAGCATAAACGATAATAAAAATCATCACGGAATATAGCCTTTTCCCGGATTTCGTTGATTGACCGGTTGGTAGCGGCTATGACCCGGCCTTGAAATCGCTCTTTCTGATGGCTTCCCACCGGAGAGAAGACTCTTTCCTGGAGCACCTGAAGGAGTTTGATTTGTACCGGAATCGAAACCTCCCCGATTTCATCCAGCAAAATCGAGCCATAGGGGCTGCAAAGGCTTAATACCCCTTTATGATCTTCCATCGCACCGGTAAAAGCGCCTTTTTTATGACCGAAAAGTTCCGATTCGATTAAGGTTTCGGGAAACTGGGACAGGTTTAAGGACACAAAAGACTTGGTAAAACTTTCGACAAAGCGCTCTTTGTTTTCATCAAAAGGAATGAATCCCGAACGGCCGATGGCCATGGCCGCCGTTCCTTTGCCCGTACCGGTTTCCCCCAGGATAAGGGTGGAAAAATCCTCCATGCGGTTCCATAAATAACGTTCATACAGATCAATATCATATGTAAAAACATTGTTCCATAAATTCAGACGCAGTTCTTTCATGGTCGGACTGCGGCCGACTATGGTGCGATCGATGAAGAAAAACGCCCGCCGGAGCTGATAACTCAATGCGATATAGTGTCGGGTATGTTTTGAATTAAAACCTCTTTTTTGCAAAAAAGAAAATGCTTCACGGGCAAAAGGGACCTGGATTGAAACGTCTCCGGACCGAATTTGATCAAGGATAAGTTGGTCGAATCTGTTGCGGAACTGATAAAAGAAATCAAAGATAAAAGCATTCTTGATCAGACTGCGGTCTTTGCCGGTAAACAAATTGATATCAGCCTTGCCCTGCTGTTCGAGATTTTTGATCCCGGCTTTAACTTCCTCAATGGTTTTGGCGACGCGTTTCAATCGTGAAACATCGGGAAACAACCCGGCGATTTTTAAATCGATCTCCACCCGCCTGTCACTGAAGGGATTGGCAAAAACAGCCTCGTTGACAAGGGAGAAGAACTCACGCTGATCAATGGTTAAACGGTTTTTGGATTTCATATCACACTTTCTTTAGAGCCTGTTTAAAAATCAGGGAATCGAAGTGAAAAAGTGTGAGAGCGAGGGCAAATTGTTGCAAATTTGAGGTGAATAGCAAGCCTATTTGCCGAAAATTTACGACAATTTGAACCGCTCTCACGGTTTTGCAGCGGATTCATCAGTTTTAAGCAGGCTCTTAATGTTTCTATGCATAATATGTACTTTGATTGTACAATAAATGTATGATTTTTATCCTACCACAGGTTTTCCTGAAAGAATATATTAATTTTTTTCAATGCAAAACAACAGGTTAAAATTTAAGTCAAAAGATGGCACGGTCTTTGTATAATCTTCAAGGGTTTGAGTGGAAACAATTATTTTTTGCCATAAAAAGCATCGAAAGCAGATCATGTAAATTTCAGGAGAGACTTCTAATGATTAAAAGAATCGTCAATTCAAGATTGCCCCTTATCGTCTACAACCCGCCCAAGGTTTTCGATATGGATTACTTCAAGGAGACCTATAACGCCGGCGGGCTTCCCGTGCTGGATACGGAGTTTTTTGAATATGATGAGACCGTTGAAATAATCGAGCGATTATCCAATGAGAGCATTTTGTTCGGCATCAGGCTCTTTGTCAAAGACCAAAAACTGATAAACTTTATTAATGAAAGATATCTTCTCAATCTGGATTTAATTGTTTTTGCCTATCATCAGTCCGATGAGTTGTCTGATTTTTCCTTTGAAAACACCGAATACAAATTTTTTATCGAAACGCTCGATATTCAAATCAATGACACGCTCGACAGAATCTCTCCCCATGGTCTGATCCTGAAAGGCAACGAAGCGCCGGGCAAGGTTTCCAGATACGCTTCCTTTGTGTTGATGCAATGGTATCTTGAGAATTCATCCCATCCGGTCTTTATTCACGGCGGGGTGGGGTTTTATACTGCTGCCGGTATGTTTGCCGCAGGGGCCGCCGGTGTCGTACTGGACGATCAGTTATATCTGTCCGAAGAAGCACCGCTGTCGGATGATTTCAAAGCCGTGATCGCAAGTCTTGAAGAAAAGGATTCTGTTTTAGTCGGTCAAACTTTAAATGTTCAATATCGTTTTTTTGCAAAACTCGGGACAAAAATTGTCAAAACACTCAAAGAAAAAGAGGCGTTTTTATGTTCGGAATCCGGGTTGGACTCGGTGCTCTATAACGAAATAACATCGAATGTGGTGGCGCTCGATGATCCGGACTCCACTCCCATTCAGAGTCTTTTTTATCTGGGACAGGACGCTGTTTTTTCCAAGTATTTTGTTAAACAATCAAAGAAATTAAAAGATATAATTCACGCATTTTTTAAACATATTGAAAAAATGCTCCTCGAGGTGGATGAACACGACCCCTTAAGACCCGATTCCAGTCTTGCCAGGGAACATGGAACCAAACTTCCTCTTATTCAGGGGCCCATGGCCAATGTCAGTGACAATGCGGATTTTGCCTTGAAGGTCTTTGAAAACGGCGGTCTGCCTTTCTTTGCCATGGGGAATCTGCCGGTTAATCTGGCAGAGAGCATGCTCTCCGCAGGTAAAGAGAAAGTCGCCCGGTTCGGAGCGGGCCTGATCGGCATTGAAGCCTTCAACCGAACCATTCATGACCATTTCAGGCTGGTAAAGGAATACAAGGTGCCCTTTGCGCTTTTTGCCGGCGGCGTCCCTTCCCAGGTCAAAGATCTGGAGTCTGCGGGCATCAAGACTTACCTCCATACGCCTTCTCTTATGATGCTTGAAAATGCGGTCACCCATGATTGCACCCGGTTTATCTTCGAGGGTACGGAAGCCGGCGGCCATGTCGGCAGCCTGACCAGTTGTGTTCTCTGGGAATTGGCTCTGGAACGCTTGTTTGAGCAATCCGATGATATGGTGGGCCGGCAGTCCCTTATCTTTGCCGGAGGTGTGGCCACTGCAAGCGGTTCTCATTTTATAAGCGGTATATCTTCCATTTTTGCCAAGCGGGGCGCCAAGATCGGTATTCAGGTCGGCAGTGCCTATCTGTTTACCCGGGAAATCGTGGATACCGGCGCCATAAAAAAACAGTATCAGGATATTATTTGTGACCGGCATCAAACCTTTGTTATCGGAAACACGGTCGGATTGCCTTCAAGAACGGTTTTATCCCCGTTTTCAGAGAAGATGATAGAGAATGAGCAGCAACGTATCAAGGAAGGGATGCCCCTGAAAGAGAGAAAGACCGCTTTTGAAGGTGAAAACATGGGCTCCATGCTGATTGCGTCAAAGTGCTATTCTCCGGTTTTTAATGAAAACAGGGAATTTGTCAAATTACGGAACTATACTGACGAAGAACAGTACCGGAAAGGAAACTTCAATGTCGGTGATTCACTGGCCTTTTTCTCCTGTTGTACGGCCATTTCAGACATCCACGACCGGTATTTTAATTCCAAGGACGGGCTCATCCACAATCTGAACTCCCTGGAGGTCTTTTCAAGCGAAGATCATCAGATCAATGATGAAATCGCCGTCATCGGTATGGGCTGCATCTATCCGGATGCGCATGACACTCAGGTGTTGTGGGAGAATATTCTTTCAAAAAAATATTCCATCAAACAACTGCCGAAAAACCGGTGTGACACCGATCTTTACTATGATGAAGACAAAACTGCCGAGGACAAGAGCTATACCCGGGTTGCCGGCGTGATCGATGATTTTGAGTTTGATTATGAAAAATACGGTTACACCAGGGAAAAAGCCGAAAATCTTTCAAGAACCCAGCAGATGATTCTTGAAACCGCTTACCAGGCTTTGGCGGATACCGGTTATATTGATGAAAATCTCAGGATCAAGGAAAACCTCAGAAAACGAACCGCTGTTATCGTCGGGACATGCCTGGCCAATGAATTAAGCTATGATCTCCAGCTGAAATATTATTATCCGGAGATCAAATTTAACCTGGATCAGATCGATGCGTTCAAATCATTGGATCAGGCCGAGAGAGAGACCTTTTTAGAAGAACTCAAATCCAGGCTCTACCAAGGTTCCGCCTATGATCCGGCGCACGGCGTGACACTGAATATTGAAGCTTCGAGAATCGCTTATCATATGGGGATCGAAGGGGTTAACTATGTGGTGGACGCGGCCTGCGCCACATCTTTTTCGGCAATGGATTGCGGGATAAAAGAACTGTTGTCCGGCGATCATGACATGGTCATTGCCGGCGGTGCAAATACCAATCTGGCTCCGGAGCCTTTTGTCGGGTTCTGTAAAATGGGCGCCCTGTCGGCCGACGGCTCTTATCCCTTTGATCAAAGGGCAAACGGGTTTGTCATCGGTGAAGGCAGCGGTATTGTCGTGCTCAAACGCATGAAAGATGCCATACGGGACAACGACAAAATTTTCGGGATTATCAAAGCCATGGCCGCCAGCTCGGATGGAAAGGGCAAGGCCATTGCCGCACCCAATACCTTGGGCCAATCCTATGCCTTAACAAGATGTTTTGAAAAAATAAAAACAGATGTTGATTTTTCGGACATCGATTACATCGAAGCCCATGGGACCTCCACAATCATGGGAGATATCGCGGAACTTGAAACATTGAAACAAGTATACAAAAGCGATACGCCCATCGGCATCAGTTCCATCAAATCCCAGATCGGACATCTTTTAGGGGGGGCCGGCACAGCCGGATTCATTAAGGTCTTACTGGCCATCAACCATAAGACACTTCCGCCCAACGGCTTGTTTGAGACCCTTGCCAAAAAACATGATATCGAGAATACGCCGCTTTATATTATTGAAGAGCCTGCCCAATGGGAAGTCAAGGAAGGGAAGTCAAGAATGGCGGCAGTCAGCTCATTCGGTTTCGGCGGTATCAATTATCACTGTGCGGTTGAAGAATACACAAAAGCCTATAAACCTTTGCCACGAAGCATATTCTCCAATCCGGAATATGATTTTAATGATGACCGCATCGTCATTGCCGGTCTCGGGGTTGTTCTGCCGGGTGCTAAAAATGTTGAAGAGTTCTGGGACAGGCTTGTTGAAGGCAAACCGGTTGTTTCCCAAATTCCGGATTCACGCTTTCATAACGACTATTATGCCCAGGAGCCTGCTGATTCCTATTATCGGATTCCAAAAGTCAAAGCCGGAATGGTCCAGGATTACAAGTTTAACAATGTAAAATACCGGATTCCCCCGGCTGCGGCAAAATCCGTTGACCGGGCCCAGCTTTTTGCCCTTGATGCGACAAGTCAGGCCATCGAGCGATCAAACCTGCAGCCCCAGTTGGTCAACGGCAACAAAATCGGCGTTGTTCTCGGAACCATATCCGGAGAGCAGAATGTTGAAAATGTATTAAGAGTACGAACCGATTTCATAAAACAGGTTATATCCGAAATTCCGGGTACAAAGACTGAGGTCAAAGCGGAAATTTCCGAAAAACTCTCTGAACTATTGAAAAATCGGTATGTTAAAAACACGGAAGATACCATTCCGGGACTGTTGTCCAATATCGTGTCCGGCAGGATAGCGAATTTTTTTAACTGCAACGCTGCCAACTTTGTCGTAGATGCTTCATGCGCTTCAGCATCCATTGCCATTGAACTGGCGGTCAAAGGCCTTAAATCCAAAGACTATGAGTATGTTATTACCGGCGGGGTAGATGCCAACCTCTATCCTACGATTATGCTGGCGTTTAAGCGGCTGAGCCTTTTGTCGGATAATGAGTGCCGTTTTTTTGATAAAAACGCAAGCGGATATATCATGGGTGAAGGTGCCGCAATTCAGGTGATGACCACCTACAAAAATGCGGTCAAAAACAAGATGCCTGTTATAGGTGAACTTCATAACCTTTCGTTTCAATCCAGCGCGCCCAAACATATTCTTTCTCCTTCAGAAAACTGTTTCAGTGCGGTTATCGACAAGTGCTACAAGAATACATCGGTGAACAAAAATCAGATCGATTATCTGGATGTATTCGGATTATGCAATGTGATGCTGGACCAGATCGAGAAACAGGCCATTGAAGCCAGCTTCAATAAAGATATCTATTTCGGTAATACCAAACCGGAGTTCGGATATTTCAAAGCAGCCAATCCGGCCGTGGTCCTGACCAAACTTCTTCTGATGAACAAGCACAAGAAGATTTTGCCCAATAACAGCTATTCTCCTGAAACCACGATCATAAAGCAAGACTCGGTCCTTAAGCCCAACAAAGAACTGCTTGATGTCAGCGACAGACATGCGCTTAATTTTGCATCCAATGTCGTAGGTATCGGTGGAAATCACGGGCATATGGTTGTCGGTTCTCTGCCTTCATGGATGACGGAAGAAAAGCTTACTGACACGGTTGCCAAATCGGTTTCTCAAGATGTTTCGGCCCGGGCTGAAGATCAAAAGGCTGAAACCGGCAAGGTTGCCAAAATCAAAGACGGGGCTTTGGTTCTTCTTTCAGGGCAGGGCGCACAACATGCCGGAATGATGCAGGAATTGTATGATTCAAACAAGATGATACGCGATCTCATGGACCAGGGAGAGAAAATTTTCCAGGAGATGCGAGGCTACTCTCTGCTGGAGCTGATGTTCGGCACGAACAAGGAGATTAATTCCACGGAGAATACCCAGCCGGCCATATTTATCTCTTCTGCAGCCATTTATCGATATCTGCAGTCAAAAGGCTTTGAACCGGATGCTTTTATCGGCCACAGCATCGGTGAATATTCCGCCCTGTACTGCAGCGGCATACTCGATTTTGAAGACGCGATGCGGCTGATCATCAAGCGCTCTGATTTAATGAAAAAGGCGGCGGATGATTTCCCCGGGAAAATCATGGTTGTTTTCAAAAACGCCGAAGAAGTTTCAAGCTTAATCGATGCATCAAACATCAAGAATGTATATGTTGCCAATAAAAACAGCGAAAACCAGACCGCTGTTTCCGGCAATGAAGCCGAGATCAATGACTTTTGCGCATTTTTAAAGACGGAAAAAGTTATGTTTAAGAAACTGGCGCTTTCAGGGGCATTTCATACGCCTCTGTTTAAAACCGCGGCGGACCAGTTGAAAGACTACATTGGAAAATTGCGTTTTAATGATGTGGATTACAGCCGGATTATTGCCAATGTTACGGCTGAACCCTACCCCAATGATGCCCAGGCGGTTAAAGAGATTCTTGTTAAACAGATCACCTCTCCGGTCGAGTTCGTAAAATCAATTGAAAATACTCGTGCTTCAGGCATGACCCATTTTATTGAAGTCGGTCCGGGCAAGATTCTGATTAATCTGCTCAAGAATATTAATATCAAGGATTATACGTGCCTGCCCGCAGTTGATCCCAAGGCCGGCCAAGTCAAGTCACTGGATGCGTTAGTCAAGTACCTGGAGGAGAACGGCAAAATATCTTTGAAACCGGCGGTTTCCGTTCAGCGGATTGAAACGAAAAAAGTTGATGTTCCTCTGCCGGCAGATGACCTTGAGGTTGATTTCTACAAACATATTGATGGCGATATGGATTTTGAAACCTTTTTACAGGAAAACGATGACGCCCTGAAAAAGGTATTATACAAGGAATTTTTAAAATCCAGGAGAGAAAAGGCCATTGAGGCTATTGAAAAATTTAATTTTTTTACCGGAAAGGTTGCCATATCCGGTGTCTCCATCGGCTTGCCCGGAACCGGCAATAAGGTTTTTAACACTGATAATTTTGATAAACTTCTGAGTGGGAACAATTTCATTGAGCCGTTGAATCAACAGGAAAAAGAAAGAATTGTCGATATGAATCTCACCCGGGTTTTTAAGGACCCGGAAGGACATGCCAAATTTGTTAAAATAGAGAGCACCGAAGAGGTGATTCAACTGGCCGGAAAGCTCGGATATTTTAACCTGAAAAATGAATATGGAATCGATTTTGATTATGACATTACTACTTCGCTGGCCATTGGCGCGGGTATCGAGGCTTTAAAAGATGCCAATATTCCTCTGGTCTTGAATTATAAGACAACATCCACCGGCAAACAAATACCCGCCGGGTTTTCTCTGCCGGAGCAGATGCAGGAGAATACCGGTGTTATCATCACGTCTCTTTTTCCAGGGTATGAAACCCTGATTAATGAGCTGAATAATTATTATTACAATAAATTCTATGTCAAACCGTATGATGAGCTTGAAAATATCTATTACCATCTGATGGAGAGTGTAAAAGATAAGGAGGTAAAGGAGCAGATAACCGACTGGTTCTTTAAAATTAAAGAGAGAAGAAAGGAATACGGTACCTACGAGTTTGAGCGAAACCTGTTGTTAAACATCATTCCTTTGGGTTCGGCGCACTTTGCCCAGTTGATCAAAGCCAAGGGGCCAAATATGCAGTTAAGCGGGGCATGTGCCACAACAACCCAGGCGGTTGGCGTTGCAGAAGACTGGATTCGATCCGGAAGGTGTGAACGGGTAATCATTATCGGTGGAGAGGCTGCGACCTCTCAAGCCCAGGGCCCATGGATCTGTTCAGGTTTTCTTGCTCTGGGTGCGGCTACGGTCAAAAAGACCGTCGCGGAAGCTGCAAAGCCCTTTGATGTTACCAGAAACGGAACCATCCTGGGCAGCGGTGCCGTCTCCATTATCGTTGAACGTCAGGACAGAATAAAGAAAAGGGGCTTGAACGGTCAGGCGGAAGTCCTGGGTACCTATATGGGAAACAGCGCCTTCCATGCCACTAAAATCGATGTCAACCACCTGGCTGAGGAAATGAAGCGTTTTATTTCAGGGGTCGAGGAACGTCACCATATCGAGAAGAAAGATTATACCGGTTCCATGGTATTCATGTCCCATGAGACCTTTACCCCGGCCAGAGGCGGTAGTGCCGCAGCAGAAGTTTCAGCCATAAAAAATACGTTCCCGGATCATTATCGGGATATAACCATTACCAATACCAAGGGTTTTACCGGACATACACTGGGTGTGGGTATTGAAGATGCCGTTATCGTAAAGGCATTGCAAAAAGGGGTTGTCCCGCCGATCGCCAACTTAAAGAATGTGCCGGATGAATTCAAGGACCTTAATCTCAATAAAAAGAATCGAGGCAGCTATGACTATGCCCTCCATTTTTCAGCGGGATTTGGTTCACACTTCTCCTTTTTATTCATCAGGAAAATAAAGGAGAATACCATTGATAATAACTCCAGGTACCACAAATGGTTAACGGAGATATCAGGCAGTACCGATCCGCTGTTGACGGTTATCAATAACGCTCTTTGCGTGAAGCCGGATGATCTCGCCCCTGTTTTAAGATACGACCGGGCTGTTGAAGCGGTAATCGACACTGGGGCCGTACCACAGAAGGAGGCACCTAAAGAGAAAGTCTATGAAGCAGTCACTGCCAAGCCTTTGCCTGTGTCACCGTCGGCTGCGACAGATACGGCCATCTTAAATACGGCCAAGGATATCATCGCCAAGCAGACCGGGTATACGGTGGACATGCTCGAAGATGATCTGGATCTCGAGGCGGACCTGGGGAGCGACACGGTCAAGCAGGTGGAGATATTCGGCAAGATCTCCGAGCATTTTGATCTGAAGGTGCCCGAAGACTTGAAGCTTGCGGACCTGA
>JAUUWG010000086.1 GCA_030589165.1 Desulfobacterales bacterium
AAGGGACTCGGCACAAATAAATTATCCCATTTAGCATCTCCTCTTCAGGCCATCTTTATTCGATACTCAATCAAATCGTCCTCGAAATAGAACGACTATTCCTGTGGCGATTAGATTTCGGATCGAATAAATCTGACCTGATCATGAGCGCTATCTGGAACACTTTATTCGTGCCGAGTCCCTAAAGTTTGAAAATCAGGATGCCAGCGACTCAACCATCGCCTTGAGATGTTCCTGCTCTTTGACTGAAGCTTTAGCACCTGAAAAACGGATGAGGATCTGCTTTGTGCGACTGGTGTGCCCTGATACGATCTCTAAAGAAGATTTTGAAAGGTTAAGCTGTTTTGCCAAATACTTAATACACATCTTATTTGCAGAACCATCCACAGGCGGAGCGGTAAGCTTGATTTTAAGCGCATCACCATGAAGTCCCGCTATCATATTCTTTGAGGATCTGGGCAATACAAATATTTTGAAGACAATACCCTGAGGATGGTTCCGGACAAACGACATTTACACTACAGCCTCGCCATTTAATTAATTCCAATTTCCTTTTCAATAAGTTGCTTCAACTCGTCATAGCTGGAGGTGACCGGAAATTGAGGGAACTGCTTTATTACAATCTCCGGGGGACGGAAAAGAATACCGGCATCGGCTTCTTTTAACATGGTGATGTCATTGTAAGAATCTCCTGTCGCTATTACCTTGTAATTAAGGCTTTTGAGCGCGAGCACCGTCTTTCGTTTTCCGTCTTCCTGGCGCAGATTATATCCCGATATGGTACCGTCGGGGTCTATGGACAAGGAATTACAAAAAATTGTCGGCCGACCGAGCTTTTCCATCAGAGGACCCGCAAATTCAACGAAGGTATCCGAAACAATAATTACCTGAGTCTTTGATCTGAGCCAGTCAAAAAATTCACATGCCCCTTCAAGGGGAGATAACGTATTGATCACCGCTTTTATATCTTGTATCTTAATCCCCTTTTCATGCAGAATGGAAAGACGTTTCTGCATCAAGACGTCATAATCCGGAATATCGCGTGTTGTCAGCTTGAGCTCCTCTACACCGGTCTTCTCGGCCACATTGATCCATATTTCAGGAACCAAAACACCTTCAAGATCTGAACAAACAATATACATAGGGCCTCTTTATATCGTCTCTTAAATTCTGAATGTTGTGTTCTTATGGTAAAAATTTCAGATTTTAACTTTTTTCCTGCTCGTCTTTATCCTCAATACGTATGATAACCGGCCGGTCATTAACGACTTCTCTGGAAGAGATTTCCAAAAGTGCTTTTTTTACATCAGCTTCTTTTGCAAGGTGTGTGAGCATTACAATCGGAACAGACCCTTCTGATTTTCTGCCTTTCTGGTGTACCGACTTGATGCTGATGCCATGACTGCCCAGGACACCTGATATCTTGGAAAGAATCCCGGGGCGATCCGCTACGGAAAAACGAAAATAATACTGGGTAAAAATATCGTCAATCGGCAGAACGGGAATCCGTCTTATTTTTTCTCTCTGATATGAAAGCACGGGGATTCTTTGTTTTATTCCTGATAAAAGATTTCTCGCAAGATCAACCACATCGCTTACTACAGCACTGGCGGTAGGCATCATCCCTGCACCGTGTCCATAGAGCAATATATCACCTACGGAATCACCGGAAATCGTAATGGCATTTAAGGATCCATTGACATTGGAAAGGAGATTGTCAAAAGGAATCATTGTCGGGTGGACTCTTGCCTCAACCGCATCTCCCGTATTTTTGCTTATGGCAAGAAGTTTTATTCTGTATCCGAACTGGCCGGCAAATTCAATGTCCATAGGGGCAATTCCGGATATCCCTTCAACATAGATATCTTTCAGATTAATCTCCATCCCATAGGCAAGGGCTCCGAGAATAGCCAGCTTGTGGGCCGTATCAAACCCCTCCACATCCAAAGTCGGATCCGCTTCGGCAAATCCGTTTGCCTGAGCTTCGACCAGGGCCTTTTCAAAGGTGGTTCCCACATCGGTAATTTTGGATAGAATATAATTACACGTACCATTTAAAATCCCGGTCATTGATTGGATATGATTTCCTACCAGAGATTCCCGCAATGACTTTATAATCGGTATGCATCCACCGACACTTGCCTCAAAGGCAACATCAACCTTTTTTTCATCCGCCGCCTTGATCAGGGAATTGCCGTGACTTGCGATAAGTGCCTTATTTGCGGTGACGACCTGTTTGCCATTATCGATCGCCCTTAAAATAAGATCTTTTGCAATTCCCTCTCCCCCGATCATCTCAACAACAATGTCAATCTCGGGGTCATCAACCACTTTATACGCATCGGTTATCAAAACTCCCTTGTCAAATGCCACCCCTCTATCCGTTTCTATGTCAAGATCGGCAACATGTTTCAAGGTCAGCAACGCCCCGACGCGGGAACTTATCAGCTCTCTGTTTTCAATAAGAATTTTAGCAACCCCGGTCCCTACCGTACCGCAACCGAGTATCCCTATATTAATGTTTTTCATACAAATTGATCCTTTGAACAGTCGTCAGTGGTTAGTACAGGTTAAACACACGTTTTCATTTATTATCTGTTATTGCGTTTAAAAAATAAAACTTCAAAAAACTTTGTTTAATTACAATACGAGGCACAGTATGTCAAAAAAATTGTTTTGACTTTTAACCCGAATCGGTTTATTTTTTTGTTTTTTGGGATTTGAGGATAATATTTAGGAGATAAATATGACGAAGCCGCTAACTTATGCCGATGCGGGTGTTGATATTGCCAAGGCGACCGACTTTGTAGAGACCGTAAAAAAGATAGCAAAAGAGACGGCCAGGTCCGGTGTAATGGGTGAAATAGGCGGTTTTGGAGGTCTCTTTTCACTCAATCTGTCAAATTTGGAAAGACCGGTTCTTGTAAGTTCCACAGACGGGGTCGGGACCAAACTCAAAATCGCCTTTATGATGGACAAACATGATACCGTCGGCATCGATCTGGTTGCCATGTGCGTCAATGACATTATCGTACAGGGAGCAAAACCGCTTTTCTTTCTTGATTATCTTTCAATGGGAAAGCTGGAAACCCGAATCGCCACCGACATCGTCAAAGGCATCGCCCAGGGATGTAAGGCGGCTAAGTGTGCCCTGATCGGCGGGGAAACGGCTGAGATGCCGGGCTTATACAAAGAAAATGAATATGATCTGGCCGGATTTTCAGTCGGTATTGTCGATAACGATAAAATTGTGGACGGCTCGGAAATCCACGTCGGCCATAAACTTATCGGAATTGCATCCAACGGTCTTCACAGCAACGGCTATTCACTGGTGCGGAAAATCTGTTTTGATGTCATGAAACTGAAAATTGATACGCATATACCCGAACTCGGCAAAACGTTAGGTGAAGAACTTCTTGCGCCGACCCGGATATATTCGCAAACTATCGAGGGAATTATAAAGGATTTACCGGTTCACGGTCTTGCTCATGTAACCGGCGGAGGCATCCCGGAAAACATTGTTCGTGTCATACCCAAGGCATGTAAGGCCTTAATTAAAAAGGGCTCCTGGGAAATACCCCCTGTTTTTACCTTTGTACAACAAGGAGGTAACGTATCGGAAAATGAAATGATGCGTACATTTAACAACGGTATCGGTATGATTGCCATCGTACCTGAAAAATCTGCCCAGGAAGTGATGGAGCGTCTTGCCGCGATGGAAGAAAAATGCTTTGTCATCGGTGAAATCGTTAAAAGGGACGCTTCAGATACACAGATTGAGTGGGCTTAGGGATCTTATATAAAACCAACCGGGCCGGGGCCCAATGATCAACTTGTTTCATGATAATATTAGGTATTGAATCCTCATGCGATGAAACCGCCGCCGCAGTAGTCGTTGACGGAACGACCATCCTATCTTCAGTGGTATCATCCCAGATAGCCATCCATAATCCATATGGCGGTATCGTACCGGAGCTGGCTTCAAGAAAACATATCGAATCTATCGTTCCCGTTGTCAATGAGGCGATAAAAACCGCCGACATAAAATTAAATCAACTGGATGGGATTGCCGTAACCCAGGGGCCCGGACTTATCGGCTCACTTCTTGTCGGTTTTTCCTTTACAAAGGCCTATGCTTTTGCTCTTGACATTCCATGGACAGGTGTTGATCATCTTGAGGGGCACATCAGCTCCGTATTCCTGGAATCCGATCCCCCTCCTTTCCCCTTTGTAACCCTTCTGGCATCAGGTGGACATACCAGTATTTATTATGTAAAATCCCACACCGACTTTGAGCTTATGGGGCAGACCCGTGACGACGCCGCCGGAGAAGCCTTTGATAAAGTTGCCAAAATGCTGGGCCTTGGCTACCCAGGTGGCGGTATTATTGACAAACTTGCCCATGAAGGAGACCCTAAAAAAATAAATTTTCCCAGAGCATATATTGATAAATCCGCCTTTGATTTCAGCTTCAGCGGTATAAAAACAGCCGTCAACCGGTATATTCAGAACCACAAAGATGGATACAAGAAACAACTCTCTGATATTGCAGCAAGTTTCCAGGAAGCGGTCGTGGATGTTCTTTCATACAAAATTATAAATGCTGCAAAGAAAAAGGATTGTAAGCACATCGCCATCGTTGGCGGCGTGGCAGCAAATAACCGATTAAGAGAAAGAATCAAAAAGGAAACTGCAAATCATAACCTTGTTGCCCATATCCCTTCTCTCAACCTGTGCGGCGATAATGCAGCCATGATTGGCGCAATAGGCTACCATTATCTATCAAAGGGGACATCATCCAACATGAATGATGATGTCTATTCAAGAATCAAACCCCTTTCCTAAGAATGCAATCATCAAATCATATTTTTTGTCTGTTGATCCTGTAAATATTTTCCTTTCAGATTCATTATCCGTTGTGCGGATGCCACCCCTTTTGCTTTTGTATTTCGATTGTCTTGTAAAGCTTTTAGTATCTCTTTAAACGCATGCTCGATATTCGGACCCTTGTGGCATATAAGGGCCAAGTCAATATCCGCTGAAATTATCTGTTTTATAACGGTTTGTATGTCATAATGCCCTTCGATTGATTTCATGTCCAAATCATCGGTCATGACCAACCCTTCAAACCCCATTTGCTCCCTCAAAAGGTTCTTTGCAATATACGTTGACAAACTTGCCGGCCACTTCGGGTCAATTTTTGTGTAACAGATATGGGAAAGCATTATCCCGGACACATCATGGGCTATAGCGGCTTCGAAGGGTATAATATCGGTAGATTTCATAATTGAAAAATCAGTATCAAGAAACGGCATCTCAAAATGTGAATCCAATGTTGTGCGGCCGATACCGGGAAAATGTTTTGCAACAGCCATGATTTGATTCTGTTGCAGATGCGCAATCACTTTCACTCCCATATTTGATACCCATTTGGGATTATTGCCGAAAGCTCTCCCGGCCATTACACTTTCCGTTCCTTCAAATGCAACATCCATGACAGGTGCCATATTCATGTTGACTCCCACCTCTTTAAGCTCTGAGGCCGTTACCCTGGCAAAATATGCTGCATCCTCCAAAGCTTTCATCTTTGGATTGCCGCCCGGAAATTGGGTAAAAGGCTTTTTCAGCCTTGCCACCTGTCCCCCCTCTTGGTCAATAGCAATAAACAAAGGCGGCTGGCCGCATGACGCGGCGTACTCCTGAATTGATAAACACAACGCTTTTATTTGATCAGGACCGGATAAATTTCTGCTGAACAGTATAATCCCGCCCACCTTTATCGTATCAATCAGGAACATAAGATCTTTGTTTAAATCCGTTCCATCAAAACCGACCATAAGCCGCTGTCCGGCCAATTGCTCATCTGAAAATTCAGCAGTGTTCATTATTTTTGTTCCAGGTTTAAAAAATTTGAAGTGCCCTGTAAGGGACCGATTGATACATTTTTACCGCTTTAATTGATACTTTCTTACAGCCCTGTTGTGTTCATTGATGGTGGCTGAAAATTTATGCGTGGAATCTCCCTTTGAGACAAAATAGAGAAAACGGGTTTCGGCAGGAAAAAGAGCGGCTTCAATGGCCTTAATTCCGGGGCTGGCGATGGAGCCGGGTGGGAGTCCGGCAATTTTATACGTATTATAAGGTGTCCATGTTTTAAGATGTTTTCTGGTAATATTACCGTCAAAATCCTTTATGATACCGTAGATCACAGTGGGATCGCTTTCAAGACGCATTCTTTTTTTTAAACGATTGTGAAAAACCGATGATATGACAGGCCGTTCCAAAGCAGCGCCTGTCTCTTTTTCGATAATGGACGCAAGCGTAACGACCTGATGAATCGACAACCCGAGACTTGCGGCCCTTTTCTCCCATTCAGGAACAAATACACGCCTAAACCGCTTAACCATCGTACGTATAATTTTTTGGGGTGTTACACCTTTCGGGAAATAATAGGTATCCGGAAAAAGATAACCCTCAAATGTGTTTGCCTCAATTTTCATTTCATGAACAAAAGAAAGGTCGGCGGCAGTACTTAAAAAATCTTTTTTCATTCCCAGCCCTGAATCGGCAACAAGGGAAGCGATCTGGTAAATATTGTAACCTTCAGGGACAGTTAACCTGTGAAGACGGACCTTGCCTTTTGACAGATGGGTAAGTATGGTATTTGGGGGCATGGAAGGGGAAAAAAGATATTCACCTGCTTTTATTTGTTTATCATACCCTTTAAAGCGGGCAAGCAGTTTAAATTTAAAAGGGCTTTTAACAATGCCCATTTTATACAAGTTTTCAGCCGTGGCGTCGAAACTCTGGCCGGGGCGTACCAGCACGACCTTTTTTGTATCATCATTGCCGGCAGGTTGACCGGCGTAGAGATGAAACCTCCAAAGTAGAGAAAAAAGAACAGCAATAACCAAAAGCACCGCTATGGTAAAAATCGATTTTATTCTCTTCACTCTGAAATATTCTCCTGGTGAACAAAATTGCGGTTGATTTTAACTTTACTTTGTCACATTTAATCTCAAAGCGCAATATCACTAAAACCAATTTATTATTTTGCCCCATCATTTCCCGGCAAAAAGTGAACACCCGGAAAAAGGAGATATATATTGAAAATTTTCTTTTATGAAGCTTTTGAAGAAGAAGCCCATGCATTAAGACATTATTTAGGACCTCGGATAAAAGCGGGGTTTACCTGGCAAACGATTCAGGAATATGGAGAGATATGCCCCCCCGCACCGATAATAAGTATACGAACCCAGTCGATACTTCCGCTTTCATGGGCAACAAAAGTGGATGGCATTCTTACACGCAGCACCGGTTATGACCATATAAAAACGTATATAAAAAAATCTAAATTGAATATCCCCTGCGGACGCCTCCCTTTGTATTGCAGCAGAGCCGTTGCAGAACAAACCATGTTATTATGGATGTTTCTTTTAAGAAAATTAAAACAACAAACAATTCATTTTGCCGATTTCAACCGAGACGGTCTTACGGGTCAAGAGTGTGAACATAAAACCCTGTTAGTCGTCGGAGTGGGAAATATCGGCTACGAGGTTGTTCGAATAGGCAAAGGTCTGGGGATGAAAGTACTGGGCGTTGACATTGTTGAAAAGCATCCTTCGGTATCCTATGTTTCTATTGAAGAAGGACTCTCTAAAGCAGACATTATCGTTTGCGCGATGAATTTAACATCCGACAATACGGCCTACTTTAATTACCAGCTGCTTAAAAACGCTAAACCCGGTACACTTTTTTTAAATATCGCCCGTGGTGAACAGTCGCCCTCAACTGACTTGCTCCGCCTCCTGGATGAAGGGCATCTTGGCGGTATCGCTTTAGACGTATTCAACAACGAACGTGAGCTGGCCGTATCATTGCGTGGGGGTCGAAAAAGCGACGACAGGGAAGTTCAAGCAACACTATCCCTGGCAAAGCGCCCGAATGTCATACTGACGCCTCACAATGCATTTAATACCATAGAGGCCGTTGATAGAAAAGCCGACCATAGTATTCAACAAATAAATCATTTTTTAAAATACGGCAAATTTCTGTGGCCGGTGCCAGTGGATTAATTGTTGGCAAAAAAAAACCCGGAATCACCATAGTTAAAGGTAATTCCGGGTTTATAAGAAATTTTCCGGCAGCGTCCTACTCTCCCGCCCAGCTTCCCGAGCAGTACCATCGGCGCAAAAGAGCTTAACTTCCGTGTTCGATATGGGAACGGGTGTGACCTCTTTGCCATTGCCAC